>CAZRCN010000207.1:0-4119 GCA_964598575.1 uncultured Victivallales bacterium | reverse complement strand
GGTAAGCGGTCGCCCCCGACACCTGCCCCCAGTTGGCGGAAAACGTCCGGGACTTCACGCTGGAAGCCGGCTGCGTGACAGGTGCGGCCAGGGTGACGGTACCTGTGACCGGGACTTCGAGGTCAGTAGCACCGGTGCTGGCAAGCGTTATGGTACTGCTGTACGTTGCAATCGCGGCAGAGGCCGACAGCCGAATGTAGAGCGTGCCACTGGCACTGCCACCACTCTGAGTAAAATGCACTTCATTCGACCAGGTGACGTCGTCGGTCGAGATCTCGAAGCCTGTGGGGGCCGTGCCGGTGATATCCGCCGTAAGGTTTGCGCCGGTGATCTCCACCGATGTCGAAACAGAAGCCGTTCCATTAGTGGTGAGCAGGTCATCGGCGGCACCCGTGGCAACCATTTCCGGGGTACTGCCACCCGTTTCACCTGGAGCAAAGCCAAACCCGTCCAATCCGCCCGCCCCGCTGGGATTTGTGGATACGGTTTCAAATCGGATGCTGGGATCCGTCCACCCATCGGTAACGCCGTCGGTAATGCCTTCTTTGAGCTGGATGTTCTGGTCGGCGGTACTTACCCCGTTGCTCGACCAGGCCGTGCCGGGGTCATTCCCGGGCAGACCCAAGACATCATTTGTGATGCCCCCAAGTGTCAGCACGAGGGCATCGTTGCCGTTGAAATCAAAGGCTTTCTCGTGATCAGGGCCCATATCCGAGGTACCGATCACCAGTACGGCCCCATTCGTCAAGGTTCCATTGGTCAGGGTGAAGTCGGGTGAGGGTGCACCCCCATTGACCCCTTTTTCGATCACCAGCGTCTGGGCACTGAAGTCGATGGTTGATCCGGTGTTGTTCCAGACCTCAACACCTTTAGGGGTTTTTCCTGCATCCGTATCAACATACTGCGAGAAAATCATGCCAGCGCCGCTGGCCTGCATGCTACCAACATATACCGTGATGACAGCGGTCACTGTTGCCAACCAGTGCGACGTACCACGCCTCTTCCGACATTGACTACTGCCCATGGGATTCTCCTTTTTGTATTTCTTGGCTGGTTTTTCCTAGCTGTTTGTTCGGATCGTATCCTCATTGATGTTGGACTGCCAAACGAAAAATCGTTAGAATTTCATGAGAACGATTCTGCTTGTCCGTTGGCCAGCCTCTACTGTAAGTCCGAATGCAGTTACCTGCTTCTGCCTTTGATGTATAGGCGGGTTTGGCCCGCCAGCATGGGGATGAGGCTAATGGCAAGGATGGTGCTCCAGCCTTTCCAGCCCGGATGGACGGTCTCTAGCAATGCGCTGAGCGGTGCTATATATACGGCGGCTATCAGCAAGATGATACATGCTGCCAGAGCGGTCCAGACCCAGGGGTTTCGCGCAACATCGTTCTGTACGATGCTGGTTCCGGCATCCCGCAAGTTGAAGACAAACCATAGTTTGGCACAGGCCAGCGTAAGGAAGGATACGGTCACGGCCTGCGTAGCCGGGAAGCCGAGGATGTGAAGTGCTGCCAGGAGTGCGCCGAGCACGCAGGCACACATGATGCTGCTCCAGAGGCTTATAGCCAACCACTCGCGACGACCAAGCACGGAGGTGCCGGCGTCGCGCGGGGGACGCTGCATGGCTCTTTCCGGATCTCCTTTGCCGACGCTCAAGGCCAAGGCCGGGAAGACATCGGTAATGACGTTCAGGTACAAGATCTGGAGTGGGCGTATGGGTAGGGGCCATTCGAGCACGGAGGCAATCCCCACAGCCGCAACTTCGGCACCGTTGGTGCACAACATGAAAATGACAGATTTACGGATGTTCCCGAATATCACGCGTCCCTGTTCGACCGCGCTCAGGATGCTGGAGAAGGCATCGTTCTTCAAGACCATATCGGCACTTTCCTTGGCCGCATCCGTACCCCGTTTGCCCATGGCTACACCGATGCTGGCTTTTTCCAGGGCCGGTGCATCGTTCACGCCGTCGCCCGTCATGGCAACGGTATGGCCTTCGGCTTGAAACAATTCGAGTATCCGAAGTTTTTGCTCCGGGCTTACGCGCGCAAAGACGGGTGCCTGCAATATGTGCTGTTTGTTTTCCTCGGAGATGTCTTCCATGTCTCCCAATTCGGCACCGTGCAGGACGGTTTGCTGGTTGTCGGCATACAAGCCGATATCGGTCGCAATGGCCTGGGCGGTCTCGGGTTGGTCGCCCGTGACCATAATCACCCGGATGCCCGCTTGATGGCAGGCCTGAATCGATGTGCGAATCTGTTTGCGAGGTGGATCGAGCAAGCCGATCAGGCCCAGAAAGCGCAGCCCCTCGTAGGGGGCTGCTTCGCCGGAATCGGCTTCCTTGTCCGCCAGGGCAAGGACGCGCAGGCCTTGTCCCGCCAGATCCTGGGCCTGCTGCTTCCATGTCTCCTGCTGCTCAGGCGTCATGGTTTTCGTATGGTTGTTGCCGGCAACGGCATCGCATGCTTCGATAACAGCCTGTGGGGCACCTTTGATGGCGTAGCTGAAGTGCCCATTGGCCTTGTGGACGGTTGCCATCATCATGCGTTCGGCGTTGAATGCCTCTTCGTGTACTTCCGGCTTTTGCTGCAAGAGTTCCTGTCGATCGAGGCCAAAGCGGGCTGCGACAACGAGTAGGGCTACTTCGGTAGGATCTCCCTGGGTTTCCTCGGCCTGGCCGTCGCCGTCGCGATCGCTGATGGAGGCATTGTTGCAGAGGGCGCCAATTTCGAGGCAGCGCGCAAAGACCGCGTCATCCCCAGGTGTAGACGTTTGCTCCTTTTTAAGGTCATAGGCCTGCGATGGTGTTACCAGCGTGACGGCTTCCATGCGATTCTCCGTGAGGGTGCCGGTCTTGTCAGAGATAATGATATCGGTTGTGCCCAGTGTTTCCACGGCCGGGAGGCGATTGATAAGGGCCTGCTTTTGTGCCATCAGCCACATGCCGCGTGCCAGGGCAATGGTGGCAACAAACGGTAAACCTTCCGGCACCGCGGCAACCCCGAGGGCAATCGCGGTTTCTATCATCAAAACCCAGGATTTTCCGGAAAGAATCCCTGCCCCGGCGACGACGGCTGCGGCGCCCAGTGCGACCCAGGCCAAGCGTTGGCCGAGCTGATTCAGCCGGCGTTCGAGGGGGGTAGACTCATCACGGTCAGCGCCTTGTGCCATATCGGCAACACGCCCCAATTCCGTATCCATGCCGATGGCCACAACGACCCCGGCGGCAGATCCGGATGTGATTGTGGTGCCCCGGTATAGCATGCTCGTTCGATCAGGCAGTACCGCGTCTTCCGGCACGGGCTCCGTTTGTTTTGTTACGGCGATCGACTCGCCCGTTAATGTTGATTCGTCTACTTGCAGCTTGTTGGCTTCGATCAAACGCAGATCGGCAGAAATCATATCGCCACTTTCGTGCAGGCAGATATCGCCCGGCACGAGGTCTGTTGCCTCGATCTCGTGCTCCTGGCCCTGCCGACGAACCCGAACACGTCGTTTCCCCATCTTTTGCAGGGCTTCCATCGAGCGTGCCGCCCGCCAT
This sequence comes from uncultured Victivallales bacterium, assembly GCA_964598575.1. Classification (GTDB taxonomy): domain Bacteria; phylum Verrucomicrobiota; class Kiritimatiellia; order UBA8416; family UBA8416; genus T3Sed10-140. The sequence continues at coordinate 578 of CAZRCN010000207.1, read as the reverse complement.
TCGCTGAGAAACCCAATCAAGCAATTGATGAGTATTACAGCCAGAATGGCAATGCCTTCGGCCAGCTTACCAAACCCGAATGCGAGCGCGGCAGCAGCAGCGAGAATGCCAACCACGACACTGCGGAATTGCGCAACCCAGATACTGAGTGCTCCACGTTGTTTCGATGTACGGATGGCATTGGCGCCGAAACGCTGTTTTCGCTCGGTGCTCTGTTCCCGTGTCAGCCCCTGTCCGGGGGTGACCTCCATGCTGTCTAATACGTCCTCTGGCTGCATGGCATGAAATGCTTGCGCCTTATCTTGCATTAGGTTGTACCTCGTGACGTTTGATTCCTAGCGGCCATTGTGTGTGCAGTTTCTGTTAGGGGTTAGCATGTCCGGATAGCTTCCTTAAGACTTGGTATAAGCGGGGAGGCAACACTCAGGCTGCTGATCTTGTACTGCAGGAGCCGTTGCAGGGCTTGCGGGCGTGCCGCAAGTTCCCCGCAGATACTGACCGGACAACCGTTTGCCTCGGTGGTAATGCTCTTGGGTTTCGTTGTCAGATAAGCCTGGGTTGCCGGGGACATGCAGCTC
>CAZRCN010000206.1:0-4143 GCA_964598575.1 uncultured Victivallales bacterium | reverse complement strand
CCCGGGAATCTGAGAAGCAACCGCGATGCCAGTTGGCTGTTCAATGGGCGCCTGCGTCCGGTGGTGCCCTACGCGATACGCGGCGCAATCTGGAATCAGGGCTATGCGAATATGTGGGAGGGGTTGAAGTATTACAACAATCTGCATAGCCTGGTGCGCGGTTGGCGCATTGTCTGGGACAGGCCGGAACTGCCGGTCTATTTCCACCAGTTCTACAGTGCCGGAATGCGGCACGTCGGCCAGGAGATCAACAACCCCAGCATCGATTCGACCGCCGAGATGCGCCTCGGGACTTGGCTGGCTCGCGACATCCCCCACACCGGCATGGCCTCGCAGATCGATATCAGTGGTGCCATTCACTACCGGAGCAAGGCCGTTCCCGGACAGCGTCTGGCGCTGCACGCGCTCAAAAATCAATACCCTGCGGCGGTGATCACCTCGACACAGCTCCAGACAGGTAAGACGAGTGGCAAGGCCAAGGATCTTGTTGTCGATGGCCCGATGTTCAAGGCGTACGAGGTTGATGGCGATAAACTGACCATCACGTTTGATAATGTCAAGGGCGGTCTCGTTGTTGCAAGCACGGCTTACCATGCGGTCGAGCGCCATGAGGATTCGACCGGATACGCTGATCCCAAGGTCATCCCGAACGGGGATGATCAGGTAAAACTCTTCTTCCTGGCTGGCGAGGATCGGGTCTGGCATCCGGCAAAAGCAACAATCGAGGGCGATACGGTGATTGTGACCTCGCCCGGGGTCAAGAAGCCGCGTGGCGTCTCCTACGCCACCGGCGAGGTCGGATTCCAGCCCAACCTCTACAATCAGGCCTTGCTGCCGATGACCCCGTTTATTGTCTTCGACCACGAAAGGGTCACAAGCAAGACCTGGCCCGACGAGAAACTTAAAATTGCCGGTGAGACGATAGACCCTTCCACCGTCGGAAAGCTCTATGCATACAGGAAGATGCCGCTGCTTAGCGTGCAGTTCCGCGATGACGCCGTATTCCAGGCTGGCAAGCCGGTCACCATCTGGGGCTCGACCCGTCAGTACGGGGAATGGCAGGACGATCCAGAGGAGGGCATCTGCAAGGTGCATTTCGCGTTCGGGCCGGAATCGGGGGCGGGCACGATCGAGAAGATCATCGACGTGACGCCGGAGATGGCCGAGTGGCAGGTCACATTGCCGCCGACGGAAGCGGGCCCGGCGCCGCATACGCTGAAGGTGCATTTCACAATTGACGGTGAGATGGTGCATGAAAGGGTCATCACCGGCATCGTGTTCGGTGATGTCTGGTGTGTTTTTGCACCAGCCGGCGAATTCAAGGTGCCGGAGGTCCAGCCCTCCGGCCAGATTGTGCGCATGATCGAGAACCAGTCGAACCGCGACGGCAGGCCGGAGCCCAGCCGTTTCAGTATCTGCACATCGCGTACCCCGAGGATCAAGCAGGCGGATGGCAAATTCAGCAACCGTATGGCAGCCTACTGGAAAGATGCCGAGGGATTGGCGGCCGCGCTTGGTCACCGCATGGCAGCCAAAACAGGGCAACCGGTCGGGATCATATTCCTTAAAGCCAGGAAAGACATCCCGATCAAGAACTGGATCGCCCCCGAGTTCCTGAAGGAGGCCCCTAGCTTGATGGAGGACTACAAGACGGTGGGCAGCCAGTATTATGATAATCCCTATTATCTTGCCAATGTACGGCGCTACATCGCGGAATGGCGGGCCTACTGGGGTGAGCACATTCCAGCGATGATGGCGACCCAGGCGGTTCCGGACGGCAGTTCCTGGGGCGCGCTGCCCTCGCCAAAACCCGACATCGGCGATTCCACGGCGACCTTCGAATACAACGTGTATGTGTATAGTTTGACACCCGCCGCCCTGCGCGGCATTCTGTTTCTCACGGGCAAGGCGATGGTAGCCGATGATCAGGGGACAAACTTCGGCAGTGAGCTGTCCGTGCTGGCCAACAGCTTTAAGGCCAAGTTCGATTCCGGTGATGTACCTTTCATCTACACTCTGCCCAGCCAGGAACTGGCGCCGGCAATAACCCAGCCGGACGCGATTAAGGGCCAAAGCACGCCTGTGCTGATCGGCGACTGGCAGGATGTCGGTGGGGCGATTGACGCCGTGCTGTAGTCGTGCTCGCACAGCGTGCATACGGACACAGCAATTCTCATGATGGACGTCTTCCCGCAAAGATGCATCGCGCGCGTGCCATTGCGGTGAAGGCTGGGAGGTAGGGGCGGAAAGCGGAATAAGAACTATACTAGGCACAAATGCGGCACAACAGAACATAAGGAACAAGCAGGCTTGCTGGAATATGCGTAAGTCGTTAAGTCTCAGTGGCACCCCCGGCAGGACTCGAACCTGCGACCCTCGGATTAGAAATCCGATGCTCTATCCAACTGAGCTACGAGGGTAGGTTTGCAAGTATGGCGGCATGTGGGCGGGAACGCAAGTTGCTTTTCAGCAAAGGGTGTTGAAATGATGTTTGCAGACAGGCTACTCGTTTGCTAGGCTTATGATTCGTGTGTTTGGAAACCAAACAAAGAACCGAGAGGAGAAAGAAGATGATGGAGGAGAAAATGAAAGTAGTGACCGTGATGATGTTGGCCGTTGCCGTGGGCGTAGTGGCCGGTTGCAAGGAGGAAGAGACACAGGCAGAGTCGATGGGAGCAGAGTCTACCCCGGTACAGGCCGAGACGGGCATTGGGCCGGTTGAGGCCAGGCAGCCGACAGAGGATGCGGCTGCGCCAGCCGAAGATGGCTCCGAGGTGGTGGCCTCCGTGAATGGGGAGGAGCTGCTGCGTTCTGAGGTGGACCAGCAGTTGCAGCAGGCACTTGCCTCGCCGCAGTTTGCGCAGTTGCCGCCGGAGCGGGCCGAAATGGTCAAGCAGCAGATGCAAGGACAGATCGTGAACCAGTTTATTGACCAGACCCTGTTGAGCCAGGCGGCCGAAGAGGCAGCGGTGGAAGTGTCTGAAGAGGATATTGCCGAGTACATGCAGCAGCTGCAGGAGTACTTTGGTGGTGAAACCAATTTGCAGCAACGTATGGCGATGCAGGGCATCACAATGGAGGAACTCCAGCGCGATGTTGTGGCGGACATGCGGATACGCAAGATGCTGGATGAGAAAACGGTAGATGTGGCTGATGCGACGGAGGAGGATGTGGTCGCCTTTTTCGAGGAAAACAAGGCGCAGTTTGGTACACCCGAGAGTGTGTCGGCCAAACACATCTTGATTTCAGTGGAGAAGGATGCTGATGAAGAGGCACACGCGGAGGCCAAGGCGAAGCTGCAAGAGATCCGCGAGAAGCTGATTGCCGAGGAAATGACATTTGCAGAGGCAGCCGGCGAGCATTCTGCCTGTCCTAGCAGTGCTGAGGGCGGTGATCTCGGAACCTTTCAGCGTGGTCAGATGGTGCCGCCATTCGAGGCCGCTGCCTTTTCGCAGCCCCTCAACGAAGTCGGCGAAATTGTTGAGACGGATTTCGGATATCACCTGATCCTGGTGACGGATCGTCAGGAAGCCGAGGAGGCAGAGCTGGATGATGAGGCCCGGGCACAAATTTCCGAGCAGCTGACGATGCAGGAGAAGCAGGAAGTGGTGCGTGCGTATCTCGAAGAATTGCGGGAATCGGCAGAAATCGAGTATGCCCAGTAAGGAATCCGTATCTGCTGCGACTTACACATATAGGAGGTAGTTATGATACGTTACAGATTGGCCCTGGTTGTAGGGCTACTATTGGGCGGTGTCGCCGCAGCGGAGGCAGGCGGGAACTGGCTGACAGACTTCGAGGAAGCCAAGAAGCAGGCCAAGGAGAAGGGGGTTCCGATCCTAGTCGACTTTACCGGGTCGGACTGGTGCGGTTGGTGCATCAAGCTCAAGAAGGAAGTCTTTTCGCAGGAGGCTTTCCAGGCCTATGCCAAAGATAACCTCGTGCTGCTCGAGCTGGATTTTCCCCGTCGAAAGGAAATTCCGGCGGAGACCAGGAAGCAGAATGAAGCCCTGATGAAAGAATTCGGGATACGCGGGTTTCCCACGATTCTGCTCGTGGACGCAGAAGGCAAAGAGCTGGACCGCACAGGCTATCGCCGCGGTGGTGCCGAAAAATATGTTGATCACCTGAAAGAACTACTTG
>CAZRCN010000205.1:0-4173 GCA_964598575.1 uncultured Victivallales bacterium | reverse complement strand
TATAGGCACCTCCCAACGTTTCACGTTTCACTTGGCACGAGGGCGACGATTACGGCTAACGAGGATTTTTTCTCAATCGTCCATCGTAATCGTCGCCCGTAATCGTCCGCCGATTCCCCAAGTTTCTCCTCTGTATTATCCGAGCGCGCTCGGGGCCGGCGCTAGTCTGTAACTTCAACTTGAACCACTATATGTTGTGGTTTTACTTTCCTATGACCACAATACAAACACCCGATTTCGGCCGACGAGAACGGCAACGAGAACGGATAACGATCCTCCTTCGCTAAAGCTACGGCGGACATGGGTAGGGAAAACACAATCGTTCACCAATCTCGTCGCCGTTCTCGTTAACCGGGCCCCACCGCAAACGCTGTAATAAGTTTCAACATGCATCATCTTGGGCGCGCCCGGGGCCAGGGCACCCTGTAGCTTCTGCTTGCAGGTATGCCCCGTCTCCTCTATCCTACGCCCTGACAGCAAAGCAGGACCATAACGGGTCCAGTGATAGCATGCCAGACCAACACATGCCAACGCAAACCACGGGAGAACAACATGACCGATTGTATTTTTTGTCGCATGATTGCGGGCGAAGCACCTTGTGCGCGCATCTACGAGGATGCCGTTACCCTGGCCTTCCTGGACATTGCGCCCCTGATAGAAGGACACACGCTCGTCATTCCCAAGCAGCACATTGACCCCTTGACGGCGGCCTCGCCGGATATACTCGCCGCATGCATGCAAACCGTGCGGCGGGTCATGGTCGCGCAGCAACAAGCCTGGAACGCGGACGGTATCAACCTACATCAGGCCAATGGTGCCGCCGCCGGACAAGCGGTCCCCCATCTGCATTTCCACGTCGTACCCCGTTTCAAGAACGACGGGCATCACTGGAACTGGCAGGCTGGCGCATATGCCGGCACCGAGGCCATGCAAGCCAAGGCCCGCCAACTGGCAGACGCGTGCAAGGAGGTTTCCTCTTGATGGAAACCGTCTTTGATATCTGCCGGAAGGATGACCGCTACGACCCCGAAGCCTACCTCTTCGTGCGCGAAGCCCTCACCTACACCGTCGAGCATATCGAGATCCCGCCCGGCAGCAACCTCCGACATGTGTCCGGCAAGGAACTGGCAGACGGCTTTCGTACCTATGCACTCCAGCAATTCGGCCCCATCACATTTGCCGTGCTTGACGCCTGGGGTATCCATCGCACGGAAGATATCGGAGCCATCGTTTTTCAACTCGTTCAAGCCGGCATCCTCGGCAAAACCGAGGATGACGCCGAATCCGATTTTGCCAATGGGCACTACTTTGCAGAAGCCTACCAAAAGCCCTTCCTGCCTGCACCCGCAGAGACGCCCCCCCCCCCGACACCGAACCAGAACGAAACCACACCATCACCGGAAACACCATAATGCACAGACATCATCCTCTTTTTGCTTTTATGCGCAGCAGCGCACTGCTGTGTCTCTTGACGCTGCCGCTGTCGGCCGCCAATGGCCCACGCGATGCAGGCACCATCCTTGCGCGTGAAGCTGCCCGATTACAAACCGATACCCTCGCAAACGGGCTGCAGATCCTTCTCAAGCCCGACGCATCCGCACCGGTTATCTCGGTACAAATCTGGATTCACAGCGGGTCCATCCATGAAGCCCCGTTTGCCGGCAGCGGCGTAGCCCATGCCGTCGAACATATGATCTTCAAGGGCACCACGAACATGCCGCCCGGCGCACTCTCCCGGCAGATTCAGGATGCTGGCGGCCGTGTCAATGCCTACACCACCTTCGACCGAACAGTCTATTATGCCGACTTGCCCGCACACAACTGGCAGGTAGCCTTCGATCTCCTGGCCGAAGCCATCTTTGCCCCCGCCCTGGCTGCGTCAGAGTGGCAATCCGAACGCGAGGTCATTCGCCGCGAAATTGCGATGGGGGCCGATCAGCCCGCGCGGGTCCTTTCGCGCCATCTCTGGCAATCCGCCCTGCGTGTTTCCCCCTACCGACACCCCGTCATCGGCTACACCGATACCTTTCTGCAACTCACGCGGGAGGATCTTGTTGCATTCCACCGCCGGCACTATGCCCCCGACAACGCGACCATCGTCATAGCCGGCAACATGGATGCCGCCCGCATCCGCCAACACATCCAGGAAACCCTTGGCGACCTGCGTCGTCCACTGCGCGAGCCCCTCGTTCTACCCGAAGAACCCCGGCAAGTGGCCCCGCGCTATACCCGCTATACCGATGACGTCCAGCTCACCCGCCTGGGCATCCTCTGGAACGTACCGGCCTATCCTCACCCCGATACCGCGGCCCTGCACGTATTGGCACGCATCGCCGGCAGCGGACGCACATCCCGCTTGCAACAGGCACTGGTAGAATCCTCCGGACATTTCCTGCAAGTCAGTGCCTGGCATTTCAACCGCGGATTCTTCGGGGTGTCAGGTCTCTTCGAACCCGGGCAGGAGCCGGAAAGCCTGGCTGCGCTGCAAACCCAACTGACAGACCTCCGCACCGGTACATTTCTAGAAGCGGAGGTTGCGCGCGCCGTACGCATGATGCTGACCGATACGCTCCAGTCCTTTACCACCATGAGCGGACAGGCAGCCCACTACGGGCACTATCAGCACCTCGCCGGCGACCCGACCCTCGACACCTGGTGGGCTGAACAGCTTGCCGCCGTTACACCTGCCGATGTGCAGCGGGTCGCACGCAAATGGCTCGATCCGGCGTACAGGACCCAAACCATCCTGGCCCCGCAAGATACAGCCACCACCAACACAACCGCCGCCGAAACCGCAACACCGGCCGCCGGCCCGCTGGAGCGATACACACTGGACAATGGTGTCGTCCTGCTCGTCCGCCCGGCTCCGCGCCTGCCCTTTGTCTACATGGCGGCCGCCCTGCAAGGCGGGCTTCTGTCAGAGAACCCCGCCGAGGCCGGCATTACGTCCCTGATGGCAGATCTCCTTACCCGCGGCACCACGACACGTACCAGCCACGAAATATCCCTTGCCATCGAATCCCGTGGGGCCTCCCTCTCGGCCTTTTCCGGCTTCAATGCCTTCGGCATTACAGCCAAGGGCCTGCAAGAGGATACCGATCTGCTCCTCACATTGCTGCGCGACTGCCTCCTCCATCCCGTTTTCCCGCAGGATGAATTCGAACGCCAGCAGACCCGGCAGCTTGCCGCTCTCCGTAATCGACAAGATGAGCCCATGTCCCTGGCCATGGACCATTTTCGTGCGTCATTGTTTGATTCCCACCCCTACCGCTATCCGCCGGCCGGAGCGCTCGACACCGTCTCCAGCCTTACCCGCGAAGACCTTCAGGACCATCACCAACGCTTGACCACCGCTTCCAATCTCGTTCTTGCCGTTTTTGGCGATGTGGATAGCAAAGACATCCGCCGCAAGATTACTGCGGCATTTGCCGATATGCCACGCCGTTCGCCGCCGGAGATCCGCGCCGAACCCGTCCGCCGCACCAACGCGCAGCGTACCGTGCATACGGCCGAACAGGAGCAGGCCATCATCCTCGTCGGGGTGCCGGGCATCGATATTCTTGACCCCGACCATGAAGCACTTGCCATCCTCCAGACCGCCATGAGCGGCTTGGCATCCAATCTCGCAAAGGAAATCCGCGAAACCCGCGGGCTGGCCTACTTCACCGGTGCCACACAGCAAGTCGGCCTGCATCCGGGCTTTTTTGCCGTCTATGCCGGAACAGCGCCGGCATCCATCGACATCGTCGAAAAACTCCTACGGCAGGAACTAGCCCGTGTGCGGGAGCAGGGGCTGACTGCCGATGAGCAGCAACGGGCTGTGGCACGCATGATAGCCCAACACCAGATGAGCCTCCAGAACCAGCGGCAACTCGCCATGCAGTCAGCCCTACACGAACGCTACGGTCTCGGTGCAGCATCTGTATTCAGCTTGCCGGAACGACTACAAGCCGTCACGGCCAAAGACATCCAGCGCGCTGCCCAGCGCCTCCTGGACCCCGAACAGATGGTCATAACCATATTGCGGCCACCAGAACCTCCCGCCCCCGAACAAGCGCAACGCTCAAACAGAGCCATTTCCTCAGTGAAGTCGCGTAGAGCCTCAACCCAATTATTTTAGGCTCTTCCGCAGAATCTGTGGGTTCGTTTTAGTCATTTCGTGGCACATGGCCA
>CAZRCN010000204.1:0-4179 GCA_964598575.1 uncultured Victivallales bacterium | reverse complement strand
GACGATTACGATGGACGATTGGTGCTTCGTTTTCCTCGTAATCCGTAATCCTCGCCCGTAATCGTATACCGTTTCCCCTTTTCATAAGTTTTCATAAAACTTTTGACAGTGCTTCTCCTTCTTGCTTTTTGTGCGATCCACATGATGCACGCTAATCCTACCGCATCCCAGCCCATGCGAACAGCGCTTTTTCGTCAACCGCCAGCCTTCCCGCTTGCGCCTTTACGCTTCCCGCCCTATAAAGAGGAGCACACGCACAAACGGGAATGTCATCACTGATAATCGAAAGATGCAGGAGAGTCTGATTATGGACCGGAGCTGGATGGAAGCTGCCTTTGAAAACTGCCGGAATGCCATGCTGGCCGACTGGGATACCTTTTTGCGTTTTGCAACCATTGCCACAGACCCTGCACATGAAGCCGACTGCCGTGCCTGTGTCGCTTGGCTGGCGCAATGGCTCGGAAACTGCAATTTCGAGGCACAGATTGTGGAGACCGGCGGGGCTCCCTTCTTGTATGCCACTCATGTCGGTCAATCTGACAAGCCCCCGATTCTCGTGTACGGGCATTACGACGTGCAACCCGTCGATCCCCTCGAGGACTGGACCACCCCACCGTTTGAGCCACAGTGGCGGCAGGATCGCCTCTACGCACGGGGCGCCCAGGACAACAAGGGGCAGCTTCTCTATACCCTCTGGGCCATTCGAACGCTACTGGAAGCCGGTACGCTGGACCGAACGGTGATCTGTTTAATCGAGGGCGAAGAAGAAAGTGGCAGCACCGGCCTTGCAGCAAATCTGGCGGCATGGGCCGATCAGATACAAGCCGAACTGCTACTGGTGCATGACACGGGGACCGTAGCCTCCGGTGCCCCCACCATGATTATGGGCCTGCGAGGACTCGTGCACGTAAGTGCCACTCTCAGCGGTGCTGATCACGATCTGCACTCCGGCTTGCATGGCGGACTTGCACCCAATGCCGCACAGGCAGCAGCGACCATGTGCGCACAACTCCACGACCAGGAAGGACGCGTTACCATCCCCGGGTTCTATGATGGTGTGGAACCGCCCACCGACAAGGAACGAGCCCTGGCGGCCTCTGATGTCTTTCAGGCCGAAGCCTACCGGCAGCAAACCGGAACCCTGCCGGAAGGCGGTATCCGGTCCTTGCCGGCCTACGAACGCGTAGGGTTCCTGCCAACGCTCGAGATCAATGGATTACATGCCGGCTATGCGGGCCCCGGCATGAAGACCATCATCCCGTCTTCTGCCACCATGAAGCTCTCAGCCCGTCTCGTCCAGGGGCAGGCCCCCGCAAGCGTGCTGGCCGCCATCATAACCTCTTTGCGTGAACATACCCCGCCGGGCATCAAACTGGACATCACACAGCAAGGGGTCGGGGGTCCGGGTATGCGTTTTGAGCCGGATGCGCCCTACTACCAAACCGCGCAGGATTGCCTGCAACTGGTCAGGCCCGACCTGCCGCTCGTGCATCGGTGGGAAGGCGCCTCCATCCCCATCGTCGCACAACTGGCAGCCGTATCCGGTGCGACCCCGCTCTTGACAGGATTTGGACATGAAACAGATCGAATCCACGCACCCAATGAATCGTTTTCCCTCCAACAGTTCCGTGATGGTTTCCTCTATACCGGCCTTTTGCTATCCCGTATCTAGCTGTTTGCCCTAGCCCTGAATACGCGCACCGTAAAATACTTGATTGTACCCACACCATGAAAAAACCGAGCCATAGCCATTACCGCAGAAAGCCCAAGCCGACGCGACCGCCTGATGTACAGACCGGTCAGCCGCAAACGTTGCAGGGGGTTGTAGAAAACATTGTATACCGCAATGAAGAGAACGGATACACGGTCTGCCGGGTCAAGGCTGATCAACATCCCGACCCCGTCACTGTCGTCGGAAACAGCGTATCGGTATGGGTCGGTGAAACCCTGCGCGCCGAGGGAAGCTGGCTCCGCCACCCACGACACGGTTTTCAATTCCAGGCCGACAGCTTGACCTGCATTGCCCCGCATTCCGCCAAGGGCATCGAACGGTATCTCGCCAGCGGCATGATACGCGGCATCGGCAAGGTCATGGCAAAACGGCTGGTTGCACACTTTGGGGCCGATACCTTGCGCATCATCGAAAAAGAGTCACAGCGCATGGAAGAGATCGAAGGTATCGGGTCCGTGCTGCGTCGGCGCATCAAGGACTCCTGGAATGAGCAGCGTGGCATTCGTGACATCATGATCTTTTTGCAGGGGCATGGCATCGGTACTGCCCAGGCAGCCCGGATCTATCGTCAATATGGTTCAGATGCCATTGCCCTTGTCCGCACGAATCCGTATCGGTTATGTGCCGATGTATGGGGTATCGGGTTTAAAACTGCTGATAGCGTCGCCATGAGCCTCGGCATTCCCGAAGATTCCATTATTCGCGCCCGGGCTGGCATTGTCTATGTGATGCGGACGCTTTCGGAGGAAGGCCATTGCTATTGCACCGAGGCCGAACTCCTGCTCTATGCCGAGCAACTACTGGGCATTACCATCGAGATTCTCGGGGAAGCCTTGCAGGCTGAATGCGCGGGAACCTGGCTGACGCGGGAGGAAGACCGCATCTACCTCACGTCGCTGTATTGCGAGGAAAGAACCATTGCCTCACGCCTAACCTCCCTGCTCCACCATCCGCCCGCGTTCAAACCCATTCAAGCCGCCAAAGCTGTCGCTTGGGCCGCAGAACAAATGCACATTGATTTTGCCCCGCGCCAGCGGCTGGCGTTGGAGATGGCGCTCGACAGCAAGGTTGCTATTATCACAGGTGGACCGGGCGTCGGGAAAACGACCATTATACGGGCGCTCGTTGATGTGTACCGCCGTCGCAAGCTGCAAATCTATCTCGCGGCACCGACGGGCCGCGCCGCACGCCGCATGAGCGAGGCCACATCACATGAAGCCGTCACCATCCACCGACTGCTACGGTTCATGCCGCAGACTTCGGCCTTTGAATACAACCGTGACAATCCATTGGAAGGTGATTGCCTGATTCTGGATGAAGTCTCCATGATGGACGTTTCCTTGATGGCCGCACTGGTCGAGGCTTTGCCCGATCAGATGACCCTTATACTGGTTGGGGATATTGACCAGCTTCCGAGCGTAGGCCCCGGCAATGTCTTGCGCGACCTGATTCATGCCGGCGTCATTCCCTGCGAAGCACTGCAGACTATCTTCCGGCAGGAAACCGGCGGTCACATCGTCCGCAATGCACACCGCATCAACCAAGGCGAAAAACTCGAACTGCCAGATCCATCGGTCGGGCTCTCGGATTTCTATTTCCTGCCTAGCGACGCACCGGACGAAGTCCTGCAACGTATGCTGGATCTCGTGACCCATCGCATTCCGCAGCGCTTCCATCTCGATCCGCTGGCAGACATCCAGGTCCTCTCCCCGATGCGCAGGGGGCAGCTCGGAACCGATAACCTGAACGCAATCCTGCAGGAGACACTCAATCCGTCCGGACCGCAGCTCGAACGTTTTGGGCGTATCTACCGCGAACGCGATCGCGTGATGCAAATCCGGAATAATTACGACAAGGAAGTCTTTAATGGAGATATCGGATCCATTGCCCACGTAGATACCGAGGAACAACAGCTTGTTGTCAACATGGACGGCAGACGTATCGCGTATGATTTTGCCGAGATGGATGAACTTGTGCATGCGTATGCGGGCACCATCCATAAATCGCAAGGCAGCGAATATCCGGCGGTTGTCCTGCTGATTGCGACGCAGCACTTCAAGTTACTGCAACGCAACCTGCTGTATACCGGCGTCACCCGCGGGCGGCAGCTTGTTTGCATTATCGGGTCCTACAAGGCCCTATATATGGCAATTGCAAACAACGAAATGCGCCAGCGCCGGACCACCCTCAAGCAACGCCTGCAGCAAGCGGCCCCGGAGAGACCCGGATGATGCCGGCTTGAAACTTCGGGGGCATTGAGAGCAGAGAGATATGCGTGTACGAGTATGTGTACGAGTACGAGGTGGCATTGGGAGAAATCCGTACTCCTACACGTACTCGTACACGCGAATCTCTTACGGCAAATTGTTAGGAAAACGGTGAAGTTACAGACTAGTACGTGATCGCGGCAAAAACATCGTAGGGTTCCAGGCGTTTACGCCCCTGCA
>CAZRCN010000203.1:0-4184 GCA_964598575.1 uncultured Victivallales bacterium | reverse complement strand
GCTTTATTGAGGAGAATCAGCCGCTGCTCGGCTGTAGCGGTCACATTCATGAGTCTCCGCACCAGCTTGGCGGCCAGTGGTACGCTAACATCGATAACACATTATGGCTTCAGCCGGGCCAGGTGGATCGGCGACTGCACTATGTCACCCTCGATATTACTGGTCAGTTGATATGCACAAACATTCGCCATAGCGTATTTGGCAAGGCAGAATCGAGGTTGCCGCAATAGGTGTGTCACGGCCTTTCTCCAGCGTTGAGGCGATGGAGGATGCAATTATCGAGCGGCATAATGCTGTTCCGCAGTGAGAAATGTAGCATCTCTCCCGCTCGACACAAATAGGGAAACTTCATAATCATGCTATCCTAGCATGGCATCCAACATCTTCGTCACGGATCGGTGGACAATCTCTTCATTGATATCAAAGCTTTCTCCTCGCAGTTGTCCAAGATCTCTGTATACCCCAACAGCACTAACGGGGCCTGATGCTGTACCCGACCCAAAAAGGTTCCTTGCCTCATGCGTAAACCGCTTCTTCCTCTTTGGACTACATGGTTCTAGTTGATCGTATTCTTTCCGTATAGCATGTAGCGCGTCACGGAAAACAACTGATACCTCGTAGATATAGAAGCAGTCCTTTTCCATTGATGCAGGCTTACGTTGTTCACCCCGGATCAAAACTTTAGAGACGACGTATGCGGCTGGATTCGGGACTTTGATAATTGTCCCCTTGAAACGTTCGAAGCCTGGAACCAATCCTAGATTTACACGCCAGTTGTTTTGCATGGACATCGCCAAATACCGTAAAGGTTGGGCGTAGAGGCCTTTTTGGACTGAGACCGCCGCACGTTCCTGGTCCTCCTTTGAAAGACCTGATAAATCGCATAAAAACTCAAGATCCGCTACGCTCTTTTCTTCTTTTGGTCCATATTTAATAACCACATCATCCGCGCTTCCAACCATCATCTCCTTGAACCCTATGCCATCCATGAGCGTTGACACTGGGGGACGACCATTAAGCGGTAGCTTTTGAGGAACTGCCGTATCGACATCCTTTGTTCCTAAGTATCCCCATATCACATCGCTTGCATGGTTGTGAAAGCGGTAAAGTGCGTTTGCGCAACCACCGATGCATACGACATCCTCAAGGTATGGTTCAAGGGCCTCAATAGCTTTGGCGAAGAAGCCGTCGAAATCATCACCGAGAAGGCTCATGGCATACTCCTGAAATGAGGAAGCAGAATGTGTTGTGCTATGTAGTCTGCTTGTTCCTGGCCACGCGCTCTGGATCCTCTGACATCCAGGTAGCACTGAAGGATGTCACACACAGGTAGTCCATCGGCAATAACAGTCCCCTGTCTGATTGCTTCAAAGTCACTTGAGGCAAGCCAAAGGGAAGCAGAGCCGGACTCGTCAGCAACAAGATCCAGGTACTCCATGATGGATGCTCTGCTAACATATAATATAGCAGACTTTACGCTTGAACGCCCAATGTCGTGGGCATGGCATGCGTAGTGCGATCCCACCACAACATCTGGTTTGTTGTGCAGAGCATGTCGCGACTTCACCTTTTCCATTATTCTCTCAAGCGAGTCACCATACATTGATCGAACAGGTTGAAGTATGCGACGTTCCTGTTTTATGCCAAAGTACCATTCTTCGAGGAGCTCTTCGTGTCTTATGATTTTCAACTTTCCATCTGAGCGACGTAGGAAACCTGCTTCCTCAAAGCGCTTCACGAATGCCGACGCCTTTGGTTGCGATAGGTTACAGGCCTTCGCCAATTTGACAATAGCATCAGGCACTTTAGACGGTCCGCCCCAATAGCGTGGATCAATGCCTGGTAATAGGAGCATTTTCAGCAGGCGTCTATTGCTTGGTGAGAACAGGCTTCCACGGGTCGAATAAGGGGAGCTACGAATATCGGCCTTACGGATGTACGGTTCACGGGAGATATCTTGTCGTAGTCCCGAGAGTTTCACCATCCCTGATCCACTTTCGTCCATTAAGAACCAATTCAGTTCTGGATAGAAATCCTCTGCGTAGCGTTCTACGTCTGAGACAGCTTTGTCGTTCAGTTTATCTAGCAGAAAGGCGAGCAACAGATTCGGTTTCGGTTTTGCATGCTGCGCTCGCAGGATGGCATCACCAACAAGCGCCGGAAAAACCTTTGACCGGTAAGCGTAGGCAACCTTACTTTCGATAACCAATGATCCAGACGGACCTTTTGCGATTAGGTCTGGGCGCAGTGGGGCAAAGTCACCACCAGCTTGCTTGCCTTGTGCTTCAAAACCTTGTTCAGCCAGCCAGCAGGATACGCTGTCTATAAGATATTCTTCTTTACTGTTCATCTTGCGCTTACTTTTAGACCACTTATATGAGATTGCATTTCTGTACATAAATATATTTCTGTACACAAATAATGTCAATATGATTTTATGCCACTTTCTGGTTATAAATCTCACTCTCTTTGAAGCGTGCTAACGCACCATAGCGTTGTTGAGCTGCTGTCTATGTGGTATGTCTAACTGCCGTGTCTTCAATGGCATTACAATTCCCATTACACTTTGACGTCTGGACACGGGTAGTAGGTGATTCCAGGCATATGCTTTAACAATGCAGCCCTAAGATCCTCCTGTTGTGGCTGGAAATAGTATTTGGGCGCAACATCAACACACCTACATTTACCAAACATAACCTATATTGTTTGGTGCTTTATGATAGTTAATAAAATGTCGATTTTCGCGTATGTAGAGAATACCCAGACAGCACTCGAAAGTTATGTTCCGAAATTCTTGTGCGCGTATTTGTGCGCACGGGCGCGGAACCCCCCTGTAAACATTAAACCAACGAAGTGGTTCACCACAAGACCGTGGGAACGGCCGAGGGGAGGCTGTCTCGCACAGCCCCGGATGGCCAGGACATTGGGCAATGTCCGCAGCAAATCCAACCCCCGCTCCCGCCTACTCCCGCCCCTCACAAAAGGCACAAAATCAACCGATGGTTTGGGGGCACGTGTCGTCAATCAGGCATGCCCCGCCGCAGTCGCTGTGCGCGAAGGCTGGGCAACAAGGTCACTTGGGGACAGACAGTTGATGGTAAAAGTTACCAATTTTGCATAGGTTGGATGATTGAGTTGATCAAGTCTTCGTAGCGATGTGGGGCGGCTCGTCGATTACACCTGTGATCCGGTCTTTAACGCCTGTGTTTTCGGTCCGCACGTCCCGGTTGAACGGCAAACGGCACAGCGGGGAGGCAGACCGGTGGGGAATTCGGTCGATCAGAAGGATGCTTTATTGGATTGCTCTTAACGAATGCTAATAGGAGATAGCTGTAGATCGCGCATGCTGACAAGTCCGATGTCTTTTGCGTTTTGCATGGCTCTGGCGCCCGTCTTGCGGCGACTTCCAAACCAATGGCGACTGGATTGGAAGATATCCTCGACAAATTCCCGACTACCAATCGCCACGCCATCGGTAAAATAACGGACCCGGCAGCGGAGTAACTGCTCTCTGGAAAGCGAACCGCCTTGCGCCAGAACTGCTTTTACGGCCTCTTTTGAGAAGCCAGCACGTTGATTGCCAGCCTGATCGACCGGATGGGCTTCGCCCTGCAAGAAGAGCAGTTTGCGATATTGGCAATGTACGCGCAGCCAGGAAGCCTCCGCGCCCACGCCAAGCCAAATACCACGTATGCCTTCGCGGGCGGTATAATTGCCGCCGAGGGCTGCAGCATAGCCGCAGTGGCGATAGTCGATCGGGTCCTCGACGATGCCAGCCCGCACTGGATTGAGGTCGATATAGGCCGCTATCGTCGAAAGCGCATATCCTGAACCTTCCACCATGACGCTTTTGAAACGCTGATCCCATAATGGGCCCGTGCGATCATTGCGCCTGTTGTACCACTGGGAAAAATTCTGTTTGAGCGATTTGAAATAGGCCGAGATATCATACATCCGATACGTGAAGCCTGCTTTGAGCGCGTCAGCCGCATCATGTTCACCGCTCTGGCGTAGTTGCGTCAACTCTCCGGCAATCTGCGCCACCTTCTTGGCCGGATAGATGGCACGCAAGCGTTTCAGCAGCAGGCGGTCTGAAACAGCCTCGCGCTGCGGACATTGGAGCAAAATGTGGAAATGTTATGTGTAGCTCATGATTATGTTGAGTTGGGTGTCTCCATTGCTGT
>CAZRCN010000202.1:0-4219 GCA_964598575.1 uncultured Victivallales bacterium | reverse complement strand
TGTAAACAGGGATTTAATTCCCCGCCAGTTTGAGGGATTTTTTCCCAGCCAATTTCAGGACAAAAAGCCAGCCACCCATCTTCTTTCCATTTAATTCCCTTAAAGAAATATAAATATCCTATAATTCCCTCCATTTAATTCAACTTTTTGAGTTGGTTTAAAGGAGGAGAAATATGGAACCGGTGCCCTGTGCAGGCTGCAGTACTTTTTTTATTCCCAGAAACAGATCCCAGGGTTTCTGTTCAAATCCGGATTGCCAGCGTATCAGAAAAAAGATCTGGCAGAAGGAGAAATTGGCCTCGGACTCGGATTACCGGGAAGGGCAGCGCCTGGCCCAAAAAAAGTGGCTTCGGAACAACCCGGATTACTGGAAAAATTACCGTCGCAGGCATAAAGATAAGGCCGATCGAAATCGCACTCTTCAAAAAATCAGAAACGCAAAAAGAAGGACTCAGGCTTGTATTCACCCGTGCAAAACCATTGGTATTGCAAAGATGGACGCGGGAAAATCCAACAATAACAGCCTGTCCGGTCGATATTGGCTGGTGCCGGCGGTTGCAAAGATGGACGCGGTGGAAATTTTTATCGCTTGCATACCAGGCAGTTATCAATGATTGCAAAGATGGACGCGAGGACACACACGAAAAGAATATGCTACACCGGAATAAAACCATTCACCCATAAGGAGGACATCATGATTAAAAAGCATGTGCTGATTCAAGAACGTGTCCGTCGCCCTGGCAAAGGGTTTGCTTTTGTTCCTCACCGGTTCCTGACCGATGGTTTTTTCCAATCATTAAGTCTGCATGAACTGGTGCTTTACCTGTTTCTGGTGTTGGCTTCCGACAAGAACGGGCTTTCATTTTACGGCGACAAAACGATTCAATCGGTTCTGGGACTTGGGGACGAGGCATATACATTTGCCCGAAGCTGCCTGATTCATAAGGATCTTATTGCATACGACGGAACCTTGTTCCAGGTGCTTTCATTGCCGTCGGCGGCCAATCAATCATAGGAGGAAAAACCGATGATCGACAAACGAACGGTTTTTGAAATACACCGGTTAAAGAACATGGGATTTTCCATCCGCGAGATTGCCGGCACGTTAAAGCTGGATCGGGGAACCGTGTCCAAGTATATTGTGCAGCCGGACACCGTTTCCTCCCGAAGACCGGGCAGACCTTCCAAGATAGATCCTTACCGGGGGATCATCAAGAGAATGGTGGATCAGCATCCCGGCATAAAAGCGCCCGTTGTTTTAAGAGAGATACAGGAAAAAGGATTTGACGGAGAAATCACCATTGTTCGGGATCTTCTCAGGCACCTTAGAGATGCATCTGAAAAACAGGCTTTTATTCGTTTTGAATCCATGCCGGGACAGCAGATGCAGATTGACTGGGGGCATTTCGGCAGCCTTGTGTACGGGAAAAGTTCCAGAAAACTGTATGCTCTGGCGGTTATCGAATCCCACAGCCGAATGCTGTATGTAGTCTTTACTCACAGTCAGAATCAGGCCACACTACATCGGTGCCTGGTACAGGCCTTCAGCTACTTTGGAGGGACACCCAAAGAAATTGTGGTGGATAATATGTTGACGGCGGTAACTGAGCGTATCGGGGCCATAGTTCGTTTTAACGAAGCGTTTCTGGATTTTCTGCGGCCCTTCGGGATCACACCGGAAGCCTGTAATATCAGGGCGCCCAACGAGAAAGGCAAAATCGAAAACAGCATCAAATATCTGCGGAACAACTTCTGGCCGCTCAGATCATTCACCGGGCTTGAGGATGTCAACCAGCAGGTTCTGTCCTGGTTGAACACCACAGCCAATCAGAGGCATCATCAAACCACCGGACAAAAACCTGCCGACCGTCTTGATAAGTCGGCCTTGAGGCCTTTGCCCGAGCCTCTGCCCGCCTATAGGGAAACGGAAACGCTGACGGTTTACAAGGACTTTGGTATTCGTTTTGATAACAATATTTACACGGTGCCGCCCCGGCTGGTCGGCAAGAAAGTCACCTTAAAGGCGGACAGCCGAACCATATGGATTTATTACAAGGACAAGCAGGTGGCAACCCATGTGCGCACCTGGCAGAAAAAGAAGCGACTGGAGCTGCCGTCTCACAGCGAGCAGGTCAAACGGCTGAAAAAGAAAATATTCATGGACAAACAGGTCAGGGTTTTCATGTCCCTGGGTCAGGATGCCGTGGATTACCTGGAAAAGCTGGCAGATGCGGCCCAGCCCTTGAAAAAGACCGTGGAACACCTTTTAAAACTCAATGAAGAATACGGCAACTCCGCTTTTATCTATGCGCTGCAGAAAGCCAAGGCCCATAAGCTGTACGGGGTCTCTTACGTGCAAAACATTCTTTACCAGGAGATGACACCGGTCACCTGCCATCCGCCTGTGCATTTAAAAAACGAGGACCTCAATGCCATCCGGCTGCCCCGGCCCAATCTGGCGGAATATGACGCTATCGCGGCTCAAAGGAGAAAGAAAAATGGATAATGTGATTGAAAAATTTAAAGCGCTGCGGTTGAAAAACTGTGCACTGAATTTGCCTGACGTACTCGATCAAGCCGAACGGGAGAATCTGTCCGCTCTTCAAGCCATGGATCGGCTGTTGGAAATTGAACTTGACTGCCGGGAGAAAGCCAGGATCGCGCTGCGATATAAACAGTCCCGTCTCGAAGAAAAGCCCACCATTGATCAATTTGATTTTGCCCATGACCAGTCCCGGAAGAAAGAAAAAACCCGGATTCTTCGGTTAATGGACCTGGATTTTATCCGGGACCACAAGGATGTCATTTTGATCGGAAATCCCGGTACCGGGAAGACCTTATTGTCCAAGTGCCTGGCTTATGCCGCCACCCAGGCCGGTATCAAAACCCTCTTTACCTCGGCCATGGACATGATCAATCAGCTCGTAGCAGCCGAGGCGGAGCACACCTTGCTGAAAAAGTTAAAACACTATCAATCACAGGATCTCCTTGTTTGTGACGAAATCGGGTATCTTCCGCTGGGCAAACAGGGATCAAACCTGTTCTTCCAGGTCATCAGCAACAGGCACGAAAAAAAGTCGACTATTATTACGACCAATCTGCCGTTTGCCAAATGGGGGGACATCTTTGACGGAACCACTGTGGCCACAGCGATTGCCGACCGACTCGTTTACAACTCCGAGATTCTTATACTGGAAGGAGAAAGCTATCGAAAAAGATCATAGGTGATTCGATTGATGTAAAAACCCGGGCGGCTTGAAAATCAGGCCGCCATACCCTACCGGCGACTTTGGCTTGCACCGAAAACGCACACCTACGCCCTCCTGACCCAGTGGCAGATTTTTTACCCCTGTTTTTGGCTGGTTTTTAAATCCCTGTTTCCACTGCAAGGGAACACCCCGGAAAGTAGGAAAACTTCACATTTATTTTATTCGAAGATGGTCTTGATCGCCTTGACATTTTTCACCTTTGACGGGGTCAGATCGAGCTTCCGCTTCTGAAGCATTTTAAGACCGATCCCGAAATCACTGAAAAGGTTCCCGGATTTAAGTTTGTATCGCATCATGATTTCAAGTTTATGGGTTCTGCCGTATTTTTTCACAGAGTTCAGGACCTCTTTGTGAAAATTGACGATATCCGGCTCTTTTACGGTAACGTTACGTTCAAGTGCAGCATGGCGCAGGGAATCCATGACAGCCGGGATATCAATGGCCATGGGGCAGAAATGGCAGCATGTATTGCACCCCACGCACACCCAGATGGTTGAACATTCAAGCACCTCTTTTTCCATGCCCAGCTGGATGAGCCGGATTACTGCATTGGGGTTGTAGTCCATCGCCCGGACAAACGGGCAGGCATTGGTACAGGTAAGACAGTGCAGGCAGGAGTTGAAATCCTGCCCGGCCGAATCCTCCACAAGCTTTTTGATTTCATTGTGTCCGTGCTTAAGCCTTATCATTGCATCTGTCCCAGAATGGAGACATCAGCCGAAGTTTGCGTATTACAGGTGGCAGTGTTTTCACGATGTACTCCATCTCGTCGGCGGTGTTGTAAATCGACAGACTGAAACGGATCGAGCCGTGGGCCGATTTGAACGGGACATCCATGGCCCTGAGTACATGGGAAGGTTCAAGAGAGCCTGAAGTGCATGCGGAGCCTGAGGAAGCACATATACCGGCATTGTCGATATGCATCAGTATGGATTCTCCCTCTATCGCAT
>CAZRCN010000201.1:0-4252 GCA_964598575.1 uncultured Victivallales bacterium | reverse complement strand
ATTCATTCGCCAATTCTGCCCCTACGACCCATTCGCCGGATTACTATTACGGCTACAGATACTACAGCCCCGAACTCGGCCGCTGGATCAACAGGGATCCGATCGGGGAGCGGGGAGGATACAATCTGTATGGTTTTGTTGGGAACGCTCCCTACAACCATACTGATTTTCTGGGTATGTCTATATTCCCTCCTCGACGAAATACAATTATTGAAGGCCGACTGAGAAACCTTCGAGGAAACGCGGATCTTTTTTGGCTCATGAGTTTAACCGGGGTTCGTTATGGAGATCCATTGCTGCCGCCTGGCACAGATGGGTGGGCGGCAGATAGACCGATTAATTTTGCTGCGCCGATACGAGATATAGAGAAGGTTGGTGAATGCTGTGCTAAGGTCAAACGTAACCATGCATTTAGAATTGACATTAGACTTGTTGTTATTGACCGTTCATATATTGGTGATGTAATTACAGAAAGGGGCTGGCGCAACTTAAGGGGGCATGAATTCCGGCGCGCCAGGGTGTCATTAAATGGTTTAGAGGCATACTACGGTCCGATAGCTGGTACGGGGTGGGCGGCAACACGATGCGGGATCGTGTGTGACGAACTGGGTTTTGATAAAGCCAAAGAAAGACTAGAACAATACCTTGAAGATATATGGCTTGTTGCCCTCAGTAAATTCAGAAGATATGAAGGTCAAGAATGGGGCGGCATCACTCGTGAGAGCTCTTCCTGGGTTCGGGACAGCGAGGGCAGAAAAGATTATTATAGGCACATACACAGCATTAGGATGCCTACCCCTCTTAAAGAATCGGATTTGCCGGATTGTCCTTAATCCGAAATGTAATTGATTTTTTTATTGACCAAGGAGAATCAAATGTGGGCCAGCTTGATCAGACGCCGCCGTTTGTGTTTTATGATTTTGTTAGTCGTTACAGTAACTATCACAGGTATAGTTGCATCAGTATATTTTGCAAAAAAGCAAACGAATCAAGTTTTTTGGTATGCACCGAAAGATTGGCCATCAGAGATTCGTTTAGCGACCAAGCAGTTTTCTCAGCTCCCACCGGAAACGAGGGGAACCCAAGGTCGAGAATTGCTCAAATTTTGGGAACGACAACAATTTGAGGGTATCCCTGATGGCGTGTCCTCCCAGATTTTCTATGTCAGTGATATAAAGGCTCACCTTGGCCCCCCATCTCATGATGCGGGCAGTGTGCTTTTATATGAGGTATATTCTGAGGAAGAATCGGAATTTTCATGGTCCATCTTGTTTCGGCATGATGAAGATGGTTTGTTCTATAAAGGAGGTTTGGTTTCCGTTGGCTCTGGGCCAGGATCTTACGGATGGAAGTAGGTGTTGCGAGCCGAATAAATGTTGCCGATTTTTTTCTGATCGTAAATCCGGCTTTTTTCTGACCGTATGATTTTTGGTTGCGTGGCCGCGTTCTGGTCGTGTTTCGTGACCGAATTGCCACTTCGTTGCTTCATGAGTACATGAAGCCTGTCTCCCGTTGGTCGGCTTCCCGAAAGAGCAAAGGGACGGATCTTTACATTTGACATTTCTTTGGTTTTGTTTTTAGTGTTCTGTCATGGCAAGGCAGGCAAGAGTGAGGGTGGCAGGGGGGATGTATCACGTATGCGCACGCGGCGACCATCGTGGTGAGTTGTTCTGTCATGATCAAGATGCCTTGCATTTTCTTTGTTTGCTGGAGGAAGCATGCTGTAGGCATGGACTATTCGGCAGTGGCCGTTGCCATTCTCAGGCTCAAGAAGCGTGCCCAGAAAGATCGTCAATTGGCCAAAGCAATGCAGCGAATTTCAAAGCAATGTCAAATGTAAAGATGCGTCCCCTTTTTCTTCGAAAACAAGTCTTGGGGGGATTGGGGTCATCCATTAAAGGCGGATGTCAAGAGACAAAAAATCCCTCCGTTCCCCAGAACGGGGAATAGTCTCCTTTCTTGGCATCCATACCACCGCCGACACCGCCAATTCCGTCCGATTTCACACCGGGTCTTTTCGTCATTCGAGTCGAAGGTACACTTCGCTCAGTCATCCATCTGGTTCTAGGTTTGCAGGCCTGCTCTCACAACCCCGCATTCCCCATCCCGCTACAAGCGAGACCAGAAAAACATCCGTGCCGTACCATGCCCATAAGGAGTGCACAGATCTGCGGTTCTTCCGGCAATACCGGAATCCCAACCCCATTCGATTCATGGCACGGGCGAAATGACAAAATCTTTGCTGTCGTCGATATCAAAGTGGGATACGACAGGTCCCAATCAGCCCTGGGAGGATCAACCAACCCCAAGTTCGGTTCCCTGCCGCAGCCCGTCTATCCGAATATCTTCTTCAGGTCAAACTCCTCCTGATCCTTGATGATAAAATAACACGCTTTGCAAATCTTGCTGGCCAGTGCCTTGGTCGCCACTACCTGCTTGCTCCGGGCCGCCTTGCGCTGGTGCCAGGCCTTCGCCTCGGGACAGTATCGGCGAATGAAATTGGCTGCTTCCACATACGCCCAGCACAGATATCGGTTACCGTTCTTGCGATTATTCTCGCCCTTCTTCTTGTTGTTCGATGTCCGGGATGACTTCACCATTCTACAGTACGATGTGTAGTTGCCCACTTTCTTGAAACGGCTGATATCACCGGTCTCCAGCATGATCGTCAATGCAAGAATCTTGCCAATGCCCGGAACCGTTAGCAGCTTCTCGTACTCCGGCTTGAGTTTTGCCTCTGCCAGCACACGGTTCTCGATGGCGTGGATCTGCTTGGTCAGGAAGCGTATCGCCTCAATGTTCGTCTGCCCCATGAGCACCAGGCGTGGATCATCAAAGAGCTCTTCAACTTCCGCTGGCCAAAGCTTCTGGATATTGTTGGAGCTTATCTGCTCGCCACGCTCGCGAGCCACAAGGTTCTGGAAGCTCAGGATATGCGCTGTACGCTGTCCTACGAGCAGCAGGCGTCGTCGCAACAGGTCTCTCACCGGTCGTTCCTCCTTCGGGTAGATATAGCCTTCTGGCAGTATACCCAGACGGTCCATCTCTGTCAGGAAAAACGCATCGCTCTCATCATCCGTGTTCTTCAATCCGTTGTACTGTTCCATCGCGGCCGGATTGGCTAACCGAGTCTCGATACCATTGTTTCGTAGTCCATCTACCAGCCAATACCAGTTGAAGGTTGACTCAACCACAACGCCACGCTCAAGGCGATCGCGATATGGAGAGAGAGCCCCCAGCACCAGCGATAAATCATTTGGCAAACGTTTACTCATTAGCCGATTCCCCGTCTCGTCTACAATGCCGTAATACCCATTGTTACCATGCAAATCCACTGCACAATGCAATCCCATTCCAGACCTCCTTTTGCTAATGCCTCCAACTGTAGGAAGCATACCATCATGTGCCTAAAATGGGACAAGCCTTTATATGCCTATCAGCCCTGAAGAATAAAGATTGCAATCGATAATTCGTTCTGCCATATTTGGTTTTATGGCACGACAATTGCGAGTTGAATATCCGGGAGCGATCTACCACGTCACCTGCCGTATGGTAGGCAATTGGCAGACGGACAAGACGTTTCTTTTCAAGGATGATGCGGACCACGAACGCTTCGTTGATCGTCTGGGCGAGCGTGTCGAGCCGTTCAATATTCGACTGTACATGTTCGTTTGCATGACGAATCATTTCCATCTGGTTTTCGAGACGCCGGAGGCGAATTGTTCGAAATTCATGCAGTCGCTTTCGACGGCGTACACTGTCTACTACAACCTTCGTCACGGTCGCCACGGACACCTGTTTGACGGTCGCTACAAGGCCAAACTGGTTGAAGGGGACGACTACCTTCTGTCGCTCTCGCGTTATGTGCATTTGAATCCGGTGCAGGCAAGCAGCCATAAGCACAAGCCGATTGAGGAGCGAATCAGCATGTTACGTTCCCACCGCTGCCCACTGCCTGATCCGCTACGCAGGCCAGAGTCAACGCGATGTTGCCGACTATCTGAATGTTGGAAGTGGTTCTGCTGTAAGCCAACAGCTCAAGAGCTTGCCGGATAAACTAGCCAAAGACCGGCGGCTTCGCCGTCAAGTCAAGCAAGCAGAAGCGCAGCTTGCCGCTGCCCGTATAGCGAGGAGGAAGTAAAAAGGCACGTAATCAGCAGCAATCTTTATTCTTCAGGGCTGACCCCACTTCTCGGACAGTTGTGCCGTCCGGCATCATGGGCAAGGCATCATCCAGGGGGTGGTGGTTAGA
>CAZRCN010000200.1:0-4261 GCA_964598575.1 uncultured Victivallales bacterium | reverse complement strand
AGGAAAGGATTAAACAAATGAATGAATATCTAACAAAAAGTAATTTAGAGTTGGTGGTAGTAGTTAAGGCGGGAGATATGGATCAGGCGAGGCAAATGCACAAGGGTATTGCAAACGATATCGCTGATTTTTTGAACGACAAGTTTGATAGGGGTGAGGGTACTTGGGAAATAAAACCCGACGCATACGGAGCATTAGTTACAAAGTTACCTAAAAAGGGGGTGAATTAGAAATGGAGGAAAAAACATATACTGAGATTTTGAAGGACTGGGGGCTAAAAGGGCTAAAATGGGCGGGGGTATTCGTAGTGCTGTTGATATTGGCAGATATTTGGGGCGATAATTTTACCCTAGTTTGGCAAACGCCAGTCCGAGTTGAGAGACGTGAGATAATTTCTCCGATCATAGAGGATAGTGAGGAGGATACGGAGGATGTTGTAGAGGAAGATATTGAGATAGAGGAAACAGAAGAAGTTACACAAAACCCCGCCCCTAAGATTTGGGCGGGTGAGGCTACTTGGTACGGTGCCAGGCCTGAGTGGTGTGTGGGATGTAACCCCAACTTCATAATGGCGAATGGCGAGAGATTGGATGATACTCAAAAGACGCTTGCATTTAATCATCTTCCCTTGGGAACTTGGGTAAAGATTACAAACGTTGACAATGGGTTAAATGAACACGCCAGAATAACGGACACGGGAGGATTTGATTCCCTTGGTAGAATAGCTGATCTATCTATAGCGTTGAGGGATTCCTTGGGTTGTGGAGACCTTTGCAATGTAACAATTCAAAGGGCGAACTACTAGAATTTGCAAGGAAAATATTATATAATTAAAAGGAGAGGAGGAAAAAATGGAAAATCATTTACAGGAAAACGAATTATATAGACCGAGAGAGGTAGCCGAAAACGGTTGGATTTTGAACACCAAGCGGAAAAAGGATTATTTCTATGTCTTAAAACAGATCCGACGCGGTAACCTGAATGCTTACCCTGCGGGAAAAAAGGGATATCTCGTAAGAGGAGAGGACATTCTGGATTACAAGCGAAAGTTCGAAGGATACAGCGAAAATTAAAAAATTAAAAAGAGAGGAGGCAAAATGGAAAACATCTACAAAAAATTAGCAAAGGTTCGAGAAACCTTGCAAGATATGGACTTGAAAAAGTCGGGAGAGAATACATACTCAAAGTTCGAGTATTATGAGTTGGGGGATTTTCTTCCCGCTATTAACAAATTATGTGCCAAGAATGGACTATTGACCGTCTTTACCCTTGAAAAGGACAGGGCTTGCTTATCGGTAATAAATGCCGAGGAGCCGAGTGAAACAATTCTTTTTCACAGCCCCACGGCTGATGTGGAGATAGGGTTAAAAAAGGACGGTACTGGCGGGGCGCAACCTATTCAAAATTTGGGAGGTCAGATAACATATCTCCGAAGGTATCTTATGATGACGGCTTTTGAAATAGCCGAGAGTGACAGGGTTGAGATGATTCGTAAAGAACTAGGGGAGGGTGTTTCGGAGGAAGATAAGGAAAGGATTGAGGCTTGCGAAAGTAATGCCGAGGCTTCGGAGCTTTTCAAGGAATTACAGAAGAAGTATAAGAAAAGCGATTTAATCCCTTTATTCGAGGGCGTAAAAGAAAGGATAAAGCAAGATGAGTCAACAGCCTAAATTTCATTCTATGGAACAAGGCTCGGACGAGTGGTTTAATATCCGCTTGGGTAAGTTCGGCGGAACTACTGCCCAGGCGGTCGCCACTAACGGAAAAGGCTTGGAGACAAAGGTATTCGAGAAGGTAGCGGAGATTTTGACAGGAAGATTTAAGTACATTCCCGACAATGAGGATATGAAAAGAGGTAGGGAATTAGAAGATATGGCAAGAAAAATATACGAATTACAAACTGGGCGGGAAGTGGAAACCGTAGGATACGTGGAGCTTGATAAGTATACGGGAGTAAGTCCTGATGGTTTGGTAGGAGATGACGGGTTGATTGAGATAAAATGCCCGAATGACGCCAACTTTATCAGATTTATGTACGATAAAAAAATCAACTCTGGATATATCTGGCAAATGCAACACCAAATGTTTGTTACCAACAGAGATTGGTGTGATTTTGTAGTGTTCAATGATAATCTAGACAAGATAGAGATAATTCGTGTAGAGAGAGATGAAGAAAGAATCGATAAGATAAAAACGGGACTTAAGTCTGGGATTGAAAAAATAGAAAAAGTACTTAGCGAGGTTTCGGGTAAAAAATGACCACAGAACTAAAGCAGATAAAAGGAAGTGATTGGGAGGAGTTGGTTTCTTCTGGAATTATCGCTATGGAGTTACGTAATCAAACTCAATGGGTTCTCGGTGATTTAGCGCTTGAGGTAGAAAAACAATACGGCAGAGACTCCCTCGGACAATATGCCACGGCCATTGGCGTTAAAAGAGCCACCTTAGCACGGTATAGAAGCGTTTCTAAGGCGTGGCCTCCCGAGGATCGCATTGATATGTTATCTCACCGACACCATATGATACTGGCAGCGAAGGAGAATAAAAGAGAGCTATTAGAAAAATGCGCGGACAACGAATGGTCAACAGAAAAACTTTTGATAGAATTGAGGAAGAAAAAACTGGGCATTGAAAACGAACCTGCAACTTCCGTATTACTGAAAAAAACCGAACTCGAAACCATTATTAGGTGGTTTACTTGGGTACTGGATACAGCTTACATTCAGAACTTGTCCGATATAGATAACCAGCTGATTGAAAAAATAAAGAAACGCTTAGAAACAGTAAAAACATTTCGAATTGATGAAAATACTGAAAAGGGTAAAATTGAAAAGAAAAGCTCGGTGTAGTGCTTGTACCCTAATAAGAAAAAAACTTTATAGAGTTGAATTTTTAGGGAACGTTTACTATCTTTGCCCCTTTTGCCTTTTGGATATAGGACACGCAAATTCTCTAGCTGACCTTCCATACGGCTCGCATCAATTTAGAGATTCTATAAACATTTCGTGGTATGTGAACAACAAAGGTTTCAAGTGGAGATACCGAATGTCTAATATCTCCACGCTAAAAATGAGAGGCAGGGAATTTATGGATATTGGATCGAAGTATCTGTATTACAAGCCTCGAGATAACCCTTGCGAACACGGGCTTTATTCTGAAAAATATAGAGAGGAAACCCCAATAGAATGCCCCGAATGCGGTCTATTTTACGGAGATTGGAATGGTCTGGAATACTGGGAGGCGGGGTTTTCAAAGTATGAAACTTTTGAAAAGGTATAGTAAACTTAAAGTAAATATGCGAGATTTCCGACCTTGAGGTATAATAGGTTTGGGACGGTCAGGTATTCGAATTCAACATTCTAAATGCCT
Organism: uncultured Victivallales bacterium; assembly: GCA_964598575.1. Classification (GTDB taxonomy): domain Bacteria; phylum Verrucomicrobiota; class Kiritimatiellia; order UBA8416; family UBA8416; genus T3Sed10-140. Next base: position 892 of record CAZRCN010000200.1, on the reverse strand, counting down.
CCTCTAAGCCGTCCCTTTTGAAGAAATGAAACTAAAACTTATGCGTAAAATACGAGACTTGTTAGACATTCTAATAGATATTCTTTTTATACCCCGACAGTTTATTCAGTCAAAGATTACAAAATTATCAAGGAAGAAATATGGAAATACCAAACGACCCTAAAAAAGAGGACGCATCGTCCTATGAAAATAAAAGATTGCTTTGTAAAGATTGTGGAAATGATTTCATCTGGACTGCAAAAGAGCAAGCCTTCTACTATCGTATGAAATTCAAAGAGCCTAAGACCTGCCCGAATTGCAGGACAAAAAGAGCTGTTGAAGATCACAAGACGAGTAAAAATATTGCAACTTTGGAGGACTAAGTGGACTATACCCAACTAAAAGTTAACCCCGATAATCCTAGACAGATAAAAGAAGAACAGTTTGAGAAACTAAAAGAGTCTATCGACACCTTTACCAAAATGCTAGAGATACGCCCGATTGCTTACGATGAAGATGGCGTTATATGGGGCGGGAATATGCGATACAGGGCTTTACAAGAACTAGGAATTGAAATGAAACCCGAATACTTCAAAGAGCTAAAAGGCTATACCTTAGAGGAAAAGCGGGAGTTTGCTATTAGGGATAATGTAGAGTTCGGGGAATACGACTGGGACATTCTCGCAAATGTTTGGGATGATTTACCTTTAGAGGATTGGGGTGTTGAGATAACTTGGGATACGGAGGAAGTGGAAGAGGACGAAGCACCTGCAGTAGACGAAGGAGAGCCTGTATCAAAACTAGGCGAGGTTTATCAGCTAGGTAGGCATTACCTTATGTGTGGCGATAGTACAAAGATAGAAGATGTTGAAAAGCTAATGAACGGCGTGAGGGCGGATATGGTGTTTACTGA
>CAZRCN010000199.1:0-4317 GCA_964598575.1 uncultured Victivallales bacterium | reverse complement strand
TCAATGATCAGGAAGTCTATCCCGTCTATCGTCCGAAGTTCCATGTGGTGCGCCTTGCTCTCGTTTTTGCTGACAAGCATAGTATCGGTCCAGAAATAGCCTTTGAAGCTTCTACTCTTGACCTCCCCATCAGCACCGAGCTTCAACACGTCTTTCGGATTTTTATCCGGCCCCTTTTTCTTGTACCCTGCCAACCAGGAACGCATTAGCTTGTCGACTTCCCCCTCATGCTTTGGTCGTGGCCAGACGGCCCAATGCCAAGTCCCCATGATGGCATCGTTCGGGGTAAACGTCCCGCTGTAGGTATACATGTGTGCATCTGAATCTCCCCCCGCCCGCGCGGCCGCCGGCGTCATCTTCGGCATCGTCTTCAAATACATGTCCCCACCGGGAAGTGGCTCCATCATGGATGCCATCCGTCCCTTCACGCTCTTGGCGCCATCCGCAACAATGCGTCCCCCGGGAAACCGCATGACGGACGGGACCATATCGAAGGCTTCGACAAGCTGGGACATGGCGTATTCCTTGACGGTTGAATCGGCGCCACCCAGCGCACGGCGCAAGTCACCGGCAGGTGCCAGTGCTTGTTGCGTTGTGAACGCAGCCATCACTTTGAAAATGGCAGGCAGTACGGTCTTGTAATGTGCTTGATCCGTACAGATCGGCAGCAGGGCTTCAATCGCACGCGTCCGCAAGAACCAGTCCTCATGGTCAAGATAGACCATAATGACATCACGGTTTTGACCGATCCATTCGGGTGAGGCCCGACGCATCGCCTGCAATGCTGCTTGCACCACCCACAAGGACTCATTGGGGTCCGCAATCATATTGGCGATCTTCTCGAACATTTCGGGCGAAAGATCGTTATTGGAAAGCGCACGACCCTTGAACATGCCTGTAATCGCCAGCAGCCCGGCATGGCGCGCCCGCGGATCATCCGCCTTGAGTAGGGGCAAAACAAAATCTGCCGCACGTCCCCGCTTGACGGCTTCCGACATCGCGCCTGCCCGGTTCGCCATCTCCGGATGTGTAATGTACTTCAACAAGAGCGCATCATCGACATTTACCTGGTTGAAAAGAGTGATCACAGCCCATGATGCATCTTTTTCCACAGTTTCGCGCATCAGGTCATCCATCGACAAAAGCTTGCTCCGAATCGGTTCAACCTGCACGAAAGCATCGTCTGCCGGCCTGCCCCATGGGCGTTCAGGCAGCTGATGGGGCTTGCACCATCGGGTCAAGGGCGCCCCGAATACAATCAATTTCTTGCGGGGGATGGTATAGCTCAAGGCAAAGTAATTTCCCCAGGCTCGCTCCTGCTCCGAGGCCGATTTATCATAACGATCCGTCACGCCTGCAATCCCGATCGTGCCATCATGCCGCCGTGAAAGCTCCATGACCCAGCGGCGCGTATCAAAGTAGGTTCGATGTTGGACCGGACGCCGCTCGTGCAGCATGGACATCGCGGCATGGTGCCAAATCTCGCCAATGCCCCCGCCCGTATGTGCCGCATGAAACCAGGTCGTGGCATAAAAGCTCTTCATTGCCACATTATCGCGGGCCGTGGCATAAATGGACGACTCACCGTCAGGCGTCAAACGGGCCGCCGCCGCCAGTGCCACCGCCAGTCCTGCACTCTTGCCGTTATCCCGGTATCCCCCCTCCGGCCAACCATCACCATAGGGAACATTTTCGTGACCGGCAAACCGGTAAAAGGTCTTGAGCGATTCCTGAAACATGTACTCGTCCACATCTACACCACACATTCTGGCCAATTGCAGAAACGTGATACAATGAACGCCTGCCGCATGCATCTGCCCCGTACCGGTAGAGTAATTGAAACTGCCCCCCTCGCCGCGACCACTCCAGCCACCGTTGTACATGGTCGCCGCCAGGCGGTCGGCCATTTTCTTGATGGCAGGCAGGACGCTCTGATCCCCCGTACGGAGATAGTACTCGCAATAGGCAATCCCCAGATAGCCCGCATGCCAGGGATAGCCCCCCATCGATTCACTACCCGACAGCCACTTCCGCACCACGTCCAAATCCTTTTCCTCGCCCGTCGAAAGCATAAATAATGCGGCACCCCATGTCGGCTTTTCCTGCGTGGCAAGATAATCCGCCAGCTTGCGCACGATCTTGTCCGATTTCGGACAGTTGAGCGGCCAGGTTCTGCTGTACGAACCCATGACGGGGATTTGCACAACCACATCACCTAGATCCTTGATCTTAAGGTTAATCAGACCATCCTTGGCTTCAGCCTCGGTGAGAATATCACCCAGAATCATGCGCGGATCACGGTCTTTCAGCACCACCCCATTGATGCTCTCGATAACCTGTCCTTTTTGCAGTTGTCCCGTGGCCGCGGCCGGAGACCCGGCTTCCACATTGTGGATCACCATCGTAAAGGCGGGCTTCGTCAACTTGATCCCAATCCCGACCGGACCAAAATTCTGGACGTGCCAATCTTTTCCGCGCGGCCCCGCATCAGGTGCCGGATGAAAGATGGGCGGAACGGTGTAATACGCATCTTCCGCATGCGCCTTCCGGGCAAATGGGATCGCAAGCATAATCGTAGCAAGACAGGGAATCAGGATTCGATTCCGCACAAACAATCGCCGACATATAAAGAACTTCATCGTAAGCTATCCTCTCTTAAGATTGGAGAAACTCAATCCCGAAGATTGAATGTCATACAGGTTATCTGTTCCGGTCGTCGTCCAAGCGCCGGTCATACCGGTACCACCACTCTGTGCTGTACCATCAATATTGCCAGCCGCATAGTCGAATGGTTCATAAATCACTTCTGCCGAATAGACCCGGCTCACGGATACGAGCGCCACAACGACCGCAATGAAATAAAACTTGGAATGCTTAACTTTCATCAATGAACTCCTTCTCACCATAATACCGCTAACCACAAACATAAAGTACTTTACCCTAAACGAGCAGGATTATATATTGCATTTTGTCCTATTGCCATTACACTTCGTCCTCAATGAAGACAGAACGACAGCCAAAGCCCAAACGTGTGTTGCTCGCCAACGGCTGGTGGCACATCGGCATTATGACCCATATTGCGCGTCGTGCGGCTGCCCGACGGTGGCATCTTGACCTGCAAACATGCTTCTCAGGGAACCTGCCAGAGGAGTGGGATGGGGATGGTATGCTCACCATGTTGGGGCCCGGTGTCGAGGCCGTTCTCAATCTTCAGCAGAAATGTCAATGCCCGCTGGTTTCGCTGGCCAAACCTGGGCCTGAAGTCAGCCTCCCGACGGTGACACAAGATGATGTTGCCGTTGCCCAACTGGCAGTTGATCATTTTCGTGAACGGGGTTTCAGGTATTTTGCCTATTACCTAGGTGAACCCGTCATGAACACGTCCTCAATCAGGCGCGATGCATTTCATCGCCTACTTAGAGACCATGGGTATCGGGCAACCGACCTGCTGGGGCCGGATGCTGGCAAAACCCAACATACATGGCAAGATCGGCAGGCGTGGCTGGCAGCAACGTTGCAGAATATGCCCCGGCCGGTGGCGGTGCTCGCAATCAATGATCGGGCGGCAGTGGAAGTGATCGAAGCCTGTCTGGCCAATGCGATTGCTGTACCGGAAGAGGTGGCGGTGCTTGGAGTGCTTGATATGCCGATGTTCAGGCACTGCACGCCCATATCGCTTTCCAGCATTCGCATGGATCTAGACAAGACCATCGGAGCCGCATGCGACCTGCTTGATCAGCTTATGGATGGCGCACCGCCTCCTGATAAACCAATCCTGTTCCCGCCATGGGGAATTTCAACCCGCGAAAGCACGGAGACAATCGCTGCCAGTCTGCCCGAAGTCGCCAAAGCCATTCGCTTCATGTTCAAACACTACCGTGAACCCATTGATATCTCGCAGATTGCGCAAGAGGCTGGCGTATCCCGGTCGGTTCTCTATCAGCGCTTCGATAACGACCTTGGTCAATCACCACACGCCATACTGATTTCAATCCGTCTGCATCGAGCCAAAGACTTGCTGGAAAAGAGCCATCTGAAAATCAGCGCCGTCTCAGAAGCCTGCGGATTCGGTGATCCCGTCAACCTGCACCGCACATTCAAAAAGCACGTTGGAGTGTCCCCTGCCGCTTATCGCAATACCCCAAGATAAACACGATTGTGTGCGCTCCGGCAGCAGAAACGCAAAATGAAAAAGAACATACTTCTGATTACGAGTGACCAAGCCAAAGAGCAGGTGTAAGAGGCAACCGTTTTGTTAAGAGGGGGTCAGCTCGCCATGCTTCTTTTGCCGCTTATCGGGGGGCCTCTGTTGCGGAT
>CAZRCN010000198.1:0-4362 GCA_964598575.1 uncultured Victivallales bacterium | reverse complement strand
TCCTGCAAGGCATCGCAGACGGAATAAAGCAGCCCGACGTAGCGGTCGGCGAAAGCGCGCGTGAGTTCGTCAAGTTCTGCCCGCGTAACGCGCTTGCCAGCCTCCGCACCATCAAGTTGGCGCGCAGGCTCTTCTGCTTCGTTTCTCTGCAGCGTGGCGCAGCCGCCCAGCATGAGCACGGCGACGCACACCACCAACGGTGTAATCGCGTCAAGCGAGACCGTAACATTCATCTTACACGACTGTTGCATGTCTTCCTCCGGTTTGTAACGTGACTGCACCCGCGCTCCACGGGCGCGCCACACCGCACCTGGTGCCCGATGACATCGATTCTGAAGGGACTTACCGTTAAAGCCAATCAGGGATACCCTGATTTTGCTTTTCGGTATACACCAGAAACGGTCCCCTCTCTAATGGCTGGCCGCCATACACCAGGGCAATGCCGCGAGCAGGTCGGGTGTCACATGAAAGAAGAGCTTGCGCGAGCGGTAGGTTTCCCAGATGCTGGTAATGTCGGAAGCTCCGAATTTGTAGTAGCTCTGGAAGATCTGACCTTTCCCTAGCGCGTCGATCTTGGCGTTGAGCGCACGCCAGTCGTCATCATAATACCCCTCACCCGGCATCCACTGGATCATGTCGAGCTTCTCAATCGCGCAGAGGCTTTCCGTATGTTGTAGCGCATCAGGTCCATCCAAATGATAGATGCTGGCATCCGTGCTTTCGATTTCCTTGACGAGTGAAGGACGCTCAAACGCATCGAACATCCCGGGGCTGATCATACAGGAGACATCACACTGCGGTACGTCAATAATACCCGCACTGTACATGTTGAAGCGGTTCAGGCTGCCCCAGGTCGCGACATCCAGCTCATCCGCCAAGGCGGCCCGCACCTCGGCGAGCGCCTGATCGACCTGCCCTAGGGCCCGCTGCACCGTCTCGGGGGCAATTGCCATATCCATCAATAGATTCTGGGTGCCATACAACGCCACCAGACAATCCAAACCACCCTGCAAGTGCGTGCCCGTAATAATCAGCTTGCCGTCGCAACGCGCCCGGAACCGCTCGATGCACTCGACCGTGCGCTTCCACCAGTAGCCTTCGCGTTGAAACGCGATCTCGACATCCTCCAGCGTCTGTAGACAGGGCTCGACCCAGTTGGTCCCACCCTCCTCGCTTCGCTTGATCTCGGCTCCGAGCAACGCGGCAAAATGATCAGGCGCGAACGTGACCATGAACGAGGGAATCGTGTCGGCCAAGAAATCATGGGAGGCCGCCCACATCAGTGTCTGGTCAATGATAGGATCCAAATCGCCAAAAGCGCAGTCGTATGGGCGCGGTCTGGGCACAGGCTCAACCCCGCGCTTCGGTCGCACAGCGTGCAGCAAAGGCCGGGGACTCTCCCCGCGCCAGAATGCGGCCCATCGCTTACGCACATCCTCAACATCCGGTCTGTATTCCAATTCCATTATGCCTGCCTTACTCCGCTCACAGGGAGTTCTTGGTTACACTACCGTCCCATAGGCTCAAAAATATACTTTGCATAAGTCGACCTTACAAGCGAAACTCTTGAGAAATTTCCGCTGTTAGCAGACATTCAGGCACTAGGCGCTAGCAAGACACGTATCTACTGGAACTCATCGGTCAGAAAGGGCTATCAGCTCCTCGTAATCGATCCGATCCTTCGGGCGGCCCGCTTCTTTTTTTGCCTGCAGAAGCGAGCGACGACTGACCACCGGTATTTTCATCCCCCAGATCTCCGCGACATGCATATCGGCAAATATCGCATCGGATCCTTCTGTCGACATGGAGGTTAATAGATCAATCTGATTCGGCTGCGACCCCAGCGTGATTGCCGCCCCCACGCTCTCGAAGACTGATGCTGAAATGCCCGCATCCCCAAAGCCGAATGCAGTAAGGGCCTGCATGATGCGGAGAGCATTGGCTTGTGAGGGATAAACCAAGATGTCGATATCCATGGTCGTGCGAATAAAACCGTAATAGGTTACGGCAAAACCACCACAGAGAGCAAACTTCACGTTATACTTGATGAGCAATGCAAGGAAATCATGCATGTCAGGCGAAATATCCGGCATTGTATCTTGCTGCGTCATTTTGCGGGTTCCTGGGCTGCAACATGACGATCCAACGTCCGGTAGCTGACAATACCGGAATCACGTATAGGACGAGAAACCGCACCGAACTGGCTGTTACGAAGCCGAATCAGGGTCATGATACGCTCTACAGGCGTCATCGCCAGCATCTCCTTACGCCGGAACCGATCCTGATCCCCGACACGACCTATCCGCACCTTACGTTCCATCCTGACTTCCTCGCTGATACGACAAAAACCAAGTCTCTTGTACCGGAAAATGATGCGTAATACAAGACCACCCAGAAGAATTTTCGCTCTAGCAGGAATACATAGGGGCATCGGCGGGACGTCTTCAGTGGCTGTTGAAAAAACAGAATATCGCCATTCTCCAGGCGCAGAGGAACAAGATAAAAGTCGTTGATTCTGTCAATGTTCATAGGGCTTCGTTGCGGACGATGCCCAAGCGAACAGGGACGTTTCAGGTAAGTTCCTATGCAGCGGACTATCGAAATCTGCCAAAATCTGCCAAGGGACAGGCCTTTGATCACACGACGCCACCCCGGGCTGGCCATTGCGCTAGAATGCCGCGCGAACAGGCATGTAATTCCCTAGAAATCAGCCAGGCTCAAGCAATCGGCAGGTCCACATTGAAGCGGGTGAATTCCCCCTTCTTGCTGTCGACACTGATCGCCCCGCCGTGATCGTGTACGATCCGGTATACGATCCACATCCCAAGTCCTGTCCCCTTGCCCTTAAACGGGTGCGTGGACGAGCCTAGCCATTCTTCATTCACGCTATGCAGGGTGCGGCAATTCCTTTTTCAACCCCGGCAACTGGCAGTGCGGCGGGACTGGCGGCTGCGTACCCGTTTAGCGGATTCCGGGGGGCATGCTGAGTCCAGCGGGAGCAGGTTGGCGGAATCCTGGATCATGGAAGATCTGCCTGATACAATCGATTTCAAAACACAGCCTTGCCTAATCGCCCTCAATATGCACAATGGACGTGTAAAAGCAACGGGGCGCTTCATGAAATTCCGGTACTCAAGACATGCGGAAGAGGAAATGGTTCGGCGCGGAATTCCACACAACTTGGCAGACGAGGTATTACGCCATGCCGAGCAGATTATTCCCGAACGCGACGGACGCGTCGCCTATCAGTCGCGGGTTTCTTTCGATGCCGGGCAATTGTTTCTTCTGCGGTTGATTGTGGATGTAAATACCGATCCGTCTGTTGTGGTAACGGTTTACAGGACCAGCAAGATTGATAAATACTGGAGGCAGAGATGAAAGTCACCTATGATCCTGAAGTGGATGTCCTTCGCATCGTACTCCACAGGGGGCCGATCGCCGAAAGCGACGAAAGCAGGCCCGGTGTGATTCTGGATTATGACAAGATCGGCAACGTGGTCGGAATGGAGATTCTCGACGCTTCCCGACGAACCGACAACCCGCGTTCCATGCAGTATGCCATCACTCGGCCCCTCAAACGCAAGGCCTCTTATGCGGTTGTCCATGAGGATGCTGCCGAATACAAGCCCCGGCTCAAAAAGACCAAGAGCTAGGGATCGCGGACAGCGGCGGGGGAGTCAAGCGACGACGCGATACAAGCTTGTAACAAGCGAAGGTGTCGTGGCCGAATTGCAAGAAGGAGAGTATCAAGCACAGGTCGCCGCGGTCGACCTTGTCGCTGATTTGCCACGTTTGGATGTGGTGGACGAGATTGCCGACAAGCAAAAACCCGCACCGCCAGGGCATTTGCCATTGGGTTCATCCTGTTGATGCAACTGCAATGGCTATGAGCGCAGATATTACCCGTACTTGATCATCAGATGCCTACATTCCCGGCAGTTGCTTCCCATAGTCCCCCTCCTTTGCCGTCATGCTCGGTTTGGCAGTGCCACCCCGCTTACCTATAACTTCAAGCCTTTTCCCTGCAAATCAAAGGTGGAGCGGGACCTCCGGGCACGCTGGGATCGTGGATTGCGCATCGTGAGCCCATAGGAAGCCCTTCGGACAAATTATGGACAACTCATGCGCTGCCCACGGACACAACGCGCTCGGAGATCGCGTTCCACCTCAAAAGTTACCCTCTCGTTTTTTCCCGGCCCCCGGGTGGTCTCGCTTACCAATGCCCGGATGCTGAATGCATCGAGCGGCACCTCGCTCTCCCACTGGGGCAGCCTGTCCGTAGGGCCTTCGATCTTCACCAGGGGCGGCTCACGCTCGGCAAGCGCATTGATTTTTGCCCACAATGTCGTGTCGCCCCAGAAC
>CAZRCN010000197.1:0-4371 GCA_964598575.1 uncultured Victivallales bacterium | reverse complement strand
CAGCCCACCCGACGCCCAGTCTTGACAGTGATTATCCAGCTCTCTACCGTATAGATGGTAAATAGCTTCCCAACGCCCGGGGAAAGGAACTCCCATGTTGTCATACCCCCCCAGCGAGTGATACTCCTTAGCTTCCTGCTTCTGCTGCCCCTCGCCGCGCCGGCCCAGACCGAATGGCTGGAGTTCAACGCCGGGACCCAGGGGCACACCTCGCCCCTGATCCAGTACAACGGCACCTGGGACGACCTGCTTACCTTCGACGTGGAGGTGCGGGGCCTTCTGGCGGATACAGTGGAGGTTGATTCGGTCAGGTATCTCAGATTCAGCCGCTCTCCCGGCCTGACCATCGCCGACAGCACCGGTTATCCCGAGCTGCCCGTCGCCCGGTGCTTCGTATGGGTGCCGGACAATACAGACCTCACTCTCTCCTGGGCCGCCAACTGCCCGCAGGCAACAGCTTCCATTCCGATCTACCCGGCACCTCTGGACAGCCTCCGGGAGGACAGCACCTCAACGCCCTTCATCGACGAGTTCTTTCGCAGGGACTCTTCGGCATATGCATCCGATGAGTGGTATCCGGACACCCTCGCACGTCTGGTGGGCACCTTCCATCTCCGTGACACCCGGGTGGCGATCGTCGACGTCTATCCCATGCAGTACCTGGCCTCCGATGACAGCATCCGAGTCTGTAGCGACATAGAGGTGGCGCTTGCGTTCGACGACCAGGGCTACGACTGGAGCACGGCGGACCTCGGGCCCTACGAGAGGCTCATCGGAGACGGGCTTCTCGGCTACCGTCCGACCTGGGACTATTCACCCATGCAGACCCCTGATGTCTACCGCCTGGAGTCGGGCGAGCTGGAGCCGGGCCCCCCGGAGGTGCCGGAGTACGTGATTCTGGCTGGCGCGCTCAACTCCGGAGTTACCATCGACGGCCAGTGGGTGGACGACTTTGCAGAGTATAGAGCCCAGCGCAACGGCTTCGACGTGGCCATAGTCAACGCGCATGACGTCTACACGGACTACAACCAGGGCGAGGACTTCCTTACCGCCGAGCTAATAAGGGACTTCACCGAGGACATGTGGGACTGGGGTGAGCCGGGTGAACGGCCCCAGTATCTGCTGCTTCTTGGGGACCACTCCGACTACGGCTGCACCACGATAGGCCCGTGGTTCCATCGCACCCACGAGCCGCCGGGCGATCCCGCAGGCTACGCCAACGACGAATGGTACGTCTACTTCGACGAGCCGCGCGAATTCCTGTCAGGGGTGCCGGACATGATGGTGGGCCGGCTGCCGGCGCGCGACGCCGAGGAGCTGCAGGACATGCTGGACCTGATAGTCGCCTACGAGGCGGAAGCCGGTGAGCCGCCCTACCCCCCGGACCTGGCCTACAGGAGGTTCATCACAAGACTGGCGGGAGACGACAATCGCCATAACTATACATATGACAATTGGAAGCCTAGCCCCGGCTGGACCGACTCGCTTCGGCAGTGGATGGGCTACTCCTGGGACAACTACTACTGCGGCGACGGCGAGGACACCTGGAACACGGACCCTCCCAACCCCGACGGCAGCCGCATGACCAGCGAGGCGTGGAGGGACACCTGCATCAGCCTGTTCGAGAGGGGCTCGCAGGTGACGTTCTATTCCAACCATGGCGCGATACATCTGTTCTCCGCCGGACTGAACTGGGAGGAGGCTGGCCCGGCCCACTTCGGTGCTCCTGATTCGACTTTCGACGATCTGGACGTCAAGGAGCTGAGCTCGCCCCATCACTGGCCCCCCTTCGTGCTGATGCTCTGCTGCTCCTCGGGGAGCTTCAGCCATACCGAAAGTGAGCACCCTACAGGCCCATATCCAGGCCTATGCCAGGGTTACAAGCCGCCGGACAGCACGTGGTACGACTTCGACACCAGCTGTCTTGCAGAGGAGTTCATGTCCAACACCGACTGCGGAGCCATCGGCGTTTTCGCCGGCAGCAACTCCTCGGGCATACCCTGCTACAACAGGTACGGCAAGGGGATTCTCGGCTCCATCTACCATCGGGGCATCACCCGACTTGGTGACGCCATTCAGGCAGGCAGGCTGGAATACCTCTCGGAGTTCTACGGATCATCAGATTGGTTGGACGAACTCGGCCAGTTCAACCTGTTGGGCGATCCTGCCGTGGACATCGGCGACAGAGTAAAGTTCCCCGACGCGTGCGACCTGATCGTCTCGCCGGCGGACCTTCAGGCCAGCCGTTATCCCACCCGGAACATAGGCATTGACGCTGAGGTGGAGCTGTACGTCACCGTCCGCAATGCCGGAGGCTCGGCATCCGGGCCGTTCGACGTCGACCTCTCCGTTACCCCTGCGGGTCAGCCCATGGTGCTGCTTACCGAGAGGTGCGCTGGACTTGACCCCGGCGAGGAGGAGACACTTACCTTCACCTGGAGCACCTCCTGGAACCCTCCCGGTACCGTGGGACTTTCTGCAGAGGCGGACCCGGAGGAGGAGTGTGATGACTCGTGGAGGGGCAACAACACTGCCGAGGTTGATGTCGAAATGCTTGACTTCTATCCAAACGAAGATGGCTGGCCAGTCCAGGTGAGCGGCTCGGCAAAGCCTGTTCCTGCACTGGGCGACCTCGACAGCGATGGTGACCTGGACATCGTGGCGATCCATGGCATGTGGCTTTCCGTATATGACCCGGAGAATCCTGATCAGGCGGAGTGGCAAGTGGGGCCGTACAATTTCAGCCATACCGAAGGAGAAGCAGAGGGCTATGCCGTACCGGCAATAGCCGATATTGACAATGATCACGCCCCGGACGTAATCGTTGACTCAAGGGAAGCGCTGCTCGTATTCGATGGAATCAGCGGAAACCTGGAATACTCGTACTCCCATCCCACTCTCGGGGCCCATCTGATGAGAGGGCCTCACTCACAGATCGTTGCGGACATCAACTCGGATGTCCCAGGCAACGAGATAGCGCTAGTGTGCGGCGACAGCGACAAGGACGACCTACACCTGTTCATACTGGGAATAGTTGACGGAGAGCTCTCAGTGCTGGACAAGGCAGAGCTCAGAGACGCTTACTTCTCCTACTCCAGAGAATGGATCTGCGCCGGGAATCTGACCGAGGATCGGAGTCAAGAGGCGGTTGTGGCTTATTCATCTTACGAGAGCGGCGGCATGGGCTACTTCAGCGGCCTGTGGGTATATGACCGCGACGACGATACGGGGGCGTCTGGTTTCATCGACTCCATGATCGTAGACGAGAGTGAGAATACCGCGGGCATTCCTGCTATCGGCGATTTGGCCGGTGACCTTGAGATAGCCAACTCCAGGCAGTACGCGAACTCCGCGCATCCTCCCGCCCATATCCTCGATTCCAGCCTGGAGATCGAGGCCAACTGTGCCTACAATCCGTCACGGGAGTCGGAAGACGTCCTCTGCTGCATGATGGCCGACTGGGATCCGCTGATACCGGGGCTGGACAGGATCATCGCACCCGCCGAGAATCAGTGCTTTGTGTGGGATGATGATGGCCGTGAAGACTGGTTTGGTCTCTTTGAGAACGAAACCGGCTCCAGGCCGCCATTCGGGGCGCTGGGCAACCTGGACGGTGATGCCAGAGATGCCGAGCTGATTGTGGCATCTCGAGCAGGAGTAGTTTATGCATATGATTCGGATGGCAATGAGTTGTTGGCCCTTGGTTTCCCATACACACTGCCCTCGGAAGTCTATGGCGGTTTCGTCATCGCGGATATAGACAACGACGAAAAGGTTGAGGTCGTCTTCGGCACGATGGACAACTACCTGCACGTCTGGGAGCTGGGAAGTTGCGACGAGGGATATACCCCCTGGCCGCAGTGCCAGCATGACGCTCAGCGTACCGGGGTGCTGGAATGATCCTCACATGCCTGCTGTTTTCCATTGTGGGCGTAACATGGGCCCCCGGCTGGAGTGAGCCGCTTATCTCAGCTGATGACTACAATCAATGGGACTACCAGAGAAAAGACATTGTCGTTACCAACGGAAATCACGTACACCAGGTATGGTATCAATACCAAGATGAGGCCAGGATCGGGTATAACGTAGTCCTGCCGGACGGCACCTTCCTGGTTGAGGATACACTGTTCTCACGGGATGCAGGATCAGCATATCCCAGCATGTCCTATGCTCCCGACAGCGGGATCATAGGCTTCTGGCGCGAGTACACACCCAAATGGTACTCCGTGCGGGACCATGAGGGCAATGTTGTCGAGCCCCCCACGCTCTACAGCAGCGAGGGATGGAGCTGGTGGCCGAGAATCGATTCCTCACTGGATTCTCTTGGCCGGGTGCACATGGTCTGGGACATCGGCCCCGAGGTGTGCTACT
>CAZRCN010000196.1:0-4375 GCA_964598575.1 uncultured Victivallales bacterium | reverse complement strand
ATCTCCTTTCGACGAATGCGGCGGGCGTGCGCATCGGCTCCGAGCAGGTGCTTGAACTGGCCACAGACGGCGGTGGCAAGTACGTGGCACCCGGCGTCTTTCGCTCGCGCATCATCGATAAGGGCGAGGGTAGCCCCAGTTGGGATGCCTTTTTTTCGCGAGTATCTAATACGCAATTAGCGAACAGTCCCGGAACCATTCCAGAGGCATCTGATGGGCTACTGCGCTTGCTACGGCTAGATAATGACTACATTGATGCTGTTACGGGTGACCCCGCTACCTCGGTGGGTGGTTCCGTTCCCTTCTCCACGACAGCAGTTGTAGGATCTCACGCTGCCTCATTCAATCGCAACAATGGGTATCTGGCAACTTCCAGTGAATTAACCGGGGCTAACGCCTTGACATTCAGCTTCTGGTTCAATGGTCCCGCTCCCCAACCGGTGGTTCTCGGGCCTACGATTTTCTCAGATGGTTTCTTTCAAGAAAACAGTGCCTTCTTTAACTTGGAATTTCGTCAAAGAACCGAGTTTTTGGCACTTAATGTCCGCACGAGAGGTTCCAGTGATCGCATAGCAATTTCTTTAGACCCACCGATGCCCTCCCGGGTATGGACAATGATCACGATGACTTTTGACTGTAATACGGGCACTCTGCGTGTTTATTTCAATCATGATCTCATTCACCAATCCGTGCATGGGTCGCAACCGACGATACACCAGAATGGCCCGTTATATGTGGGTTCCAGAACAGATGTCCCCGGCCGGCAGATGACAGGCCTACTGGATGAGTTTTCGGTCTGGAATCGCGCATTGTCCGAAGATGAGGTCGGGGCGCTTTTTGATAATCTTCGTGCGGCACAGTTTCGCTTGCGCACATCGCCAACTGCCAACATGAGTGGAGATTTTGTAGGACCGGACGGAACCGGTGATTCGTTTTTTTATGGAATAGCCGATCGCTTGGAGGCCGCTGGAAACTTCAACACAATCCACCGGTATTTGCAGTACGAGGCGCGGCTGTTCACGGATGGCCCACGTTCCGAGACCCCGCAACTGCAGTACGTGAAATTCCTGACGAGGGACGGGCAAGTTTTCACGGACAGTACCGAGGGGGACTTCAGTCGGGCGGCATCCCTCAGCAGCCTGGTGACGGCACCTGGCACGCCCTACACGCCATACTTCGGGTTGGCGCGTAATCCGAATGGTGGCTTCCGCACGAGTGGCACGTATCGGTCGGCCCCGATCGATGGGGGGGACAATGCGGTCTGGGAGCAGTTGACATGGCGGCTGCCGGGGGATATTGCCTCGGATGATCCTGGGCTCGTGGCCCTTTATCATCTGGATGGCAACTGGGTGGATGCCAAGGCCGGGAATAACCCACAGGAGCAGAATAATACAGCATTCTCGTCGGCGTCGCGACTCGGGTTCAATGCGGCGGAATTTACCGAAGATACCGGTGGCTCGACGATCTCGAACTTTTTCGGGGGTGCGCAGAGCCTCTCGACGTTGAGTGTCTGGCTGAAGCCGGACAACCAGACAGACGGCATCTTGTCGGTAGGTGGCGGTCAGGTGCAGATCCAGGACAACCAGTTGGTGACGGCGGGCTTTGGTGCCAACAGCCCGCAGATCTATGTAAACGCCAACCCGCAGAGTGCGGTGCTAACCCCCGGCTGGAACCATGTGGCGCTGGTTTGGCCGTCCGGTGTGAATGCGCAGGATCTGATTGTGGGTGCGGCCAATGGCAGCTTCTATGATGGCTTGCTAGATGAGCTGGCCTTGTATGATACCCCCTTGACGATGGGCCAGGTGCAAGTGCAGTACTATCAGGCACATCCCATTTCCTCGGGGGTGCCCTCGTTCCGTGTGCGGGCAGACGATACGCTCTCGGGGCTCGATTCGGCCTCCTGGTCCAGCTCGTTTACCGATCCGGGCAATGCCACCTTTTCCGTGCAGGGCCGCTACTTCCAGTACCAGGCCTCGTTTGCGGGCGATGGCAGCGGCACGCCGACCGCGGGCGATGTCACGGTCGAGGGCAATGACGGGGTGCAGAGCTTTACGTTTACGACGGCTTCGTTCCCCGATGCCGCCAATGGCGATTTCGGGGGTGGCAAGGTCGCCTGGTATGGCGATCAAATCTATGTCGATAATTTTGCGGCAACGGATCCCTCGAATCTACGATCCAGTGATTTCGAGGATGACGATGCCCTGGCGGGGCTCTGGCATTTGGATGAGAACCCGTGGGAGATTGACACGGTCCTGAGTGACAGCAGCGGGCAGGGACGCTCCGGCGCACCTGTCAATGGGGCGGGGTCCTCGCCCAATGCACGCGTCGGCTTCCGGTCGGGCTCGTTTGATGGCGTGGATGACTACGTCGAGCTGTCGCAGATCCCGGAGCTGGGGGGCAATGCGTTCAGTGTGGGGTTCTGGTTCCAGTCGAGCGATACGGACCCCGGTTCGCTGATCTCGACCTACTCGGATAGTAATCCGTACTTTGAGATTCGGCTCAATCATGATGGCGTCAACCCCGCCCCGGGGAAGGTCGCGTTTGTGGTCAACGATTACGGGTCCGGTGGGCTGCGGGCGGTTGTTTCGCCGGCCGAAAACCTGAACAATGGAAACTGGCGGCATGTGGTCGGGGTCCGATCGCCCAATTATTTACATCTGTATGTGGATGGGACGCGTGTGGCCAGCGAGTTTATCGGGGCCTACCCGAACCTGGCACCCGGCACGCCGCGGATTATGCGCAACGGCTCTGGCGACGAATACCTGAGCGGGTTTGTGGATGAGGTGGCCATGTTCGGGAGTGCCTTGTCGCCCAAGAAGGTGGGGACGGTCTTCAGTAGCGGCTACTCAACGAAGCAGATCAATGAGATGACCTTTGATCCGGTCGATGCGGGCGGACCCACGATCTGGCAGACGCTGCGCTGGACGACGGATGGTGTCTATGGGCAGCCCGTAACGCCGGCTACATCCGTCCGCGGGCTCTGGCATCTGGATGAAGCAGCGGGCATTCTGGCAGCCGATGCCAGCGGCAACGGGTTGAATGCGACGGCCACCGGAACGACCATTACGGAGGGTGTGTTTGGCAATGCGCGACTGTTTAACGGGGCCGGGGATTATCTGCAGATTCCGCACAATTCCCTGCTGGAGTCGGGTGTCTTTTCGGTGGAGATGTGGGTGCGTCCGACGGCTGTCAATAGCCGCACGTTCCTGGATAAACGCTCCGGCGGCAATGGCTATGCGCTTTTCAGTGATGGTGCGGGCCACCTCACGTTCCAGTTGGGCGGGACGACGGCCATTGATTCCCTGCCGCTGCTGCAGGATGTCTGGCAGCATATTGCGGCAACGTTCGATGGCACAACCATGCGGGTGTATGTGAATGGCGAGCTGCGCGGCCAGGCGGAACCCCCCGGCACCGTCAGCACCGCCAGCGGTTCCAGCCTCTTTATCGGGCGTGCAGCGTCGTCAGGCGGACATGTCGCCGGCGAGATCGATGAGATCGTCTATTATAATGCAGCCCTGAACGATACCGAGATCCTGGATCACTACCGGGCCGTCGCCGGAACCATGAAATTCCAGGTGCGCTCAGGCGAGGAACTGCCGCTCGAGGGGGACTTCTATGGTCCCGATGGCACCGCCAATTCGTATTTTACCCGGCTCGAGGAAAACAACCTGACGGATGTCGTGCCGCTGGAGCAATTCCTGCAGGTGAAGGCGTTTATCGGGACGGATGACCACCGCTTCTCGCCGACGTTCATGGGCCTGAGCGTCTCGGCCAGTCGCTACCCCGAGAATGCGCCCTGGATTGCACCGGTTTTTTCGGCAGGCTTCCCGTTCCTGGCGCGATTGCTGGATTTTGACCATACCCGCACGTTTTTCCCCGATACGGATGTACGCTACCAGATCTCGGGCGATACGGGCACGGTTGCGCAAGCCCGCTGGTTCTACTATTCGAGCGGGCAGTGGCGCGAACAGGAGGACAATGGCCCGAATGTCTTTGATTTCCAGACCAGCTCGCGGAGCCAGATAGATGACAATATCGACACGTTCTACAACGCGGCCTACAACAAGACCGGCGGCGTCTTCCGCTTCCGGGCCTTCCTGAAATCGGGCGGCGATCAGGCGGTTGTTATCAGTAATGTTTCGGTACGTGTGTCGGATGGTCGTCTTGCGGTCGAACATCCGGATGGGCAGGAGCGCGGACCGCGCGCCCTGACGGCGCAAGTCGAGACGCATGTGACCTGGACCTGGGCGGGCGATGTGAGTGACAATGTCGAGGTGGCGTACTCGCTCGACGGCATGAATGGCCCCTGGGAGGTCATCGATACGGGCATTGCCAAGAATCCCAGCGGTACCAACAGTATCCCCTGGACCCCGCC
>CAZRCN010000195.1:0-4383 GCA_964598575.1 uncultured Victivallales bacterium | reverse complement strand
TGAGCCTGTCTTCATCTTTCCCTCCGTTTTGTATAAGAGAGGAGCCCAATACCCCCCTGCATCGAGATAAAGGATAGCGGGAATTTGAAATTGTGCAATTGCTTTTATGGGCAGTACGGTAGGCGGATTGTGGATTGCCTGTATCACCGTTTGTACGGCCGCCACATCATAGAGGGTTGCTGGCAATATAGATGCCATTGGTAGAGGTTATATGCTGGAGCGGATTGTCGAACGGGATCGTATATTCCAATGTCTTGGCAAAGACACGCTGGAGGGTAGCCACAAAAGCGGGGTCCGGCGGTTCATTCGACCAGAGGGCAAACACACCGTGCGGCTGGAGAAAGCGTGCCATAGAACGCAGGCCTTCCTCGGTATAGAAGGAGGCATGGGGTGAGGCTAGAAACTGATTCGGTGTGTGGTCGATATCCAATAATACCGCATCGAACCGTTTGCCGGGGGTATCAGAGGCAAAGCCGTTGCCCCGGGCCAGTGCAAAAAAGTCGCTGTGCAGAAAGCGACAGCGTGGATCGTTCTGGAGCGTGCGGCCATTGGGGACCAGCCCCCGGCGGTGCCAGTCGATCACCGGTTCCAGTGCCTCCACGACAACCAGTTCCTGCATCTGCGGGTATTTGCAAGCTGCGGCCGCGGTATAGCCGAGCCCGAGCCCACCAACCACGACGCGCCATCCGTGACCAGCGAGCTGTTCCAGCGCCAAATCCGTAAGTGCGACTTCCGCATCATGAAAGAGGCTCGACATCAGGTACGCATCCCCAAGTTTCACCTCATAGACCTCGGCATTGTCCAGTGCTGCAATGCGCCGCCGCTGGAGAAACAAATCACCCATCGGTGTTTGGCAGTAATCCAGTTCTTCAAACCAGGGTGTCATCTCAACCTCACATTCCTGCATATCCATTTCATCGCCCCTACCCGAGATTTGATGGGGCAGGGGATTCCCTTGCATTTCAGCCATGAAATCAAGTGCTATGTGTAGCGCCAAAAATGACTGTTATACAAGAAGAAACGCCCATTCCGCTTGCCGCATCCGACCTTTCGAACAACGAGCCTTGCGGAAGGAGCTTCTGGCTGCAGGTGCGCATCTGGTTTTTCCTGTAGCGTTCGCAGGCCAGAAGAAGACAGCAACTGCGGGTAAAGACGGCAAGTGGATATTGGCGTTAGATCCAATGGACGCCTCTGCTGAAGGGCGCGAGATGGTGATTCTGGAGTCTGACACAGGTAAAAAGGAAGTTTTGACGGATATCCTGGTTGGCGAAGTCTGGATGTGTTCCGGGCAGTCGAATATGCAGTGGTTATCTGGGGCATGCATTGTTGGTAGGAAGTTGATCCCAGAGATCAAGGCCCGTGCGGAGGAGGGCAAAGAGGCGATGCCGATCATTCGCGAGGTGAAGGTCACGAATCAGTTTTCCTCCCTGTATCCATCAAAGCGCGGGATCAAAGGACAATGGCGCAGTGACTGGATGAATTCCTTTTAAGGAAGTAACAGACAACTGCGTGATGGAAAGATGTAGCTGGGCTGATAGGATATAGTTTGGATGATGGTATTATGCCGCCTTGCCGTTGGGCGTCAGGAGCGACACGACGACGAGCGTCAGCAGGCTGAAAGGCATCGAGAACACGGCAGGTTGGCCCAGCGGAATCCAGGCATTAGCGGCATTGAGACCGTAGAGTTCAAACATATCGGGACCGGCCAGGATGATTACCAGGGAGGCGATGATCCCCACGAAGATTGACGAGGTAATCCCAGCGGCCGTGGTTCGCTTCCAGAACAATACCATGATGATCGCCGGGAAATTCGCGGACGCAGCCACGGCAAATGCCCAGCCTACGAGAAAACCGACGTTGACACCTCGGAAAAGGATCCCGAGAATCACAGCCAGGACTCCGACGGTCACAGCCGTACACTTGGCCGCGATGACTTTTGCCCTTCCCGTCATCGACCGCCTGAAGAACTTGTCCATCAGGTCATTCGCTACGGCACCGGAGGCGGCCACAATCAGCCCGGACACCGTCCCCAGAACGGTAGCGAATGCCAATGCCGTTATAATAGCAAAGAGCACACCACCGAAGCTGCGGGCCAGCAAGGGGGCCGACATGTTTTCAGACAACGGATTGAGCACCCCGTTGGCAATCGCCCCCAAGCCGAGATACAGTGTCATGATATAGAAGATCCCGATGGCCGAAATGGCCACGATTGTGGACCGGCGGGCCGCCGTGGCGTCCTTGACGGTATAATAGCGGATCAGCACATGCGGTAGGGCCGCCGTACCGAAAAACAACGCCAGCATCAGGGAGATGAAATCCAGACGGGCCCACGGCCCACCTTCTGCCACCTTGAAATGTCCGCCGGGGCGCATCAGTTCATTGCCGGGGATGCGCTGGTGATAATAAAGCGTTACATCCGTGTCGAGATGCCGGATTGATGCACTGCGCGGCAGCTCGACGGTTGTTCCAGGGTCGGCAAAGACCGACAGCAGTCGTAACGGTCCTATCGCCCCACGCTCGTCCGGATGGCCTGTTCGATCGCCAAAATCGGCAATGCGGCCCATGGCTAACAGTTCCGTATTGCCGGTCGCCGGTCGACCATTGATGGTGACCTGACCGTCTGCGGCTGTGGCGACATGCTGCGCTTCGCGGAGCACCGCGGAACCGTCCGCCTGGAACTCCTGGCGCCACCAGACCGGCACGGTTTCCAGAACCCCGTCACGGGCGCGGATCTGCTCGTTCAGCAGGACCCACGTCTGCGGCGCGGCATCGCCGGCAGCGTTGGCGACCTCGACGGCATCCGCAAAGGCAAACGGCTGACCGGCCAGATTCTCCTGCCAGGACTTCTGCGGATCGACCGGCAAGGCACGGAGTGCACGGTATGGAACCGGTTGGCCGTTTGCATCCACCGTGTCGGGCGTTGACTCCAGCCCCCGCAGGCAGACCGCCGTCACAAGGACGGCGGAAAACACAATCAGCATCCCGGCCTTGATGAACTGGACATAGGTGGTCGAGGACATGCCGGCACTGGACACAATCACGATGACAACCGCACCGACGAGGATCACACCCCAGTGATGCGGGATGCCAAGCAGCGGCTCGATCAGAACCCCGGCCCCCACCATCTGCGGGACCAGATAGCACATGCAGACGACAAGGGTGCTGATGCCGGCAGCCAGATGAATCATTCTGGAGTTAAAACGAAAACCGAGTGCGTCCGCGAACGTGTAGGTGCCTAATCGGCGCAGCGGTTCCGCCACCACAAAGAGCGCCACAACCCACCCGGAGAGAAACCCGATGGAATACAGGTAACCGTCGAACCCCTTGAAGGCGATCATGCCGCAGATTCCCAGGAAAGAGGCAGCCGAGAGATACCCCCCGGTCAGGGCGATCCCGTTGACAAACCAGTGAATCTGGCCGCCCGCGACAAAGAAACCGTCAGCAGACTGCGATTGGCGTCCGAGATACCACGACAGCCAGAACAGGAAACCGACAAAACCGACGAATATCAAAATGGCCATCAGGAGATCCCTTCTGTCTGGGTCGTTTCCGGGGTTTTATTCGAAAGGCCTTTTGGCGCGGCGGCACCGGCCTCGCTACGCGAGCAGGCACGGCTGTAGACCAGTGCCAGCAGCAAGGCGAATACGATAATGCCGAAACCGTAAAAGGCAGCCAGATTCAGGCCGAACGGCATCAGCGTGTCCATGAGCGTGACATCATAGACCGAGATAAAGACAAACACGGCATAGACCAGCGCATAGGCCGAACACAGCACCAGGCCCAACCATTGCTTGAACCGCTCCGACCGTTCGGCCGCGAGAGCGGGAGGTGTATTTTCCTGACCCATTCGATCTCCTTTCTTTCCGGTTGCCACCGCCTCACGGAACCCCTGCTGCGTGCGTGCATAACCTCGTGATTTGGCGTCCTGGAAAGCTATGCCGTCAGGACGGCAAACAATTCTGCCGCTCTCGCGATTACATGTAGCAATGGATAAAAGCATATCTGCAGAGGCTGTTCAAGAATTTTTCTCCGGCCCCAATGGACATTTGCACGGGTGTGCGTTTCTCACTTGTAACTGACTGACAGGGAGTTGGAAAGAATATCCAATATCCAACACGGAATATCCAACCGAACAAGGGTCGGAAAGGGACAAATTCAGGCTGTTCCACTGTATTGTACTTGGATATTGGACATTCCTTGTTGGATATTGGACATTGAAGATCGAGGAGTGAGTCACATGCAAACCATGTAATAAAAATCACTTACATAAATACAACGCACTCCCGTGTGGACATTTGCTACGGGACACGGGACAGCAATTCTCATTTTGACCTCACAAGCATCCTTGGCACACACTCTTCGTCCTCGGATCGGTAGACGCGA
>CAZRCN010000194.1:0-4385 GCA_964598575.1 uncultured Victivallales bacterium | reverse complement strand
AATCCCGCCAAACACCTCAGAATACAAGCCTTCCCGCGATCAGCTATGGCATATCTTACCCACAGATTTTGCGGCGGAACCTAATTTCTACCAGTTAGCAAATGAATCGGTAAGCTTTATGACCAGTTATGAGGGTTTCGCATGAGTGTGCTGTCGGAAATTATTCTCGATGGACAGGAGCGCGCGTTGTCGGATGGCGTTCGCCGCCATTTGCCGTACGACCGCGTTTCCCGCAAGGCGTTTGTCTGTATCGGCGTTCGGCGCTGCGGAAAGTCTACCCTGCTGGATCAGATCATGGCGGCATTGATCGCCGAGGGGATTCCGCTTCGCTGTAGCTGCGCCCGCCAGCATACCCGCCGCTCTCCATATTTCCCGGCTTGGAGTGCGGGGACGACAGTCACCGCTTTGGGGGGAGCGAAGCGACGGGGGGAGCAGTGCATAAGCAGCCCATAGAGAGCCTTATCGCCCGACCAGGGACGGACTCATGCGCTGCATACGGACACAACGCGCCCGGAGGTCGCGTTCCACCATAAAAGTTACAACATGCATCATACGGGCGCGCCCGGGGTCGGGGCAAACCTGCAACGGTTAATAACAAAACCCGAAAAGCCTCCCACCAACACCACACGACCACATCCCCGGGTGTCGCGATTTATCATTTTTTGTGACGCAATTTTTAAGTTTATACAAACCGCAAGAATTTGTTATAAAACAATTGGTTGGAGTAGTAATATTCAAAGGTATTTCATGTTCACAGCCGACAACCATGAGGGGAAAACAAACGTGACAGCATAGTCAGTCGCCTCACTGCCAAAAACGGAGGATACATGATGAAAAAGACAACTAGAATGATCACAGCCATGACCACACTGTTCTTTTTAACGGCTTGTGTAATGCAGGCTGCCGATGGCACATGGATTGTGGATGGCAGTGGAAATTGGGGCATTGCAGCAAACTGGACGAACAATATAGTAGCCGAAGGTGTCGACGCAACCGCCACTTTCCCTGATGTATTCTCTAGTGATGTGAGAATCACCAATGAGATAGACCGTACCGTTGGAAATATTGTTTATGAAGGTTCTGCAGGGAGCCCGAGATTTGATGGAACAAATACGTTGACGCTGACTAGCACAACTGGCAAACCGGAAATCAGCGTCACGGGAAGCCAAACTCTTTCTATTCAAACCTTATTAGGAGGCACCAATGGGTTTATAAAGACAGGATCAGGGACTCTCGATATGGGGCGCTACTTAACGGGCACCTCTAGCCTTGATGGTGACATTGAGATCCAAGATGGACAGCTTTACGCAACCGATGAGGCATTTGGATCTGGTAATATTGTTTTCACGGGTAACGCTACATTTAGTAAGCCATATAAAGGAAACTCAACGTACCCGGAAACGACCAGCATCATAGTTGAGCCAAGCATCAGCGCTACCATAAAATCAGTTACATTCTATTATGATGCGTCCTTTTTTGGCCCTTTGGTTGGCGACACTTCGACGGTGCTGACCTCAAGTTTGGGCAACAATTGCGGATTAAAGTACCTAAGTACAAACAACACATTTCAAGGTGAGCTTCGGTTGTCAGGGGGAACCTTCCCCATAAAAGATAAGGGACATGAATTCCGCAGCCTTGCTGACAGCGATCAAAAAATTGTCATCAACAATGGTATCTTTAGATTACTGAACGGTGGTGTTGATATGCATTTTGTAAATCGTCCCATCGAAATGACGGGGGATGCAAAAGTTGAAAATGCTTCGACTGATTCAGACGTGGAAATCAGCATCTCCAAAAATATAATTCCTTCGATTGGTAACAACAACAAAACGCTATACCTGTCTGGCGTCAATACGGGACCCAACATAATTACTGGTTCCATCAGCAACAGCGCTACGGGAACCGGCGAGGTGAGTGTATACAAGGATGGAACAGGCTCTTGGACGCTTGCTGGCACCAATACCTTCACCGGAACAACGACGATAAATGATGGTACGTTATTACTTTCTGGTGAGTCGAGTATCAGTGACACTGGCACCGTAAATGTTATTTCTGGTATGCTTGAGGTAGAGACACGAGAGATCATCGGTACATTACAAACAAATGGTGTGGCGGTCGTCCCTGCGACCGGCACTTGGGGTTCTTCAACGAGTGGCGCGGAAAACACCAATGATACTTATTTTACGGGAACCGGACTGCTGTATGTCGGTGTGCCATTCCCGCCCGAAGGAACGGTGCTACTGGTCAAGTAACCAGGTCAAAAACACCAAGTCCAACCGCAGCCTCGCTCGCCAGCATGCCCGTCGCTCTCCATATTTCCCGGTTTGGAGTGCGGGGACGATAGTCACCGCTTTGGGGCGAGCGTAGCGACGGGGGGCAGTGCATAAGCAGCCCATAGAGAGCCTTACCGCCCGACCATGGACGGACCACCCAGCCGCCCGTAGAACCCTCCACGACCTCCGCGGCGGCAAAGGCTAGGGACTCAAAAAAGTTTCGCCATGGCCGCCCGGAACATCAGGGCTAGTCCGGTTGTTTCCTCAGGCGGAAGATAATCCGAAAGTTCCTGCCGAATCTGATCATCGCTCAGCGTTACGACATAGTCACGAAGATAGTCATAAAAAGCCTGGCATGTCCAACCGGGAAAACGGTCCTTTTTCTTAACCAAGCTGGAGTAGACCGGTTTGGCAAGCCGGGCTTCCAGCGTACTCTCATCCGGTTTCGCATGCATCTGCAGCAGAAACCAGATATCGTAGATGTCCCGAATCAAGCGGCGCTCATTCCAAGCCGCCATCTTATTAGCCAATGCAACGTTGATATCCGTAACATGAATGATTCGTGGCGGAAGGTTAAACTGCGAGGAAAAAAGACGGGTGGATGTCGTCATGGTCCGAACATCCATTGCTACCTTGGATTCGATCTGGATACGGGTCTGGTCGACAGTCACAACGATTCGCAGGCACTTTGAGTTCAGCGAATAATCCAGCTCGGCCCCCTCTATCGACCTTAGACACGCGAGAATATCGCCAAGAATATCCTTCTTCGACTTATAAGGCACAAACACATAGTCGAGATCATTGGTCAGTCGGGGTGACCCTAATACCCGCAGGACCATACCACCGCGCAAAATGGCCTTCCGATCGAATTTCTGCGCAAATAGATCCAGTACGCGGGCCAGCAATCGTTGTTCCTTCTCTATCATGGCCGTTTCCAGTGCTGGTTGAAGAATGAGACGAATCGGGGGTCGTATGCATCAAGATCGCGTTCGATCTGATCGAAATCCAGTGCATCAAGATGGATGTCCGTATCCGGGTCAAAGGAAAACCGGTGACCGCGGTAGGTGAAGTAGCAGACATCCAGAAACGCCTTTTCCGGCGAGGCGCTGCGCACGCCGGCAACGTCGGTAAAACCGAAATAAAGGTGCGGACTGATACTGAGGTGCTCAATGGTCCCGAGGGAGCAAGCATACAAACGCGGACGGCCCACTTTTACCGCCTGCACCTTGTGTGCGGGAATCGATCCGATAATGGCATGCCGGGCAAGCACGGCACCAGTGGATATGTAGGCGCGCGGCTCAATCCGGCTGCTGATCTCCGTCAGGGATGCCTCTGGTGTGGCGTAGATGCCGCGTTTGACTTTGATTAACATCCCGCTATCCACGAGCGTAGTGATGGCACGATAGAGCGTCGGCTCGGCATTCTCATTCAGAACCACCTTTAGATCAGCAATCGTGAAAACACCAGCTAACTCGGTCGCCCACTTTTCGATTTTCCTGTATGTTTTGATATCCATGTACATATACTATTAATTCATGATATTATGTGTCAATATATAATATGATCTTTTTGAAACACAAGACAGCATCACCGTGCCGTAGCCTCGCCCGCCAGCAGGCCCGCCGCTCTCCATATTTCCCGGCTTGGAGTGCGGGGACGACAGTCACCGCTTTGGGGGGAGCGAAGCGACGGGGGGAGCAGTGCATAAGCAGCCCATAGAGAGCCTTATCGCCCGACCATGGACGGACTCATGCGCTGCACACGGACACAACGCGCCCGGAGGTCGCGTTCCACCATACAAGTTACAACATGCATCATCCGGGGCACCCCCAAGGCCAGGGCTGTAACTCCATTACCTGTAGCCCGCTTTCGCCGAAAGCCGGCTTGTGCATAGAATGAGCACAGGAAGCCCATAAAAAGCGCGAAGCACCCAACATGGCCCACACATGCACTCCACAAGCACAGCCACGCTTTCGGCGAAAGCGGGCTACACGTTACACCCCTGCATCATCTTGGCCGCCCAAGTGCCATGACTGATTTTTTTGTAACTGGAACCCGGCGACGATTACGGATTACGAGGAGAATCCCATCAATCGTCACCCGTAATCGTCG
>CAZRCN010000193.1:0-4405 GCA_964598575.1 uncultured Victivallales bacterium | reverse complement strand
GTGCCTCTTTGCGCTCCTTGTGGCAACTCTCCTCAACGCCACGCCGTAGTGCAACGAAGGCCGAATCCCTCCAGCTTTGCGCCCTTCGCGCGGTACAATCGGCCCACCGCCCGCTTCGCTCAAGACGCAAAGAACGCAAAGCTTTACATCCCGCCCCAAAAAAAAGCCGTTCGCGGAATGTTGCGACAGCAAAATACCGCCAACCTTCGCGCCCTTAGCGGCTTATGCGGTGCAATCTCCCCAGCAAAACCCACCAGCCTTTGTGCCGTAGTGCCTTCGTGTCCCCATATTTCTTGTGTGAGGCCGCTGGGTAACGCGGTCTGAATAGGTGCTTCACAAAAAATCAGACATTTACAGAGCCTACCATCTGTTGGTAAATAACCCCTCATGAGCGAAACTGCCGCCAACCACTATACCTGGGACGATTATCAGGCCTGGCCGGATGATCAGCGCTTCGAGCTGATTAACGGGGAAGCCGTTGCCATGTCGCCATCCCCCGGCGTGCGGCATCAAACCCTGCAACTCAAGCTCGCCGCCAGCCTGGATGCCCATTTTGCGGGCAAGCCCTGCCAGCCGTTTATCGCACCGCTCGATCTCAAGCTTTCGCACGATACCGTCGTCCAGCCCGATCTGATGGTCGTTTGCCGCCCTGAGCAGATCCGCTCCACCCACATCGAGATGGCACCAGCGCTCGTGATCGAGATCTTGTCCGCGTCCACGCGCGTCCACGACCGCCATGTCAAAATGGGGCTTTATGCCCGATACGGCGTGCCGGAGGTCTGGCTGGTGACATCCGACCCCGGCCTGATCGAGATCTTTCAACTCGACGGCGCGACCTATCGATTCGCCGCCTCCTTCGCGACCAACGAAACCCTGACCACCTCATCTTTCCCGGACTTGCGAATTGACCTCGCCAGCCTGTTTCAGGGCTCATCAGTCCCATTCCCGCCCCTCCGCTGCGTCAAGGAAACCGCTGAATAAGTCGGCTGCATGGGTTCATCATGGACGCCTCTCACTTCTAGGCGGTTTTTCTTACTGGTGGAAGCAGAAACGGCGATTGAATGAAAGTAACGTAGACCAGGCATCCTTGCCTGTTCAGCGCGAAAGAAGCGACAAGTGCCCGCGAAAAATTGACATCAGAGCAGCCTTTTCGCTCCTATGCCTCCAAACTCGCACCGGACAGGCAAGGGTGCCTATCCTCCCTATATTTCTAATATTTCTTTGTGTCTAAATGAAACGAGACTTGCATATAGTGGCACTATGTGCAACTGTAGCGACATATGGTTACTCGAAAATACTGGATAGACCGAATTGAGGAGGCACTGCAAGTTCGTAATGTGGTGTGGCTTGCAGGTGTTCGCCGAGTCGGTAAAACCGTACTTTGCCAAACCCTTGAAAATATTGAGTATTTTGACTGCGAACTGCCGCGTGTTCGCAGGCAAATGGAGGATCCTCAGGATTTTCTCGACGGTTTGCGAGGTAAACGTGTGGTTCTGGATGAGATTCATCGGCTACTGAATCCTTCGGAACTGTTAAAAATTGCCGCCGATCATTATCCCGATATACAAATTGTTGCAACCGGTTCCTCGAGTCTGGGGGCATCATCTAAGTTTGGTGATACGCTAACCGGCCGAAAGTGTGATATTTGGCTGACGCCAATGATTATCCGCGATCTAGCCGCGTTTGGTAATCCAAGCATTCCCCACCGCATGCTGTACGGAGGCTTGCCCCCGTTTTTTGTGGCAAAAGTTCCTCCCGAATCCGAGTTCCAGGAGTGGATGGATGCGTATTGGGCAAAAGATATCCAGGAGTTGTTTCGTCTTGAGCGTAAATCCTCGTTTCAGAAATTCGTGGAATTGATATTGTTGCGCAGTGGCGGCGTCTTCGAGGCCACTGGATATGCGACGCCCTGCGAGGTCAGCCGAACAACAATTGCAAACTATTTGAGCGTACTTAGCGAGACGTATGTTGCTCATGTGGTAAAACCCTTCAATACGCATCGTGCCAACGAGATTGTTTCCGCGCCCAAGGTCTATGCCTTTGATACGGGGTTTGTTTGTGCGTTTCGTGGCTGGAATGTTCTCCGCCCCGAGGATTTTGGGGTACTTTGGGAACATGTTGTGTTGAATGAATTCCATGCATTATATGGCAGAAAACCTCTAAATTATTGGCGAGACAAGCGTGGACATGAGGTCGACTTTGTTATCAGCGGTCGTGACAGGCTGTCGCCTACGGCTGTCGAGTGCAAGTGGTGTGCCGACGGTTTTCACGCAAGTGGGCTGGCCGCATTCAGAAGACTTTATCCGGACGGGATGAATTTCGTTGTCGCTCATGATGTCGACAGACCTTACAAGAGAAACGTGAATGGTATATCAGTGCAGTTCCATTCGATTCACTCATTAATCGAGACGCTCAAGTCGGAAGCCACCATTTAAACCGACAAAAGAACCAGTCATGCCGTCTTCCAGCCATAGCGGGTGATCAAAGCCCTGTCCCATTCTCCCCCGCTGGGTAACGCGGTCTGAATAGGTGCTTCACAAAAAATAGACATTTACAGAGCCTACCATCTGTTGGTAAATTGTCACTCATGGAAAACATGTGGCAACATTGTACTGAAGTAGAGCGAGCAGAAGGGCTTGTCAGCGGGGCTTGGGTATTCAAGCACACCCGCGTGCCGGTTATTGCTCTTTTCGACAACCTGGAAGACGGGGCATCCATCGATGACTTTCTCGAATGGTTCCCCGGCGTGAAACGCCATCAAGTAGAGGCCGTACTTGAACATGCAGCATCGGGGCTTGAGATACGACAAGTCGCATGAAAATTCTATTTGACCAAGGCGTTCCCGTTCCGCTGCGACGATTCTTGCACCCGCATTCAGTCGATACGGCTGACGAACGGGGGTGGTCCCAACTTCAGAATGGCGATTTGCTGCATCAGGCAGAATCTAATGGTTACGACTTGTTTGTAACGACCGACAAGAACTTGCGTTACCAGCAAAATCTACAAACACGAACGATCGCAATTGCCGTATTGGGCACAACATCCTGGCCGAGTATAAGGCAGAGCGTTGAAAAGGTAACAGAAATGATCGCAAGCATCGCCACTTCCGCATACCAGGAAATCGCGATTCCTTAATGAGCCCTCGTTGCTGGTGGAAGGTGAACGGCGCTTGAATGAAAGTAACGTAGGACAAGCATCCTTGCCTGTCCTCCCCAGAGACTGATGCTCGACAAAACAAACTGTTTATGGCAGGCTTTGCCATCATGAAAACCGACATTCATACGGTATTGAACGTGGTCACGCAGCGCATGCCGGAAGCTGGTATTCCCTGCCTTATGATCGGTGGGCACGCGGTTAACCATTATGGGGTTGTGCGGGCTACGCAGGATGTGGACTTTATGATTGCCTCCTCGAAGGTCGATGTTGTTAAGCGCGTCATGCGGGATGCTGGATTTACTAACATATCAGAGCATGAGACGGTCATGTTCTTCAATTATCCGGATTCTCCCTTACGAGTAGATTTCTTGAAGGTCGAATCAGAAACCATGGAGAAACTGCTTTCGAATGCGGTTAGTGTGCAGTATGCGAGGGCTGATAAGGTGTTGGTTCCACAATTGAATGATCTACTCGCGATGAAGCTCTTTGCGTTGTCAACCGGAAGTCCTAAACGAAGGGATAAGGATTTTGGCGATATCGTTAATTTGGTCATTGAGAATGCTGTTGATGTCGAGGCTGAATTACAGCCGCTTTGCGAAAAATACGGCACGGATAGCATTTATGAGCAATTACGCGTAAGAATCGAGGAGTTGCGCCATGCTTAAGTTTCCTGTGATTCCTCCACATACGGAGCCAAAGCTGCCGAAGATGAGCCTGCTGGAATATGCCGAGTATTGCGAATCGTGCCTACGCAGCAACCCACACATCACGCCAGAGAATTGCATGACCATCCGCACCGACGAGGCCACCATGCAGCCATTTAGGCTGCTTGCCAGCCGGAGAATGCCGCAAAAAGTAACGTAGACCAGGCACCCTTGCCTGTTCAGCGCGAAAGAAGCGACAAGTGCCCGCGAAAAATTGACATCAGAGCAGCCTTTTCGCTCCTATGCCTCCAAACGCGCACCGGACAGGCAAGGGTGCCAGTCCTTTCGCACCCCCCGTCTGAAGTGAGTTATGTTGCGACCATTCTCCCCTGGGAACGCCAAGCCCCAGCTTGGCTCGTCCGTAAATCGCGCATCGCCAGCCCATAGGGAGCCCATCGGACACACAATGGGCAATAATTGCGCCCGCTACGGACACCGGCTCGCGGGGACCAGACTTCGCCTCTGGCTACGCCGTGGCACTGCACCTCGCCCTCCAGTCAAAAACGACCAAAGCCCTGTCCCCGTCGTCCCCCGTCTCCCGTAGC
>CAZRCN010000192.1:0-4544 GCA_964598575.1 uncultured Victivallales bacterium | reverse complement strand
ATAAACTCTTTTTTGCAGTGAGGGCATGTGTTTGAGCCAAGATGCAGGGTAGTTAAAACCAAGGCCTCACCGCAGCTCGGGCACGGTGCCGTAGCTTCAGCTGGGCGGGGTGTTGTATTCTTCTGATCTATAGAGTCTAAGTCATCATTGTCTACATCTTTATTCCGCTTCTTATTCATCTGCGGGGCTTTGGGTTCCCATTTCGTTAAATACTGGACAATAGCACGATAGAAGTCTAATGCCATTTGTTCAATTTCTTGAACGAACTTAGTTCGAGATGCAAAACGTTTGCCAAAATCCTTGACCTGAATGACGGAGAATTCCTTGATCTCTCGATGCTTGATTCGATCATAAAGATAATCAAAGCAGTCCAAAGAAATCCTTTCGGGTTGCCTAGAGTGTTTGATGTTTAACTCAAGATGAAGCTCTGATTGGAGTTTGGCGAATACATCACTTGTATCTTTGCTGCTCTTCTTTTGGCAAGTTAAGAGCTGGCGCCGCATCCAGCCTAATTGACCACGAAGGGTTTTGTCTTGCGGGGCTTGTAGAGAAACATGCATTTCAACGGTTCGTCTGTTGAAGAAAACATGAATCGCAATATCAGATACCGCGCCATTGATCCGCAGCGTGGAAGACAACTGATGTTTGTCGATCAACTCTTGCTTGTCCTCTTCCAGTCTTGCGGCTAAGTTCGACTTGTATTTCTTTCTGCCGCAGTTTACTAGCACCCCTAGGCTTCTGCTTAGTATCAATGCAATGTCGCGTTCTTCCTGTTGCCAGCTGGTTACAGCTTCAGATAGGTCCTTGTCATTAGGATTAAGAGATGCCCCAGTATTGATTCGAGTGACAAGCTCACTCCATCCCTTTTTCATTTGGTTGAAACCGAAAACACCAGACTTATCTAGTTCGAGGTACTTCATGACTTCTCTCATGATTTCGACCTGATCTTGATCCTCGATATTGGTATCATTTTCAACAAGCAATACGTGTGCAAGAGTCAGGATGTATGACCAAGAAAGGTGATATAGGTCTACATGTTTAGTCCTGTTAATAACAACTGGGCATTGAGTGGCTTCGGAAACAAATTGATTGGATACAGTAATTATACGAGGGATCCCATACGCTTTTGCAATTTCCTGATATCGTTCAATCTGGTCTGCTTCCAGCTCACTAACGCCATTTTTCATTTCGCAAATGGCAGCGTCTTTTATTACTCCACCCCTCACTATCAGAATAAGTCCATCAGCTCTTGCTTTTGGGAAGTCTGCAAATTCGGCTTCTGTATAGACAAAAAGCTGGCCAGCTGCCGTCATCTTAACTTCGGACAGAACCATCTTTCTGAACTCATTGATCAGGCGAAGAGCAACAAGGAGGACAGACGTCAGAGCCATTTCGTTGCCTAGTTTATAAATGGGAATTAGGCGTGCTTCACGAAGTGTCACATCTTTACTTTTGACAAACTCATCGAATGTAGATTTTTTCAAACCAATAATAGATTTCAGTTTTGGTCTAACTTCCACAATGCCCCTCCCGTCGTGAATGCTGTTAAAATGCTGCTCTCGCCTAACTCGGACATATTTACACAACATCTGAGTGTTGTCTATGCGTCATTGTGCTTCCCATTTTACCTGAGAAGTGTAACTTAAAATTCCGTCGATAAAAGAGAGAGCGTTCCATGCCATGGTTCGCTACCCTTTTGTGGTCTTACCAAGGAACACAAAAGTAAGGAGACGGCATGGAACAGAGAGAAGGTAGCAGGAAGGGCAAGCAGAATCTAGGAACGCCGGCCGCCAGACACAACGTCTTCTCGAACCGACGCCCCGTAGATCTTACCTGGGCCGGGTGGGGCACATAATTAAACACAACTGCCATACAGCCCGCCTTCAAGAGGGCAAATATCAACAGGGCAGGGGGACTCTTCGTCAATCAGGCCGAAAAGGGAACACGACAACCATCCCAAATGCCCAAACCTATTGACGGATCACATAAAAGGAAATAGCCTGCCACCGTGTTTGTAAGAAGGTCATATTTATGCATCCCCAAATGCGCATTTGGGTCTCGACATTCTACAATTGGGCTGAAGGCGCGTTCTGAGATGTCGAAAGAGCAAGGCCTGATAAGGCCCGTGGTTTGAAGCCGCAAGCGGTTCGTGTGGGTCGCGACGCTTCATTGCAACGCCCGGAATTGGACGAAATGTAGAATGTCGAGACGTGATGCCAATGCATAAGATAGGAGAAGAAAGATGAGTGCTATTAGCCTGCGAATGCCAAATTCAATCCATGACCGTGCGCGGTTGCTCTCAAAGCGTGATAATGTGTCTATCAACCAGTTTGTAGCAACGGCGGTAGCGGAGAAAATATCCGCCATGGAGACAGCAGACTACCTTGCCCAGCGTGCCAAGCGAGCAAGCAGAGCGAAGTTTGAGGCAGCCTTGGCGCAGGTTCCTGACAGGGAGCCGGACGAGCATGACCAATATTGAAAGTGAACAAGGCCAGTGGGGCGTACGGCTACAGCCGCCGCTCACTGCCGACGTTAGCCATACAGACCTATGCAAATACTAAACTTGAAGCAAGAGCCGAATCAACTTAAGACGCTGGCAGAATGGCACCATAATGAGTGGGGTTACTTACATCCCGACAGCTCACTATCTGACCGGGTGAAAATGATGTCTGGGTACCTGAATGACGACCTCATCCCCAGTACCTTCATCGCCAAGGAATACGGTAAGCTTATCGGTTCTGCGGCATTGATTGCTTCAGACATGGACAGCCACAAGGAGCTCTCTCCTTGGCTGGCAAGTGTATTTGTTAGCCCACTCCATCGAAGAAAAGGCATAGGATCATTGCTCGTGAAATACGTTATGGGTTTCGCCAAAGAAAATGGCATATACGAGCTTTACCTCTTTACTCCAAGTGAAGAACAATTTTATCAACGACTTGGCTGGGATAGGTGGGCAAAAGAAACCTATCGCGGTTCGTCAGTTACTATTATGTCTACCAAACTAAATGGCTAACAAATACGCATTGGGGTCACGTCGACATTCTACAATTGGGCTGAAGGCGCGTTCTAGATGTCGAAAGAGCAAGGCCTGATAAGGCCTGTGGTTTGAAGCAGCAAGCGGTTCGTGTGGGTCGCGACGCTTCATTGCAACGCCCGGAATTGGATGAAATGTAGAATGTCGAGACGTGACCCCCGACGCCCCAACGTGATACGCTCGTAGCACTCACGATAAAACGCTAAATGTTGGCTGAAGAAAGGAGAACCGGATGATTGACACGCGACCCGAGGGACAGGACTTCAACCCCCGGCTGAAGGCACACTTTCTGCAAGTTGTCCAGAACCAGCTAGACGAGAACGATCCTCCCGAGACGAAGCAAACGTATGACCGCCTGATCGCCCAGGGCATCTCAGATGAAGACGCCAGAATCTACATTGCACAAGCGGTGTGTGTTGAAGTGTGGGATTGCCTTCACAATCAGAACACATTCAACCTGCAGCGCTTCGTCAAGAATCTGAACCGACTCCCGGAAGAACCAGAGGAACTCAGCCAACAAGAAAATGCATGATATTGTCGCGTAGCCGCGCCAAATCCTGATTTGCGACGTTATGCAATTGATAAAGATGCTTGGTTTGAGTAGGATAACAGCATGCCAGAACTTGCAAGATTTTTAGGGATTGTAATTGGTATGTTTCCTCGAGAACATGCACCACCGCATTTTCATGCGGTATACGGGGAATACCAAATCACGGTTGAGATACAAAGCGGGGTCGTACATGGGGACTTTCCCAAACGGGCGTTGCGACTTGTTCTGGAATGGCTTGACCTTCATCAAGATGAGCTATTAGAAGATTGGAATTTGATTCAATCTGGACAACCTGCAAACAAAATTGCCCCACTGGAGTAGACTTTATGATACCGAAAGTTGTAGAAGCAACCTATGAACATGACTTTACCATCCGCATCCGCTTCGCGGATGGAGCGGAAGGTGATGTTGATTTGTCTGATGAACTTCATGGCGAAGTTTTTGAACCTCTTAGATCACCAGATGTATTCAAACAATTTTCAATTCACCCCGAATTCCATACGCTGTGCTGGCCAAATGGTGCTGACATAGCCCCTGAGTTCCTGTACAACCGGGTCCAGGTGTTTGCATAACAATCGCCTCCTCACCTATTTCAAAACCGCCGCTGCGCTCTGGTTTTGAAAAGGGAGAGGCACGCGTTCGGCAATATGAGATGAAACGAAAACACGCAATCCTCATTCTGGTCTTCCCTGCACTCGCAGCACTGGAATACGCATTGGGGTCACGTCTCGACATTCTACAATTAGGCTGAAGGCGCGTTCTATATATCGAAAGTGCAAGGCCTGATAAGCCCTGTGATTTGAAGCAGCAAGCGGTTTGTGTGGGTCGCGACGCTTCATTGCAACGCCCGGAATTGGATGAAATGTAGAATGTCGAGACGTGATGACCCCCCAACGGCCCCAACGCTGTGAGCAAGACCAATATGTAGCCTTACGCGCTTGGTACAGGCATAGGATCTTG
>CAZRCN010000191.1:0-4557 GCA_964598575.1 uncultured Victivallales bacterium | reverse complement strand
AAGGAAATAGCTGTGCAAAATCCGCGGTGCAATATGCTCCCTGGCAGCCCGCCAGGGAAGCTTTATTTTCCGGCCGGGCCAAAAGACTGCCAGGAAGATCACCCATAAAGGGGTCAAAAAGGAAATTGCTGCTTCTGCCAGACTTATAAGGCCTTCCCAGGGCCAGCCGGATTGGCCCAGGCCAAACTTGTGCACTGAACCGGTGGAAACATCCAGGTGCAGCAGATACCAGATATAATGTGGGCCTGCCACAAGCAGGATCAAGACTGGGACCAGGAGCATGCGCCGATCCCGGAACACCTGCCTGGTATCCTTCCTGCAGGCCAGCAGCAAGAGCAGGATCACTGCCAAGATAGCGAAGTTGTACTTGGCTATTAACCCCAGCCCGAAGACCAGGCCCACAGCCATGAAACGCAGCAGACTAGGGCGCCTGGCCAGCTGAATGCTGACCAGCACCGCGGCTGCAGCCATGGTGGTCACCAGTACCGAATGGGTCAGGTCCCGCTGGGATTCCCAGACTATCTGGGGCAGGAACAAGAGAGAGGCTGCGGCCAGGGCTGCAGTCAAAGAGTTCTTGAGCAGGATACGCCCGGATTCAAACACAAAGGCCAGGGTCAAAAACAAAAGCAGGTTCTTGAGCAGAGACAGGGAGAACACCCCAGGCCCCAAGAGTTTGTTCAGCCCTATCTGCAGCCAGGTGTATAAGGGCGGCTCAGGGCCGTAGCCCAGAAGTAGCCACTGGGAAAGAAAGACCTGCTCTGCCTCGTCCAGCTCCAGACTGTTGCTGACAAAGGTCCGGACAATTATCTGCAGGACATAGTACAAGGCCACAAATGCATAAAAGCATAGCCGGATCCTAGCTGCAGACCAACTCTGGCTGGCCGCGGGTATTGCTGCCTCAGACATGGAGTGCTTCCTTTATTCGCAACATGCATCCGGAGCGAATACCCGGCGCAGGACAGGGACTTTGGAGAGCCAGGCGTGGAGGATGGCCTGGGCACAGCCCACTCCGGGCCGTACGCTGATGGCCCCGGCTGGGCAGTTCACTGCACAGGCCCCGCACTCCATGCAGGCCCCTTGATCCAGGCAAATGGCCTTTTTCTCCTGCAGGCCGAACACCTGATGCGGACAGACTGTAAGACAGCCGCCGCAGCCCACACACAGCTGGGGATCATACTCAAGTGTGGCCACGTTATCCAAATGCCGGAATCCTTGCATGGAGACTCCCTGGAGTTGATTGTCAGTTTTGGTGTGCTTCAGGGGACACAGGCTAACCATCTGAGGGGAGCATTACGCGTTTTTTGCAAACCTTTTTGCCTGCTCCCTGGTCACATATTTTGCAAAGACGTCATCGAAGGTGCCGTTCACGATCGCACAGCGAAGCTTGAGCATGTTGTTGCAGTTGGGCACTAGCCACCAAGCACCTGAGCGCTTGAGCCGGGTATGACAAATAAATCTATTCGCTGACTCTATACCTCCACTGCCGATGGGATATCCACCGACACGTGCTCCCCAATAATTTAATCGCTCCTTGTTGTTAGACAAGTAGTTGATTGTCTTCCGGATTTTTTCTTTGACTTCTTCGCTTTGAGGCTTCATGCGTTTTAATCCGCCGATTACATGGCTGGCACCACCTTTCAAGGATAGTCGGGCCATGGTGGATTCCACCCAGTGCATGGCTTTGTTGGAATCATTAGCATAGTAGCTTTCTGCTACATCGTGTATGTATTGGCTGGCATGATAATAATCCAGCACTTCTCTGGCGTTGGGAAATGCCTCCTTCATTGCCTTCCAAAGATTAGGATCTCCGTCTGCAATCAAGCAGACCCGGACTTTATCCCTGGGGATGCGCTCGGCTACTGTTTTCAAATCTGCGCCCAGTTCGGCTGCTGTTTCCTTTTGGTGCCAACTGGCCACTTGAAGGATTTCGCCCTCATTAAGCAAATACATACGGAATCCCTTGGCCTCTTTGTATTCCCCTGCACCACGCTTATGACTACGGCCTCCTGGAGGCCGGAGCTTCACGTGAGCTCCATCAGCAGCCACAACCAAAATGGGCCGTTGTTTCTCCTGGCCTTTGACCTGGTTGATACGATTCTCTATTTCTTCTTCTGAGGGAACGACATCCTCCAAATCTGCTTGGCCGGCAAAGGATGCAAATAGACTGTGCATGCGGCTGTCGGTAAATGAAACACCCGTGGATTTCTCGAAGACCTCGCTGGCCCGCTCAAAGGGCATCTCTGCCAGGAACTCTGCAGCAAGGCTTTGCAGATCATACTGCTTACGTCGCTCGGAAAGCCCTATGGCCTCGTCCAGTGGGAAGAATCCATGCTTGCAGTCCCGGCAGTAGAAGTAGGGGCGGGTGATCTCTGAAGTCCCCTGCAAAGTGTCCACCTGGCGGGAGAAGTCCCCCTGCTTGCTCACTGTGCGCTCACAAATGGGACATGCAGCCTTTTTCTGCTCCAGGTAGTCAGCATACCTGGTCTGCACCACCCTTTGCAGGACCTCACCGAGAAAGGCCTGCTTGTTCTCCTGGATGTAGTTGGAGATATCCTGAAGGCTCATGGACTTGTCTGAAAAAAGCATTTCAGCCAGGCTCTTGGCAAATTTGTCCGCAGCTTTGCGGATCAGTTCCTGAAACCGCTTTAGTTCGCTTTCTTGCTGTGCCGTTTGGAAGTCCAAAACCCTGGCGGTGTTCATAGGCCACCTCCCGGGTTTGGATCTTTGCACAGCCGAGTTTGAAAGCCGCGAACCAAAGGGTAGACATAGACATCCTTTTTTTGGCCGTGATAGTAAAAGCGGGCCTTCTTCTTGGCGTGGCCCTTGGTTCTTCCGACATATTGCCAGTTTGCCGCCTGGTAGCAAGTGCCGGCAAACCGGCTTCTGTCAACAAAAGTCTCCAGCAAATAGAGGGGATAGCCATAAAAATCAGCCCAGTCCCGGGCAACAACCCGGGCGGATGAAGCTAAAAGGTGCGAGGCCAGGTTTTTGATCCGCACCCAGGGCAAAATGAGGAACCGATTGTTGTTGGCTATGTGGCGAATGTTGCCGGATCTGGCCTCCCGGTCCCAGCCTATAAAAAGATCTCTGCTTTCGATACGGAAAACACTGGCGCTCCAGGCCAGACAGGCAATGGGCGTATCCTCCAAATAGGCGATGTACTTCAGGTGCGCCCCGACGATGATCCGGTAGCTCTTGTAGTGGTATCGATAGACCAAATAGTTCCACAGGGCCTCGTCCTTGGTCCGCCTAACCATGTGCAGGCTAAGACCTGGAAAATTTTTCAAGCCGCCTTCCAGGGGTGCCTTGGGAAATTGCGGCGGCGGATCCGGCGGAATGTAGTAGCGCCGCTGTGGGGGATTGGACAACCCTCTCTGCGGAGGCGGCAAAGTGATCAGCTGCTTGTCTTCCAACCGCCGAAGCATAAGACGGCAGACTTGATCTTTCAGGACTCCGTTTTCCTGCCGCCAGTCCCATAGTTGGCAAAGCTCTTTGGAAATGGCGGTACGCCCTTTGTCCCAAGACTGCTTGGTGACCTCCTTAATTTGGCAAAGAACCTCTGGGGTAATGCGCTTGCCCCTGATGATTAGCTCGGTACTCATACCTTCCCTCCTTATTTTGAGGGAAAGCATAGAACATCTTGACTATGAACACAACCCACAGCTGGAGGGTTTGCAAAAAACGCGTAATGCTCCCCAGGGCCCCAGCAGGCTGATAGGCTATGCTACAGGTCTTTTTTTTAAGAATACAACTTAAGGACAATCATATGTCAGGTGATAATAATTTTATAATACGCAATATGAATCGAAAAGAACTGGATATAGCCATTGACTGGGCTGCTGCTGAAGGCTGGAATCCCGGACTATATGATGCAGATTGTTTCTATTCCGCAGATGTGAAAGGCTTTCTTGTCGGTTTACTTGATGGAGAACCGGTGGCTTCAATCTCGGCTGTTAAGTATGACATTCATTTCGGCTTTGTGGGCTTTTATATTGTAAAGCCAGACTTTAGAGGCCAAGGTTATGGCCTCAAAATATGGAATAAAGCCGTAGATTCCCTTAAAGGACTTGTAGTCGGTCTGGACGGTGTAGTTGACCAGCAATGCAACTACAAAAAGTCGGGATTTAGTTTGGCTCACAGAAATATTCGTTATCAGGGTTATGGCGGAG
Organism: uncultured Victivallales bacterium; assembly: GCA_964598575.1. GTDB lineage: Bacteria > Verrucomicrobiota > Kiritimatiellia > UBA8416 > UBA8416 > T3Sed10-140. The sequence continues at coordinate 388 of CAZRCN010000191.1, read as the reverse complement.
GGAATTTGACAGATTACTCAAACTTGGTCTCGCTGACAAATTTTAATTTTAGAGAAATCTGCAGATATGATAGATGTTTTTTTGCCACTGAACGTACTCGCTTTTTAAAATGTTGGCTAGAGCAACCTTTAAGCAGTGCAATTGGCATTTTATATAACGGCAAACTGGCAGGTTACGGGTTGATGCGCAAATGTCGATCAGGCTACAAGATTGGTCCATTATTTGCCGACAATACGGAGTTTGCCGAACATTTATTTTTATATTTTAAATGCCAAATTGCAGAAGAAGATCCTATAATTTTGGATACTCCGGAAGCGAATCCAGCGGCTATTGAACTGGCTGAAAGATACAATCTACAGCCAATTTTTGAAACTGCCCGCATGTATAA
>CAZRCN010000190.1:0-4572 GCA_964598575.1 uncultured Victivallales bacterium | reverse complement strand
CTGCTCGGATCATACGGGGTGAAACGTTGAGAGGTGGAACGCGACCTCCGGGCGCGTTATGTCCGTGTGGTGCGCATGTGTTGTCCATGGAATGTCCATAGGGCTCGCCATGGTCTTTGCATGCGCCCTTCAGGGCCCGCAGCGTGCCCGGAGGTCACGCTCCACCTGTGTTTGCCAGCAATTCTCATTATGGACGCTGCCGCCTAAAGGCGGAACTACAAACATCGCAAAAACTGGCGAAAACGCGTTTGTAGTCCCGGCTTCAGCCGGAATCTCAGCGGGTTGACGTCCATAATGCGAATTGCTGTGTGTTTGCGTTGTGGTATTGTCGTGGGAAAACCACAATATGTACTGGTTTGAAATAAGGGTACCGCCTGGCGGTTTTGTATTGCCCCGATCAAAGGTTTTCTTCCATAGTGCATCTGTACGGAGGGAGACGATGGATGGTAACCCAAGGGAGGGGGACGTAACGGAATGGAAACCGTACTTCAGGTTGAAAATCTACATGTTTCGTATGGCAGACGCAAGCAGCGCGTCCATGCGGTAAACGGCATCTCGTTCTCGGTGCAGGCCGGGGAGTGTGTGGGGTTTATTGGTGCCAATGGGGCCGGTAAATCGACAACGATCAAGACGCTGATGGGGTTTATGTTTGCCGACAGCGGCCAAGCAGCTGTGTTCGGGCGACCGGCGGGCGATCCGCAAGGCCGCTTGCGCATAGGCTATTTGCCGGAAGTCGCCCTCTATTACCCGTTTATGAAAGCACGCGAGTTGCTGGAACTGTACGGCGGCCTGAGCGGGCTCTCGCGGGCGGATTTGCGGGTACGCATTCCCGAGGTTCTTGTGGCGGTGGGGCTAGCCGGAAAGGAGGAAGCCCTCCTGAAAACCTTTTCCAAGGGGATGCAGCAGCGGTTGGGGATTGCACAGTCCATTATTGCCAAACCAGATCTTTTTATCTTCGATGAATTGACATCGGGTCTGGACCCGGTGGGCCGGCATACCCTGCGGGACTTGTTGCTGGCGCTAAAGAAGGCCGGTCGTACGATTTTCTTCAGTTCGCATGAACTGGTGGAAGTGGAGTCGCTGTGTGACCGTGTCCTGATGATTCATAAGGGAAGGATTCTTCGCGATGCGTCGGTATCCGACCTGCGAGAGGAAAGCGGGCCAGGCAGTCTGGAGGATTTGTTTATCCGGGTCATTGGGGCGGCAGAGAGGGCGGCATGAGTTTGCGGGCGGTTAGCATGATCGCAAGGAGCGTCTGGATTGAATCCATTCGACGCCGTGAGCTGTATGTCCTGGTGCTTGTGGCTTGTGGCTTGATCGGCTTGATCATGACGATGGATTTTTTCGGGCTGCAGGGCTTGACAAAGTTTTACCGGGAAGCTGCCTTGAAAGTGATGAGCTGGACCACGGCATTGGCTGTGATTGTATTGGCAGCGCGGCAATTGCCGCGTGAGCTGGAAAACCGCACCATCTACCCGCTGTTGGCGCGTCCATTAAGCCGGATCGAGTTTCTGGGGGGCAAGCTCCTTGGCGTGCTGCTGGGCGGTGCGTTCTGCTTTGCCTTGTTTATGCTGCTCTTTGTGGCTGGCTCACTACGTATGGGCGCTCCTGTTCCGTGGGGCCTGTTTTTGCAGCATATCTATCTGCAGTTGCTGATGGTTTGTGTGGTCGGTTCGTTGGCATTTCTCCTGTCTTTGCTACTGCATGTGGATGCGGTTATCACCATTTGCTGCTTGTTGTATTTTTTGTCGTCCGTTTCGGCTTCGGTGCTGATTCATCTGTACGAGTATATGGGGGCATTGGGGCGGGGGGTGTTGGTTGTGCTCAACTATGCTATTCCCCAGATTACCTTGTTTGATCTATCCGAAAAGGCGGTGCATGCAGAAGTCTGGGCACCTCTTTCCTGGAAAATCCTAGGGGTATTGACGCTATATGCGGGAACATACGTGGTGGTGTTTTTGGCGCTGACCGTGGTTCTGTTTCGCAGGAGGGCTTTATGAAACCGATGCCTGTCGCCAAAAGCAGGGTATATGTCTTGCTGGGTCGTGCCGTTTGGATTGAGTTGGTCCGACGTCAGGACCTGTACCTGTGTTTGCTGCTGATGGTGGTGTTTGTCTTGGGGATGCTTATGGCTCGCATCGTTGGCATCGATGCGCCTGCCACCGGCACGTTCATGCTGAATATGGGGCTTACGCTAGCGTCTGCTCTGGCACATATCGTGACGTTGCTGCTTGCCGCCAGGCAGTTCCCGGATGAAATCGAACACCGGACCTTATATCCGCTGCTGGCTCGTCCTGTCCGTCGCGTGGATCTGGTGCTGGGAAAATGGCTGCCAGCCAGCTTGTGCGGGATCGGTCTGTACAGCTTGCTGGTATTGGTTGCCTGGGGCAGCGTGCCCAAGCTGGAGACATACCTGCCGGCAACCCTGGGGCAACTGGTCGTGTTGCAATGGCTGTCCTTGTTGTTTGTCGGGGCGTTGGGTCTGGGCCTCTCCCTGTTGCTGCCGCGGGCGCCTGCGCTGCTCGTCGCCGGGGCCTGCTATTTTGGCGGGGCCACGATTCGACGGTTGGTGGGCGCAGAACATAGCTGGCTGCGCTGGATCGGAGGGTACCTGCCGGACTTTACGTTGCTCGATCTCACAACCCGCTATACCGATGGTATCGGACCGCTTACCTGGGTGGGCTTTGGCGCAGCAATGGGGTATGGTGTGGTTTGTACGGCCTTCTGGATCGGGCTCGGTATGCTCTGTTTTGAAAGGAGGCGGTTATGATGCAATCGGTAGTCAAAACCAAGGCTGCCGCGCTGGGGCTCGTGTTACTGGGTGCAATTGTGATGCCACTGCTCGCATGGCATGTAGACCCGGGTGACTACACGGGGGGGCGTTCACGGGATATGGAGCAACGAACTATCCGCAATAGCAGTGCTTTGGCAACCATGTTTGGCGAACTACGCACCTCGATAAGCGATATCATGTTTCTGAAAACAGAACGCTACCTGCATAGTGGTGTAGCCTACGTGCCGCACCACGAGGCCCAGCTGCTCTCGGTAGAGGAAATGGGGCAGGAAGTTGAAGCGCACCAAAGCGAAGTCGGGGCGGAGGAGGGGGGTACTGTCGAAAACCCTTCGCATGCGGGCACAAAAACCGTGATTCCTGCGCAGGAAGCCGACTACCGTGGCATTGTGGGGATCTTGCATCGCCGGGTGAAGCCCTGGCGCGATCCGGGCAAAGCCCATCTGCATACCGATGGGACGGAGCTTTTGCCGTGGTTCCGCATGATGACGTTGAATGATCCGAACTATGTGATGGGCTATGCAATCGGCGGTTGGTGGGTCTCGCTAAAGGACCGCGAGGCAGCATTGGCCTTTCTGGAAGAAGGCCTCGAGAAGAACCCGGACGCGTTTCAGATACGGTTGACGCGTGGCTTGGTGCTGCTGCGGTCTGTCAGGCAGCAAAAACAAACAGCCCCGGGTACGCGGGATGGCTTGCGAGACGAATTGCGGCTGGCCGCGGAGCAGGGGCTTGCCCAACGGCCGGCAGCTGCGGCGGGGCAGTTGGTCACGGAACAGCCGGGGTGGTCGGTGTTCAAGGAACAAGATCTTTGGACCGCCTGTCAGACCGCTGTGCTCCTCGAGCAACAGTATGGCGATCCATCCGCCGCAGCCGAACTGGCTGCACGCTACCTGCGCACCTTTCCGGATAATCCCGTCCTGGCACGTATTGCCTCCGACGCGGCAGCACCGTGACCTACAGGTTCTGCCGTAGTCCCAGAAGTAAGTTCAGAAATCCTGATCTCGTCGGAAAATGACTTGGCACTTTTCGAAAGCAACAGAAGAGGACCAGGAACCCACGGATGGGAAAGCCGTCCCACGGATCAATACAAATCAAAATATCAGCGTATATTTGACGTCGAAAAAAGCCTTTACCCCAAAAAGGGAGGGGTTAGGCGTTAGGCTCTAGGCGTTAGCAACACGGTCCCGTACGTTTCATAAAGTTGCTTACCCCAGTGGTTTGTTAAGGATTGGAGACTTTTCAATGAGCGAAGGGATGTCAATTAGTAGCTAACGCCTAGCAAACTAATGCCTAATGCCTGAATTTCCGCTACAGCGGAAATTCCTCATCTTGAGAGGGAAGTTGACGGAAGGCAGAGGTTCTGGTTTGCTATGGGAATGCAGGTAAAGGATGCCTGGTTCGCACGGACAGGCAGGAAGGATATAGTGGGATGAGAAGGGTTGGGACCATTAGCAATGTCGAGCAGGGCCAACGATTCGTGGATTATCTCTACACGATCGGTATCGAGGGCAAGCTGGACTCTGAAGAGAATGCGGCAGAGGTCTGGGTCCTGGATGAGGATCGGCTGGATGAGGCTACTTCGAAGTGGCACGAATTTCTAGCAGCTCCGGATGAAGGTGTCTTTGTAGAGGCGGGGCGCAAGGCAGATCGCAGCCGCAAGGAGGCCCGACAACAGGATGCGACTTTTTCCAAGAGGATTCATCATGCCAAACGGATTCGGCGAGATGCCTGGATACAAGCGGTTCCGGTTACCAAGGTTCTGATCCTGTTGAGCGTGGTGG
>CAZRCN010000189.1:0-4575 GCA_964598575.1 uncultured Victivallales bacterium | reverse complement strand
TCTACGGCATCATCAACCAACAGGACCTCATGGGCTTCCTGCTCATCCTCATCGCGGCTTATGGCCTACTCCAACTCATCCTCCACTGGCCCATGTACAAGAAGTCAGAAACCATCCAGATAACGCATGGCAAAAGTCTTGTAGCCTCGCTCGCAAGAGCGTGGGCGAATCACCGAACACGCCGAGTCTCCCCCACCACCCCTCACGTCCCACATCCCACGTCCCACCTCCCCCCTCTCCCCCGCCTCGCGCTCGCCATCGTTCTGGCCGCCGCCACTTTCCTCATCGTCGGCTGGCCATTCCTCTCCCAAACATTCTTTGGCGCGACAACGGGGAAAAGCACAATAGAATCCCGACAAACGCAAATCGAACGCAGCGGCGGCAATCGCTGGGAGTTTATTACCAACTGGAGCCTGCCCCCGGAAGGCGTGCTGGAATTCATTGCCCCCTCCGTATTCGGACGCGAGAACGTTTCCCGGGAAGTCCCCTACTGGGGACGCCTGGGGCAATCCATGAACTGGCCTGAGACGAAACAGGGTTTTCGAAACTTCCGACAGCATAACCTCTATGTCGGAGGCATACAATTGGCACTGGCCCTGTATGCGATCTTTTTCCTGTTTCGCAAGGGGGTAGGGGGCTGGCCGCGTAAGCGTCGCATCGAAGTCATGTTCTGGCTGATTGCCACAATTTTAACCTTGCTGCTCGCCTTCGGACGCTATACCCCGCTTTACCGCATCATCTACCACCTACCTGTGATCGGCAATATCCGTGCGCCAGTCAAATGGTTCCATCTCACCGAAATCACCATCGTCATCCTCATGGCTTTCGGCCTCGACGCCCTCCTGAAGGACTTGCAAGCCAGAGCGCAAAGCCAGACAGACCGCAAGCATAAGAAGCAGGAGCAACCCTCACGGCTACCGGTCCGGTTTGCATGTGGCACCACCATTACGGCGGTGGTCCTGCTGCTCGCATCGACAATCGCTCAATCCACCGGCTTCGGACTGCAGTCCCTATGGGCCGCGCACGGACTCGAACCCATCGCCCCCCAGCTTCGCAATGCCCTGGCCGGCTCCCTCTTCCACGCCACCCTCGTCTTCGCCGCCCTCTCCACCATCCTCTGGCTCCTGCTCAAGAAGACCGCAGACCACAGACCGCAGACTGCAGACCCACTCCTATTTTCAGGTTTCAGCTTTCAGGTTTCAGCCCTTCTTATCGTCCTCGCCCTCGATCTCGCTATCGCCCACAAACCCTATATCCACGTACAGGACGTTTCAGCCTTCTATGCCCCCAACCCTATCGCCGACATCGTGCTGCAGGACAATCCACCCTACCGCGTCGCCGATTACCTCACATCCCGCGGCAAGCACGATCCCCTCTGGCGCAATTTTACAATGAAAGGTGTCGACATGCTGCTTCCGCAGGCCGGACAAACCCCGCCGGAAGATGTTCAAGCCCTATATGAAGCTTTTCAGGACAATCCCATACGCCTCTGGCAACTAACCTCCACTCGCTATATCATCGGGCAACGCCAGCAACTTGAGCAACTGCTACAGCATCCTGATATCGATATACGCGCCGGTTTTACTGTAACGCGCGATGCCAAAACCCAAATTGCAGATAATCAACAGGCACCGTTGCTCTTGCTCGAATACTCCAAAGCATTACCGCGCGCAACCCATTACGCCGACTGGCAACTCGTGGACCACCCTTCTAAGGCCCTTGAAATCCTACAATCACCAGACTTTAACCCCGTCAAGCAGGCTGTCGTTATATCAACCGATCAGGCAATGGATCCGCGGACCGATGCACGGGATACATCCTTGCAAATATCCGACTACCAGCCGAACGCCTCCAGCATAAAGCTTCAGCCGGATGCCCGTGGTCTGATTCTATATACCAGCCGCCATAATGGCCGCTGGAAAACAGATAAGGGCGCACTTCTCTCAGCAAATGGTCCTATGCAGGGCGCCTACCTCTCGGATAAAGCGAATAATCTAACGCGCAAATTTACAGCCATTCCTTCCGTGCAATACTCTGTATTCGCCCATAGCGGCATCGGACTCTACTTCATTGGTTTGCTTGCAATAACCTTACTGAAACGGAAAGCGAGTAAGAGACCATGAGTCATATCGCCCCACTAACCAAAAGTGATATTGCCGGTTATACGCATGGATATGACGATCTGCCCCGTTTCAGTTCCTACTTGACGCAAATCGAGAGTATCGCCACATTGGGCGGAAACAATGTTTTAGAGATCGGCAAGGGCAACGGAACCGTATCGTCATTATTGCGCCTTCGCGGGCATCAAGTTACGACTCTCGATTTCGATGACCGTCTTGAACCTGATATTGTAGGGGACGTACGCGCCATACCATGCTCAGATGATTCATATGACATTGTTACATGCTGTGAGGTGCTCGAACACTTGCCTTTTGATGATTTTGCTACAGCCCTGCGCGAGATGCACCGTGTGACCCGCAAACATGCCGTTCTATCAATACCATATTCGTGCCTTCGGTTCGAAAGCATCTTTCGTCTACAGGATCGATTCGTAGGACTTCGGGCAAGAATTCCGTGTTTTTTTATCAGACCGCGTAAGAGCAGTGAACACTTTTGGGAAATGGGACGCCACGGCTATTCAAAGCGTAGAGTCCGTCACAACATAACGGGAAGTGGATTCCACATCATCCGTGAAATCTCCCCCCCCCCTCAACCCTTGGCACTATTTCTTTTTATTGGAGAAGTCTAATGGCTGAAGCAATTGCAACTGTAGCATTTGATCATGGTATCGATAAACTGGACCGCTCTTTTCTTAGCTTTGCCAAGAACAAGAATATGGATCTCCACGCTTTTATCATCGGAGACAGGCTTCCGGGAAAACGCTATCCGGAAATCACCTATCACCTAAAAGATCCAGACCCAAGTTTCGGACATATTCATCGCGATCAGGGATATCGCCGGTTTCAGTTTATCGAAGAATTGGACTATGAATTCGTACTGCTCGTCGATGCCCTGGACGTGCTCTGTCTTCAGAAACTCCCCTCCATCCAATCATTACTTCGCGGGGCTTCGTTAGCCGCAACAGTTGAGCACCAGGGGGCTCAGTACATTCTCGGTCAACAGTACACGAGCTCCTACATCAACAACGGCGTCACCTTCTGGGATATTCCAGCATCGACCGATATGCGCAGCGAAATAGTTGAACGTGGCCGGAAAGCCGCCCGAACCATTTATGGTGACAATCAAATCGCTTTTAACGAAGTCGTACACACTAGATACTATGACCAATTGATACTCCTCCCGACTCAATATAACTGCCGCGCCTTTCTAAACAAAAAACGGCGTCGATGGCCGACGATCTCCAACCTCGACGGCGTAGTGCTTTACCACTGCGGTGCCTGCATTGAGGATGCGAAACGAATACTTCCCGTGAAACCGAAAGCGATATTGCCAGAACTTCAAACACGGCCTTGCCCTACTAACCGTTTGGGTCAAGTGCTACGAAGGATCAAATATCGAGTATGTCGACACATTGGCGGAAGGCGGGAACTTTAAGCCCCCCTCAAAATATGATTGTTCTGAATACTAAGTTGGAGTTTACACATGGTGAGACCTAATGTCTTTATTGTTGGTGCCCCTAAATGTGCCACGAGTTGGTTGAAACTTGCACTGCAACAGCATCCTGATATCGGAATGCTGAAGGAAGAGTCTTACTACTTCGCGAAAAACTACAACAATGGTTATGATTGGTATCTTACACAGTTTGCTGATTTACCAAAATGCAGCATCTATGGAGAAAAGTGTAACGAATACCTTACAGACGATGCTGCGGCTTCCCGCATTGCGAGTGATATCGAAGATCCGAGAATTATAATATGCATCCGCAATCCAGTGGATCGGGCTTATTCAGCCTATTGCATGCGCTATCGTTCAGGCGTCTGGAACAAACGCCCGGAAGCATACCTAGATCCGACATTATTTAGCGACACGACTCCACAGCCGTCAATCAATCGAGGGATACTATATACCGGCCTCTATACCCAGCATATTGAACGGTGGGAACGGTGTATGCAGGAAGGGCGGGTCCTCACCGTGCTGACTGATGATATTAGACACTCTCCCCTTCGTATTCTAAAAGAGCTATACCAACACGTTGGTGTCGACCATTCTTTTGTGCCGACAATGCTGCAACAAACTGTACACAACAGCACCGACGAATATTCTCCTCCACCCCGATGGCTAGTCAGCATTCTCCAATATTTGGAAACGGTTTCCCCTAGTACTCCAAGGCGCCTTCACAAAATGTCGAAAATCCCATTGGTTAGAGCAATCAAAAATCAGCTCTGTCAAACTCGCACCCCCGAATACCCTCAACTCTCCTTGCAACTCAAAGAAAAACTGATTGACTTCTACCGAGATGATATAAAAAACTTGCAAGAGAAACTGAACAGGGATTTGATACACTGGCTTAATGCCTAACTAGTTTCTGTTGCGGAAAGATGTTTTTCGGGGCGTGTCCGCCGAGCCGCACGAGCATGAAGGCACGGTCAAGACGATGCGGGACCGCGAAAGATT
>CAZRCN010000188.1:0-4597 GCA_964598575.1 uncultured Victivallales bacterium | reverse complement strand
CCCACAGTCGCCGTCAAGTCATTTCGCGATTAGCGAGACGTGACCCCAGACCCCCCAGTCTTGGTCCAATGATTAGCTTGCCTTCATTTCTGTACGGTTGGAACTTGGTCATGGGGCACGCTCAAGGTCTCGAGAATACTTAGATATCGCAGACAATGCGCTTTCCATAATTCTGTTTCTGTTTTGTCTTCTGCCATCTTCTTCAGCAGTTGAGGCACCCCCCAACCAGATGGGTGTCTGTGTAATATTAGCGCTGAGGCCATATTGCTTCTGGTTATAAGTGAATGCCTCTTGTTTTGAATCTCGTACAAATAGAATCTATAAAGCGTCTCTCCAAGATTGGGTCGATACATATTCTCTATCGAGCGTCGGCACCATTCATCCTCACTGCTTTCGTAGATTCCCTCCCAGCCATTGGGCACTATAGCACACTTATGGGTCCCAGGTATTCTTCTTGCTTGCTCCTCATTGTAATCGCCGTCTGATAAAATTGGTTTTAAGGGCTTCAATTCTACATAAGCAGGCTTGATCTCAGTAGGTTGACCCATTGCCGCGACTGTAAGCAGCGGAAATACTACCATACAAACGATTGCTCTAATTCTCATGATGTGTTTTTCCCATGTGTTCATTGCGCCTGATAACGCGTGAATGAACCTTTTCAGGAAGTTTATTGACTTCCTGAAATAGGTTCCACTCTGGTGATCGCTGGTCCCGTTTCGTTGTGTTTGTTTCGGGCACTCGGTGCGCCCGTCAATTGCGTGTCCTTTGCTCTGGTAACAACATGTATGGCGTCTCCGTTTTCGGCCACATAGGTTGTCGCATAAGTTTTATAGCCAACTATCGCTTCGTATTTCTTCTTCCGGAGAGTTCCATTTTCTTTCCAGCTTAACGTGCCATCCCCTTCACCTGCAATTTCTATTGGAGTGATACGCTTGAATGGGCCCTGTGCGCCCCCATGGATTTCGATAATGTCACCAAAACGATGGTCTCTATTAATCATTTCCATCGTGTAGAAATACACATTTCTCTTAGTGTTTTGGTGATACATATAAGCGATAAGACAAATGAAAAGCGATGCAGCTATGCATATGGGTATGAACTTTTTGGGCGACATCTTTCCTTCTTCTTTCAACTAACGTGGTGGTGACCATTTTCAAATGGTCGTATTCGACTATTTGAAATATGTGTCCACCGATTTGTTCGTTTTTTTCTTGGGGTTCTCGGATTTTCGGGCGGCGTAACTGGGATTGCCCAGCTCTGACTGGTTCGCTCATTCCTTGTTCTTCGCAATCGTTCTAAGTGATCTGGCGATATCCGCTACGAAATACATGAAGTAAATCGTCACTACGAGTCTTACAATGAGACCAATGGATTCTGGGGTCATATTCTATTCTTTCTTTTCTTTGTTTAGGTTTCTTTTTCAGCGAACGCCGAAAATCAGCGGCGGCTTTAGCCGTACGCTGCATTTTTCTTGTTGGCCATCCTCTGTTTCAGTTCTTCAATTCCAAGTGGTGGATCGGATGAATGCAGCATTGCGTGACAGTTGGGGCAAACGGGAGCAAGGTCGATGGTCGGTTTGACTTTGTAGTCACTCCGCCTGCCTGCAAGTGGCTTCTTGTGATGTACATGAATGAAGCCTTTCCCGATATCGCCATATACATCCAGAAATCTCATTCCACAGACCTGACATGAGTAGCCGTGTCGCTTCAAGCAGGCGGCTCTGGCCTTTGGATCACGTTCATATGCGTTTACGGTGATGCGTTTCTTTGCCCCCTCTGCGAATTCCTCATCTGCCGGGAGATCCTCTGCATGCATTGTGTTGGGATCTACCGGGGTTCTCTTTGCATATCCCGGTACGGACTCAAGTCGTCTCTCGGCCTCCGCGAGTTCAGCGGAGGTGAAAAGTCGGCGAAAGCGCTTCTGGAGCACGAGGCTTTCAAGTGACAGGTCGGGACGACCGGCCTCGACGAGCGCCCGGAATCCCTTTTGCTCTGATGGGTTCTTGAGGTGCTTGCTGAGCATTCGCTTTGCGGTCGCAAGGCCACCGTGCTTCTTCACCGAGCGGAGGAAGTAGCGGCCCCAGTATCCGGTTTCTTTCCCGGTGATGGCGTACGCTTCACGCATCGCCGCATCAAGTTGTTCAGATAGTGTCATCTTTCCTCATGGCCAACGCGTGAGTGATCATTTTCAGGAAGTTTATCGACTTCCTGAAATATGATCCACTCGGATGTTAGCTACTTTCTACTTTCCCTTGAGGAGCCTTGCTCAATATCCAAAAAGCAGTGTCTGGCAAACAGATACGCCGCATACCGCTCCGTGACCACTGTCCTGTTTCTCTCTCGATATAAAATGAATCAGAGAGGAACAGGTCAGTTTGTTGGTGATTAAAGACTTCCGCCAAGAATGTATACTCTTTGCCTGATTGAGTAACAAGCGAGATCGTCCACTCTCCGATGCTCCAGCTATGCCCCATGACGGATCGTGTATCGGCATTTCTGATGCCCTCTTCAATCGCTTTTACATCCGCATTTTCGGACAGAACAATCTTCCAATTTTCGGAAGATGTCTGATATGGAGAGAGAACGATCCTTTCTATCCTTTCAGCCCCGACAAACTGCAACCGATTGAGCAAATCAGTCCTGTCTGCTTTGGACTGGATCCGTTCATAGGTTGTGCCAGCGATGAATATGACGACAAGCGCCGCAAAAAGAATATTTGCCCGTTTATTCATTTCTTTTAGCTAACGTTGACCTCTCCTTTTTCCAATGGTCGTATTCGACTATTTGAAATAAGGAGCAGGTTCTTGTTGGTGCGTCCTTGGTTTCGGCGCACCGTTTGGTTTTTGTTAAATCGTTTTGTTACCGGAATATCTATTCCTGTTTTGCCCCGTGGTCAAGGCTGTTGATGATTTCCAATTCTCTCATTCATCTCGGCACCAACGCTTGCCTCTCCCTTTTCAGGCGCGAGCCTGAAATAGGTGAGCAGGCAGTTGTTGGTCCATCATTCCTTTAGTGGCCATGTTTTCGTCAGTTTCTCGTACGGTTGTTCTGTATACGGCACAAGATAGTAGTTTGTCACGAAATACTCAAGACTTGGGGGCTGGCCGTCAGCCCCCAATACCATCATCTGGTGACAAAAGTGATAAGTGGTGTAGTACCACTTTTCGTCGGACGCGAGGCCGACGAAAAGTTCAGGGAAGGCCGTGCCTTGCTTGTGTGTTGCCGCTCGGTAGATAATCCACTCACCATTGGTCATTACGACTAAGTCGGGGGAAATGAAGTGTCTCCCCAGCTCGTCTTCTGGGGTTGCGTGCATTGACTCGATTACGCCCGCGATCCAATTGGTTTCGCTAGAAAGGGATTTGATTTCCGCTACGCAATGCTCAAGCCATTGGGAATGCCGTTGATTAAGGATATGCGTTGTGATCAACCACCCTAAGGTGCCGACAATGATGATGCCGCAGAGGATGCCAAGAATGAGTTTTGTTGTTTTCATTATCTCAGGACCAACGTTGCGGTGACCCTTTTCAGGAAGTTGTATTCAACTTCCTGAAATAGGTGTCCACCGATTTGTTCGAAGCATTATTGTGTCCACTCTCCCCATCCGCATAGCTTGCAACCGATGGTATAGTATATCTCGTCATCCTGCTGGTTTACCGATGATTTCCTTTCCAATTCCTCTGATCCGCACTTGGGGCAAGCCTTGTAAGGTAATGGAGATCCTGTAGGCGCTCTTTCAATCGTCTTGTTTTCGAGCAGTTCATTTAGTTCGATAACCGACAAACTAGTACGAGGGTCGTCTAATAATATTTGCCGAAGCTCATTAGTGAATTTGCCCCACAGGCGATTTTGATCAACAGATGAGCGTCTATAATAGAATTTGGCAATCCCCCATGAAATAATGGCACTTAATAAGCATGTGATGATTGCAATTCCCATACATCTCTCCGACTTAGAGTATTCATTTATTTGTCAAATTCGTCTTTTGTTCTTCTGATGCGATCACGTACTAGAATAGGGTTTTTAATGCCTTTGAATTCTACCTCAATTCCCCCTGTTCCCGCCGAACCAATTTGAACAGTTCCTAGTCCGAAGATTCTTTCAAGAATACCTTGATTCATGTTTATGCTTCTTATGTCACGAACAGCGACCTCCCGCGTCTTTCGCGAAATGATCCCAACCTTGGCCATGACTTTTCGTGTTGTATGCGTGAATACCCGAGTCTTCTGATCAAGAATGGCGTACAAAAGCATCCAAATCGCCAAAGGCAGAAATATCAGTATATAAGGTCCTGCAAAGAGATAAACGTTTACGAAGGATAAATAGGCACCACCAAGAATAAAAATTGTAGAAAGCAACCAATGTTTGATGTAGTACAATTTTGATGGATGTCCGATCCATATTTCCTTTTCTTGGCCAGTGGCTGATTGTAATTTGTCGGGAAAAAGAAATTCACCACAGTGTTTACACTTCTTTGCTGCAACAAGGATATCTTCCCCACAAAAGCAACATGCTTTTGTCTTACTTGCGTCCTCATCCGGTGTTTGTGGTGCTGCAGAGCTTTTCATCTGCGACAAGTCTACTTCGGGAAGCTGTAT
>CAZRCN010000187.1:0-4690 GCA_964598575.1 uncultured Victivallales bacterium | reverse complement strand
CAGCAAACCCGAAACCGGACCGTGGGTGCATTTCTACAGCACAAGAAATTTCACTTCAAGTCAACAAATGACCGATCCACCCTTACGGCACAAACTTGCCGGGCGCCTCAAGTAACCGCTCATGCAGCAAAGGGCAAATCTCCGGGAATGGTATCACGCCGAGCCGTGGCGCAGAGGCCGCACCCACTACTCGAAAAAGCGATTCATACGGGTTTTCATTTCCGAACCGGCTTTTCCATAGCTATCATCGGCTAGCTCTGTGCGGCCAAGCCATTCGAAATAGACACCCGCCACCCCATGGGCACTCTTGTTATCGGGTTGCAGCTTCGTAGCAAGCACTGCCAGGTTTGCCAGGTCAATGGGCGCCAGATCGTCCGTCGTAAGCCTGGCTTTTGCGCCATTGTCCGCTTCAAACGACATCCCCCCGTTGGCATCAATATCAACCAGCTTTACGCGAGCAGACGTCATACTCAACGGCATCGGTACATCTGCCAGCAACCCCTTATCCAGCAGGCCTCGCAAGAGAGCCAGCAGATTGCGGTGCAACATCGCTTCCTTTTCTGCCGACAGCGTCCGCGCCTCCCGGCGCGCACTCCGACTGCCGGAAGTCCGCCCGCCGGAGGAAAAGGCCGATGGCCGGCTACCGCTGCCCCCCTCGACCAACAGCTTTGCCATGGCCTTACCCATGCCTTCGCCCACATTCATGTAGGTCTCGGCATGCTTGCTGTAATGCCCATTCGCGCTGCCCCCCATAGAGACCGGATTCGAGTAAAACGTCGCCACATTCCCTTTGAATTCCGGATAATTGCCCGCTTCCCCGTCAACCGCCAGCTGCGCATCGGTTATCGTGCCCGCATTCCCGCCGCCGCCTTTTGTGCCGTGCCCCATCGTTGCCACAACAAACTTGGCATCCGGTGCATCAAAATCCTCGCGCAAAGCCTTGATGAAGCGAACAAGGTTCTCCTCGTAATATTCGGCATGCGTGGCATTGCCGCCATCCTTGGCCCCCTGCCAGAACGCAAACCCAGCCACCTCATAATCCTCTGCGCCCGGATAATACTCTCCAAGATTTTCAAGCACCTGTTTGGCACTCTCCACGTCATTATCGTATTGTTTGCCTGCATACCAACCCGCATCCGGCTTCTCCTCTGCCATCTCCAGGCTGTCCTTGGTTCCACGATAGCCGGGCTGGCCGGCATACGATGGCGACCCCGGCGGCAGCAAATCCCACCCGAGGCTCCGATTCCCGATACAGCTCTTCAAGATCATGACCGGTGCATCCAGCACGTTACCAACATAATGCCCAATCCCGATTTCCGGACCGATATGCCTGCCGCTAATCGTCATCCACTCGTTCTTGTGGTCCTTGAAGTTCATCACGCGCACATTGCGGACATCCTTGCGAACAGTCCAGTTCCCTTCGTCATCCACCAAATACGGATAAAGACCCTTCTCCTTGACCGCATGCTCCAGCGAGCCGTCCCCGCCGGATATCTTTCCAAACCCCAGCATATTGGACTGCCCCAGCAGGATAAAGACCTGCACCGGCTTGCTCATATCCGCCGGTTCGCCATCCGGATCCGGCAGCGGAGCCTCCTCTTGCCCCACGACAGGGCCCAAACCCAGCAGCAGCACGCCAAAGCATACGGCCACTATACGGAATATCTTGTCTTGCAGTCTACTTGCTCGCTTCATCTTGCATCCCCTCCTCATTTATACGTATCCGTTACACTACGTATCATCAGTTTACCTGCTACCTCAGACCGTTGCAACGATTTTTGCGGCTGCACCTGCACGGTGACCGGCGCACCCGGCCGGATATGCACAAAATTATCCGAATAGCGGGCATCTACCCCCTCTAGCTCCAGCCAGCACCACAAGGCGGCATACTTCGTTTTCAGCGTAACCGTATACATTCCGTCACTGGCCCCAGCCACTGTGGCACGAATCCCAGGATCGCTCACCAACTCCAAATGCTTCGGCCGGGCAAAATATACCAGATTGCGCGATGGCGACTGGCCCTCAGCCTCGAACGACAACCAAACCAGCAGATCGCGTGGCCCATGCACCGCCAGCAGATCGGCCAGCTTCAGCGTCATAACCTTACGATTCCCGTTCACGGGCGTTCGTACGCGCTTTTCGCCCGTGCGGATTTTCTTTCCACTGGCGCGTGTCACGACCCAGGTCAGGGTCCCCGATGTAGCACGCAACAAATCGCTCGTAATATGGATATCTATCGTGCCTTTGGCAGCATCCTCCAGACCGCTCACGAGGATCGGCGCGTAGAAGTGCCTGGCCATGTAATGCAGCGCCTTCCAACGGCCATGATAATCAATCGAGGCCCAACTCGCTACCGGCCATACGTCATTCAGTTGCCAGTACAGCGTCCCCATACCGCGCGGCATGCTCCGGCGCCAATGCTCACAGGCATACTTCATTGCCATGCCCTGCAGGATTTGCGATGTCCACAACGTCATCTCAAACGATGTCGGCACCCGGAACCAGTCCAGCATGTACTGCATAATCGTGGTGTTCCCGATGCCAGATCGCTGATGGTGCTCCATGACCGCTGTCGTCACATTCCGATCTTCCGGCTTCGTATATCCGCAAACGGTCCTGGGCTCCGGAAAGGACTGGAACCCGAATTCACTATTGAAACGGTGCTCACACGTGCGATACCACTCGAACGGTTTCTTTCCATGCCAAACCCCCCACAGATGGGCATCGCCACTGGCCGCATTGTTGAAATCCAAGCGATCCCCCTGCGGCGAGTGCGGGCTGCACGGCCAATAGTCCGTCTGGGGCCCGTGCTCGCGCACCACGCGCGCCAGCAGATCATCAAACAGCGCGCTGTAGTCCTCCCAGCTCATGGCTCCCGGCTGCTGCCAGATTTTTTCGACTGCCTGCTGCTCCAATTCGTTGTTCCCGCACCACAGGGCGAGGCAGGGATGATGACGCAGCTTGCGGACATTGTCACTGGCCTCCGCCTCGACATTCTCCATAAAAGCCCCATCCCACGAAGGATACGCCATACAGGCAAACATGAAATCCTGCCAGACACAGATTCCAAGCTCATCGCAAAGGTCATAGAACACCTCATCCTCGTAGATGCCCCCGCCCCATACCCGGAGCATGTTCATATTGGCAGCCACCGAATCCTCAAGTAGGCGCCGGTAATCATCCGGCGTCCGGCGTCCTAGCAACGCATCTACCGGAATCCAGTTGGCTCCCTTTGCAAAGAAAGGAATGCCATTTACGACAAACTGGAACGATTCGCCCCACGCATCCGGATGCCGGTCCAACCGCAGGGTGCGCAAGCCGATCCGCCGTTGCTGCACATCCACCTCCGCGCCATCTGCATCCATCAGCACAAGCCGTACCTCATACAGGGGTTGAGCCCCCATGCCCTGCGGCCACCATAACGCTGGCGCAGACACCTCCAGCTCCAGTTGCACATCAGACTGCAGCTGCTCTGCCTCCTGGGTTGCCACAACCTTACCCTGAAACGAGACCTCCGCCTTCACGCGCAGAGCAGCCTTGGTATATACCTCTACATCTGCGCTGACATGCAGGCGCACAGCCCCCGTCTTGCCGGACCGACCGCGTGTACCGCTGCCCCCCCCCGCAGGCCGGTGCTCTTGATCAATGCGAATGTCCGTGAATCGCGCGGCCGAAACCCCGACCAGGCGAATGCTGCGCCAGATGCCTGCCGTAACCAGAACAGGGCCCCAGTCCCAGCCGAAATTACATTGTTCCTTGCGGACCCAGGACGGATAGGCATTCGGATGACCGCCTCCAACCGTCGATTTAATAAACCGCTCCGCACTCCGTTTGCGTGTATATGGATTGACCGATTGAAACGTAATGTCTAGCGCATTTTCCCCTTCCTGCAGCAGGTCCTTTACATCCCAGGCGTAGCGCCGAAACATATTGTCCGTGCTTGCCACCTTTTTTCCGTTCATACGAACCGTGGCAAACGTGTCCAACCCATCACATGTCAATAGCACCCGATCCTGACGCAGCAGCTTCGCGGAAGCCTTGAATGTGCGCCGGTACACCCAGTCGGCTTCCCCTACCCACTGCACCTCGTTCTCGTTCTCCCGGTAATAGGGGTCGGGCACCTTTTTGGCACGCACAAGATCGGTCAATACATCACCGGGCACGCGTCCTGTAAACGCCAGATTTGCGCCAACCTGCTCCACCTGCCATTTGCCATCCAACTTCAATTCTTGCGCTTTCATTTCCATTCTCCTTGCTCTTATACCTGCGTCCCCGCTGCCTGTATATCCGCCCAGTAGGGTTGCATATCAACCACCGTTCCCGTCTCGCGGGCTGCCTCAATCCCCAGGCACGTGAAGGAAGCCTCCACGCCATCCGCCAGCGAAGTTGGCATGGGAATACCCCGCAGCATGCAGTGCACAATATCCTGGGCCATAGGCTCCTCGGCCCCGCCGTGATCATCCCCCTCGATCGGACGCACCGTCTCCGTCTGCGGATCCCAACCCACCGGCGTGTATTCAATCGTTCCGGTCAGGACATTTGCTCGAATCGTACCGCGCGTACCGCACATATAAAAACGGCGCTCCAGTTGCGCACTGTGCATACAGTAATGGAAGGAAACATGGGCCTGGTTTTCCAGTTCCAGAATGGCAACCTGATGATCCACCGTGTCCTTATCCGCCGAGAAGGG
>CAZRCN010000186.1:0-4697 GCA_964598575.1 uncultured Victivallales bacterium | reverse complement strand
CGTCGCAAATCAGCGGCGCGGTATTCCGCGTACGCTGAATTTGTCTGGTTAGCTCTTCTTCTTCATTATGAGACAGCACACTATCGCTGATATGCCAATGATCAGGGCGGCCACGACAGCCGAGGTAATCTGAGCCGAAGCAAGTCGATCAAAGAGTGGCATGAGTTGGTCGGCGGTGTCCGTCTGTAGACTGATGATCTCTGCATTTGCAGCACTCGACATCGACAGCAAACAGATGGCGGCCAACGTGAGATTAGTGATTCGTTTCATCTGGTTTACTCCTTTGTTTCAAGCTAACGTTGTGGTGACCATTTTCAAATGGTCGTATTCGACTATTTGAAATATGAGTCCACTGATTTGTTCGCATTTCGCTGTTTCAGTCTCGCCACGGGCCACCAGCCTGCGGCTGCCACGAGCAGGCATATCGGCAGCGTCAGAAACCCGGAGAAGATCTCGTGATTGTGATGTTCTGGGCAGCCAAGGGTATGCCAAAAGTATGTTTCGCCTAAGCACAGAAGGGCTGTGGGTAGCAGGGCTACCCACAGGCGTGGCGGACTCGCGAGAGACGCCATGATGGCACCATGAAGCATGATGAAGCCGACTGAGCACACGTAGGTTGCAAGACGGACGAGGCTGAGCCTGTCCGTCTTGAGCGCGAATGCAGCCACGGCATTGAGAATGGCGAGGGTCGCGTGGTGTGTCGCGATTGCCAGCAAAGGGGCAAGCACGATTAGCAGTGTGAGTCGTGTGTCTGGTTTCTTCATTCTCTCATGCGAACGTTGATTTGACCGGCCTTGGAAAGCCGTGCGCGGCTTTTCAAGGTACGTGTCGAAATTGGTGTTCGGTTATCAATTCCCAAATAGTTGAACTCCCATAAACCAATACAGGTAGAGTATGCAGCCAACCGCAAGAATGCCAGAGGCAATCTTGCCGAGATCCATATATCTCCACAGTTTCTGTGAGTTTCCCCAGAAGTAATGAAAATGAAAAAAGCTGGCGATAGCCAAGAGCAAGAACCCGAGAATTACGGCTTGCAGACCATCAAGCTCGAATCGAGATCCGCGTCTGCCAGGGATAAATCCATGCTGTGTGATCCAGTATACGATTGCTCCCCATAGAGGTAACAACGGCCAGAAAACACCGCCAAACCATTTTGCCCATCTCGATTGCGGAGGATCACCTGACCATGCGTCTGATAGGTCAGCGTACTCTTTCCCGATTGGCCGTTTCCAAAGTGACATATTCTCTCTCAAACCGAACGTCAGCGGTGACCCGCGGAGGAAAGCGTCAGCTTTCCGGAGTTGGGTCTAACGCTTTGTTCGGTGTTTTATGTTTCTTTCGAGTTTGATTATACGTAAGCCAAGTCATAAGGGGTCCAAATAGAAATAATCCAGACAAAATCCACGTAGCAGACTCATCAAAAGAAGTGTTGCCTGGCGAAATATTAAAAGGGCTGAAATCAATCATCTGAACAAGTGCCATCATTACGCCCCATCCAAGGCCATATCGCCAAAAATATTTCAAAAAATAGTCTACACGATCAAGCGTGAGGCAGTCCTGAATGTGTTTCTCTTTGCGAGTCATATTTTTATACCGAACGTTGACCTGAACCTTTTCAGGAAGTTTACTGACTTCCTGAAATAGGTTCCAGGTTTGTGTTCTGCGTCGCCCTCAGTTCGATCTTGTCTCCGGGTTGCACCGAAGGGTCAGGAGCCCGTTCATCTTCGATCGCCCGCATGTCCAGCTTAACGCTGTTCCCGTCACGGACGAGGTAGACGTGTCGCACGGGAGGCGTCGAGTATCCTCCAGCAGATGTAATCGCATGCATCAACGTCAAGCCGTCCGCCCAGGGAATCGTTTCAACCTTCTGCACCTTCGATCCGTCTGGTCTTGTCGTGTATGTAAGTTCGTACCACACAGTTACCGGCGCGTTGGGTGCTGGTGATGATGCACACGACTGGAGAGGGACGACGAGTAGGCAGGCAAGCATGGTTTTAATCGTATTCATAATTTCCCGCAGAACGTTTGACCTGAACCTTTTCAGGCAGTTTTATTGAACTTCCTGAAATAGGTTCCAGGTGCATTGTTCTGCTCCCTCAATTATTCCACCTTCGTGAATGTTAGTCAGTTTGGCTGAATTGATCAATGTCGGTTTGCTTTTAGGCGTTTGCGGTGGGTGAGTATAGGGGAATGTAATTCCTTTTGGTGATCGCCAAAAGGCAATGAGTCGTCGTTCTGCTTCTTCCCAGCTGTCCGTTCCCGGCACACGCTCTAATACGAATATTTCAGGTTCAAGATCTAGTTCCAGTAATCCACGGATCCAATTGTAAACGCGCGAGGATTGGCCTTCGCGTGTTTTCGCGATATGTTCGCTCAAACGAATTTCTCTCCGTTTATGCGTTTTACCAACATAACGCAAACAGCGATCACGGGGATCAATTAGCCCGTAAATCAGAAATCGGCTTGGACGTGTGTTGCTCATTATTCTTTTAGCAGAACGTGTGCCTCTCCTTTTTCAAATGGTCGTATTCGACTATTTGAAATAAGGAGCAGGCTGTTGTTGGGTGTCTTTCTGTATTATATATGTGAATGAATCAATCTTTATTGTATCTGTTTCGCTGTCGTATTCGGAAATGTGGTACCGCCATGTGTGTCCAACTTCTGTGTCCAGCAAGATCAGAAATTGCTGGTTATCCAGGTGATTATTGATTAAACAGAATCGTCCAGATTGACTAGGATATGTGTTGATTGCGTTCAAAACACTCTCAAATATTTCGAGATTCTCAATAGTATTGTTTACAAGTATTCTTCCAAGCATTGGAATCGGTTGAATGTGTGACCCAAGTGGCCAATCAATCCAATGCTCTTGAAAAAATGCTTTCCATCTATCGGCCAGATCTTCTGTTGTAATATCGGGTTCAACAAGTTCTGGATGAAAAGTATGGATTCTTTCAATTGTTGATGGGAGGATCTCATACATTCGCGTTGCTCGTTCGCGACTTAATGTGTATGGTATTATCATGATGGCGCCACCTGATATCCGCCACCGCAAATCGGCGACGTCGGTAACTACATCTAAAGCTTCGCGCAGGGATATATCAAGTGCACTGAAAGTGATATTTGCAGGTTGAGGGGTGTCCGTGGAGGGAGCACCAAAGAAATCAGTAGCATCGCTGTCACTCGTCTGCTGTGGTCTTGACTCGTGGCCAAGAGCAAGGATCATACTAAAGCCTGTGTTATCGGGACTGTGATCGACGCTCATCCGCTGTAGAAATGTAATGACATCACGTATGTCGGCTTGTCTAAAATTGATTTCAGGAATCCTGATCTGGTTCATTTTGTCTAGTAATTCTCTCTGCCTTGCTGACTCAACACTCGTCTCCTGTTCTTGAAGTGAGCTTGCTGTTAATGTCTTTTCGACAGGAATCTGGACAAATGAGTTTCCGGCAAACCGCCAAACGGTACCATCAACGCTGTCTAGCTTAAAGATCACAGGAGTCGATTCCGCTTTTGATTTGATGTGGACTGAATGGCTTTCGACTCTATAACGATCAGTAAGGTGTTCTACAGCAAGACTGGGGATGACCGCCGTAGCGAGAAGTATTATCGATAGAGTGTGCATTTTCATATTTATATTCTTTCACCCAACGTTGGCCTCTCCCTTTTCAAAAAGTCGTATTCGACTTTTTGAAATAGGTGAGCAGGCTGGTGTTGGCCATTCCTACATTTTATCAATTTGTCCTGTCCATAGCTGAATGAACCGTAGCAAAAGTAGCACTGCTGCGAAATTCACCACGGGGAGCATAACCACAACAACCATTTTCTCAAATAGTAATTGGTCAGGCAGATACGCCGCTGCAGATAACAGAAACAGAATTCCGAATAACCCCATCCAGTAGAGATCATTGCCACGTGTGCGGGCGTAGACATTTCCGTTGCGTTCGATTTCGAGGGTTTTCCACTCAGAAAAGAAGTGACTAAGCGAGACGCGAAGCGTATCGCCCTTTTCTAGCCGCTCATAGAGCGGGCGGCTGATCTCTTCGTTGTACCGGTATTTACCTTGGCCGTGGACAAAATAACTATAGCCCCCTTTCGCAAAATGCTTTGTTTTGCCAGTGACTGTGGCTTCATCGGTTTGCGTTGCAGGCATGACAATATCATACGCGATGAACCCAAACATAACGAGACAGAGGGGGCACAGAAGGCGTGTGATCAGCTTATAGCATTTTTTGAATATGGGGTTCATCATCTATTGGCCAACGTGTGCCTCTCCTTTTTCAAATGGTCGTATTCGACTATTTGAAATAGGGAGCAGGCTGTTGTTGGGCATCATTTCATTTTGTTTGCTAGTGCATTCGTGAATGCATTGGTGATAAGTAGCGCGATTGCAGCAAAAAAAACAACACCGCTCGATCTAAATAAAAACATAAATAGTCTATATTCATATTTCCCTATTAAAACACCCCCCGTGTTGCGTACACCTCGAATGATTTCGCCGCCATCGCTTGTACCAATGGTGCCTGGCAATATGGCGAAAAGGGATATCAAAACGAGGGATATTAAGAAAAGCCCAACAGATGTAATTAAAGCCCAACTGCTTAATTTGTCTAGAGTGCTTGTTGTCTTCATTATCTCATACCCAACGCTTGCCTGTGCCTTTTCAGGCGCGAGCCTGAAATAGGCACCAGGCGGATGTT
>CAZRCN010000185.1:0-4714 GCA_964598575.1 uncultured Victivallales bacterium | reverse complement strand
GTCTTTCAGCCTTGGGGGCTTGGGTCTTTCGGACTTTTTCCAGACTTTTTCCGGTTCTTGTTGATGCGGTGCGCATTCGACGGGGTTTTCACGTCGCGCAACCGGCCAAAGAAATGCATCGGCAGCAGAGCCTCCAGCCAAGCGAGAATGCGGCCACATTGATAGACAATCATGGTACCATCCTCAATCGCGAAGGCCTTACCATAGCCCTTGCCTCCAACAACGAGGGCTGCAATCAGGGCGGTCATGAAGGTAGCACCTATCACCTGCAGGGATTCCGTCTGGGCGCGCAGCAACTGGATCGCGATGGTCGCACCGATTGCGCCGCTCAAGGTTCCCGACACATCACCAACAAGATCATTGCAGAAGCTTGCCACCTGATGCGCCCGCCGAACCAAGTGCAAGGCCTGCGTCGCACCCCGCACTTGCCGGGCTGCCATGGCATGCAAGGGTTGCTCCTTGGCCGCAGCTACCGCCACGCCGATAATATCGAATACCACGCCTATGATAATCACAAACAGCAGAATCAGGAGCGATATCGCTACCTGTGTGATTTCCTTGATGGCCGTCTGGGACACAAAACTGGAGACGGCTGCCAGCAGAAACGCCCACAGACCGATCACCACGGCGTGCTGCAAGGCAAAGAACGGATGCTTTAACCACTTTTTCAAAACTACGGTTCCCGCCAGTAGGTCAGGATACCTTGCTCTCCCATCTGTTATCCAATTCCAACTGTTTCCAAAAAGTGCGACAAGCAGGCAGCAACCGTCTGGATAGACATTGCAACTTAAGGTCCAGCAGGTTTTCCCAGCGATGGTACCTCGTTGTACCGAGGCGGTTCCCCTTTCAACATCGCTCAGCCGTGTCGCCACCAGCCGGGCTGGATTACCACTTAGTCCGCACTCTAATCCCCAGACAATCTTACCTCACAGCAAACAGCCTAGGAGCTTTCCTCAAGGCATCTACATACGCTTCTAGCCTCTCTAGCAGTGACGGTTTCGGCTTCCTCCGGGCAAGCCCATCGGCAACCATCCCCCGGCACCACGCAAGGCAGGCTACACTGCACACAGCATTGAGCCGCGATGCAGGTTCATACCCAAGCCGTGCTGCTACCTTGTAGATACCACCACATACTTGGGTCTCCACGGGGGCAGGGTCTCGCCCGCATGCCATTGCGGATTGCCCCATCCCCCTTAACTCCCAGCACCAGCCCCCGACTGGGCGTCAGCAGCCAGCACCAGGAACTTCATCGGTGTGCCCTTAGCGGATTTTTAGGCCCGCCTTCAAAACGTAGGATGCCACTAGGATACTGCGCCACCTACCTGTCACAAGCTAAACGCTAGTACCAAACACCACCCGCGTCAACGCAAATCCCCCACCCGACAGGGCAAAATGGGGAAATGGGGATACGTGCCTGCATTTGCTGTTGACAAAGGTTGCTATTCCCGCTAGGTTCCCCCATTCCACAGAACGAATAGGATCAGAGACCCGAAGAAAGAGAATGGTTATGGAAGCATATGCGGTCATAGAAACAGGCGGAAAGCAGTACCGCGTCCAGTCTGGTGATACCTTGCAAGTCGAAAAACTGGATGCTGGTGTGGGCGATACCATTGCCCTGGATCAGGTTCTTGCCCTCTCGGATGGGCAGGCTTTGCAAATCGGTAAACCTCTCGTAGAGGATGCGAAGGTGCAAGCCGTAGTAGAGGATCAGATCCGTGGCGAAAAAATCTATAACTTCAAGAAGAAGCGCCGCAAAGGCTACTCGCGCAAGATTGGACACCGGCAATCGCTGACGGTCCTGAAAATTGAATCTGTCGCCTAGTCACAGAGCGACAGCCCGGAGAAAGAATCATGGCACATAAGAAAAGTGGTGGTTCCGCCAAAAACGGACGCGACAGTAATCCGAAGATGCTCGGCGTCAAGCGCTACGCTGGTCAGCAAGTAACGGCGGGCTCGATTCTCGTGCGCCAGCGCGGCACGCGCTTTGCACCGGGCACCAATGTCAAGCGCGGCAAGGACGACACGCTCTTTGCCCTTGAACATGGCACGGTTGCCTTCGAAAAAGGCGGCAAGGTCGTAAGCGTCGTTGCTGCGAATGTTGCCTAAGTGCGGTTGCCAGCTTGAAATCCCGCCAATTCATCGATCATGTGGTGCTCTACGCATCTGCCGGAAACGGTGGTAATGGCTCCGCCTCGTTTCGTCGCGAAAAATTCATCCCCAAGGGTGGCCCCGATGGTGGCGACGGCGGGCGTGGCGGCCATGTGATCCTGCGTGCCAACGCCGATCTGGATTCCTTACTCCCCATCTTTTTTGAACCACACCGCCGGGCCGGACACGGTGGCCCCGGGCGTGGACAGCAGCGCCACGGCAAAAATGGTGCCGACCAAGTCGTAGATGTCCCGCTCGGCACTGTGATCCGTCACCGTGACACCGAGGAATTCCTTGGTGAACTTACCCATGCAGGACAGGAACTGCTCGTTGCCAAAGGAGGGAAAGGCGGCCTCGGGAATGTGCACTTCAAAAGCTCCACCAACCGCGTGCCGCAGCAAACCACGCCGGGCGAGGAAGGCGATGTTCTGCCCGTTGATCTCGAATTGAAAATCATGGCAGATGCTGGACTCGTCGGGTTTCCGAATGCCGGTAAATCCTCCCTGCTGGCAACCATCAGTCACGCCCACCCAAAAATTGCTGCCTACCCGTTCACCACGATGAATCCGGTTCCGGGAACCGTCGTTTTTGAAGATTATACCCACTGCAAAATTGCGGACATTCCCGGTATTATCCATGGTGCCCACGATGGTGTAGGCCTCGGGGACGCCTTCCTGCGGCACATCGAACGTGCCAGTCTTCTGGTTCTGGTTCTCGATATGGCCGGTGTCGATGCGCGCAATCCTTCCGATGACTACCGCGACCTGTGCGAAGAACTCGAACGATTCAACCCTGAACTGCTGCAGCGCCCGCGGCTCGTGGTCGCCAACAAAATGGATCTACCCGAAGCCCATAGCCATCTCGAGGAATTTGTCCGCGACTGCGAAGTGCAGCCTATCCCCATTTCAACCAAAGACGGATCCGGGATCCCCGCGCTCAAGGAGGCCTTGCGCGAAAAAATCCTGCACACGCCCCCAGCCGCTCCATCTCAGCGCCCTTAAACCCCTCAGCTATGATACTTTAGAGCGGAAAACCGCTTGTTTCCTGCACAGAAATATGTTTTCACAAGCACATCACACACACTTTCGGGAAGGACGAAAACGATGCCGCAACCAGATGAGACAAAGACCGCACTCGACCCCGGAATGCAACCCGCAGCCCAATGGGAGCGCACCTATCTAGCGGATATTGGCCAAGCTGCATCCCAGACGGATGACATCGTGCTGGGGCTGATGCGTGACGACACCCCGGTCGCGCGGCATGCCCTGTGCATCCTGCCGCAGACGGCAGCCGACCGCAACTTCCGGTATGTGGAACGCCACATCAAAAGCATGCTATGGATTTATGGTGGAAACCGTATCCTCTTTTCCGGGCCGGACTACCTCTACCAACGCCTTTTACACCACTACAAGGAAAACCCAACCGGACAATTCGATGCTTCCGTGGTCGCTGAAAACATCTATGGCTCGGTCTTGCAGATCGAGGTGCGGCAAGCGGCGGATATTCCCGAAGCCAAGGCGGATGGGCTTTCTGTCGGTGGCCATCAAGAAGGATGCCGCATCGGCTTTGATCTGGGCGGTAGTGATCGCAAATGTGCTGCCGTGATCGACGGCAAGGTCGTTTTCTCGGAGGAAATCCCCTGGGATCCCTACTTCCAGAAAGATCCGCAGTATCACTATGATGGCATGATGGATTCGATCCAGCGTGCAGCTGCTCACTTGCCCCGGATCGATGCCATCGGCGGTAGCGCTGCCGGGGTCTATGTCGACAATGAAGTCCGCGTCGCCTCTCTCTTCCGGGGTGTTCCATCAGAAGATTTCGAGCAGTCCGTCCGACGCATCTTTTATCGCGTCCAAGCCGCCTGGAACCAGGTTCCTTTCGCCGTCATCAACGATGGCGAGGTCACAGCTTTGGCGGGAGCCATGTCCCTGAACACATCTTCCTTGCTGGGCATTTCCATGGGGACGAGCACCGCCGCCGGATACGTGACCCCGCAGGGCGGATTGACAACCTGGCTCAACGAGCTGGCCTTCACGCCCATCGATTACCGCCCCGATGGCCCCGTCGATGAATGGTCCGGCGATGTCGGCTGCGCCGTACAATGTTTCTCTCAACAGGGGGTTGCGCGCCTCGCGCGCCTCGCCGGGCTCTCCTTTCCAGCGGACATGTCTCTGCCCGAACAACTCCTTGCCGTACAGCAAAGCCTGTCCGAGGGGCATGACGCAGCCCGGCAGATCTATATTGCCATTGGTCAGGCTTTTGGTCACACCCTCGCGCACTGGAGCCGCTTCTACACACTTGCCCATGTCCTCGTGCTCGGACGCGTAACGAGTGGTTCGGGCGGAGATCTCATTCTGGAGCAGGCCCGTGCCTGCTTGCAAGCCAACTACCCCGACGTGGCAAGCTCGTTGCAGTTGCATACACCGGACGAGACCATGAAGCGACACGGACAAGCCGTCGCCGCCGCCAGCTTGCCCCCGATAGCGTAAAGGCAAACGCAGATGCGCCCTCCCGTCATGACAGGCATGCATCCCCTTGACGTTCCATCATCCGTCTGGGATACTAC
>CAZRCN010000184.1:0-4744 GCA_964598575.1 uncultured Victivallales bacterium | reverse complement strand
AGGGAAGATCCCCTGCGGAATGGGCTGGACGTTACGGCAATTCCTTAGTAGCGTTCGATGGTTGTTACGAAAACGGAAACATGCAGGCTGACAGGCTGAGAGGAGACGAAAAAACGTGGTGGGAATGGATGCAAGTCAGCTTCTGGTGGCAGTGGGTGAGGGACGGGTCTGGATTAAGCCGGTTGGGCGGGCAACGTTCAAGATTGCACCTGCTTTAAAGCGGTTCTGCATGTCGGTTATCAGCAAGGGAACACGCGAGATCTTTTTTGATATGTCGGACTGTTCGACGATGGATAGTACGTTCATGGGGGTGATTGCCGGTATAGCCATCTGGCCCGTGGATGAAGGGGAAGAGACCGTGCGAACGGTGCTGGTGCATCTGACACCGCGTGTTCACGGGATGCTATCTTCCCTAGGCTTGGAACGGATCGTGACGTGTTATGATGAGGGTGAAACGCCTCCGGACATACCTGCTGATATGGACAGCGAAATGGAGGCGGTATCCGAAACGGGGGATGGGGGTGCAGCCGAGCAGGAGTCTGAACGTTTGCATACCATGAAGCAGGCGCATATGGATCTCGTGCATGCGGATGCTGCGAATGAGGCCCGTTTTTGCGATGTTTTGACGTATTTGGATGATGAGATCAAACGTATGGATGACTGATGGGCACGCGCAGATAGAACGAGTTTGGATGCGTGCCGGGAAAGAGGATAGATGATATGGGGTACGAGGCGTTAGCGCGAAAGTGGCGACCCAGTCAGTTTGCGGATGTGGTGGGTCAGGAGCATGTAACGCGTACACTGGCAAATGCCATCCGCAGCGGTCGGTTGCATCATGCTTATTTGTTTGTCGGTCCGCGTGGCATCGGTAAGACATCGATTGCCCGAATTTTTGCAAAAGCTCTTTGTTGTGAGCAGGGTGGGCCTACGGAAACCCCTTGCGATACTTGTTCGAGCTGCCGGGAAATTGCCGCTGGCAATAGCCTGGATGTCGTAGAAATCGATGGTGCCTCTAATAACAGTGTGGATCAGATTCGTGAGCTGCGGGATACGGTCAAGTTTGCGCCTGTACGCAGTGCCTATAAGATCTACATTATCGACGAAGTGCATATGCTTTCGACTGGGGCTTTCAATGCCTTGCTAAAGACGCTCGAGGAACCGCCGCCTCATGTGAAATTCTTTTTTGCCACGACGGAGCCCGAAAAGGTGTTGCCAACGATTATTTCGCGCTGTCAGCGGTTTGATCTCCGGCGCATTCCGGTGGGGCAGATTGCGGAGCGACTCACCAAAATCGTGGAGCACGATGGAATTGAGGCGGATGCGGATGCCTTGCTGGCTGTGGCACGCGGTGCCGAAGGAGGATTGCGGGATGCCGAGTCGGCCTTGGATCAATTGATTTCGTTCACGGGCACACGCATTACGGAAGAGGATGTTTTGTCGGTATTCGGTCTGGTTTCGCGCCAGACGCTGGAGGCCCTGGCGGATGCCATTCTCGATGGGGATGTGCGGGGGTTGCTGCGGGTGACGGGAGAGTTGGATCGGGTAGGGAAGGATTTGCAGCGCCTGCTCGTGGAGTTAATCGGCTATTTTCGCAATTTGCTGGTTTGCCTGCATGTAGAGGATGCCGAGCAAGCACTGGAGGCACCCCCGGAGCAGGTCGCCGTATGGCAAAAGCAGGTGGAACGCACGAATACGGGGCGCTTGCTGCGAATTGTGACGTTGCTTTCGGATGCCGAGGAACGGATTCGCTATGCGTTATCGCGCCGTATTTTGCTGGAAACCGTGCTGATCCGGAGTGCACGTGCGGCAACGGTTGTGACCTTGGAGGAGATTCTGGAGAAGATCCAGGCCCTGCGGGAGGAAACGGGTGGCAGCGCTGGGGATGCGGCCGCGGTTCGGCCTGGCAGAGAGGCCCCGTTTGTGGCACGCGAGGCGCCGCAGCGGCCTGTTGCGGTCGCGGAACCGGTTGCCGCAAAAACTGCTCCGCCAGCCACGGAACCGGCAGGTGAAGCTGCGGATGTATCCACGGACGAACAGATGTCGAAACGACTTGCATTGAAATGGCCGGAAGTGGTGGCGCGGATCTCGCGCATTGCCATGGGTGCCAAAGTGGCGTTTCAGGATGTACTACCCCTGGGAGTGCAAGGGGATGCTGTGTCGTTGGGGTATCCGTTGGAATTTCGTGAGCGGATGCAGGCATTGAAGTCGCCGCGGGTGCAGTCTGGCTTACGGCAGATTCTGCGGCGGGTGTTGGAACGGGATGTGAACGTCCGTTGGCAGGGATTTGATGAAGCCCCAGCCGAGGCGGTGGCTCGCTTGGAGGCGGCCCGGGAGGCAGTTCCCGCACAGGCTGCGGCGGCGCAAGGGACATCCCCGGAGGCGTCGGGGCGCACCCCACGCTCTGCCTGGTACCGGGATGAGCATGTGCAAGCGGTTTTAGAGGCGTTTAACGGGGAGCTGTCTGCTACCAGTGGACAAGGCTAGGGTATGGATATGGACAAGGGAAAGATACATTGGATGGATACGATAAGGAAGGAGCGGTAGAGATATGGCAAAAGCGATGAAGATGATGCAACAGGCCGTCGGCATGCGGAAGCAGATGAAGAAGATGCAGAAGGAGCTGGAGAAAAAGACGGTTGAGGTGAAGAGCAACAACGGTAAGGTTCTGGTCACGGCCCGCGGGGATATGTCGATCCGCAGCATTGACATTGATCCCTCGGCACTGGAGGAACTAAAGCTGGAGCGGTTGGAGAAGATTCTGGTTACGACGGTCAATGCGGCGTTGAATGGGGCAAAAAAGGCGGCTGGCAGTGAGATGTCGAAGATGCAAGGTGGCATGGGCGGACTCTCTGAGATGATGGGGAATATGTAGGACCATGCATGTGGCAGCGCTGGATAAACTGGCAGAGTCCTTGGGACGTCTGCCGGGAGTTGGACGCCGGTCGGCTGGGCGGATGGCGGCGCGTCTGGCGGCTGAGCCCGACGGGCTGGCGGCATTGTTGGCATCGTCCCTGGAGTCTGTACGGCGGGAGGTCCGGTTTTGCAGTCGCTGTGGTACGTTGACCACAACAGACCACGATCCCTGCCTGTACTGCACGGATACCACCCGCGATGGAAGTGTCTTATGCGTGGTAGAGGAATCGTCCGATGTGGAAGCGATTGAGGAAACGGGTGCCTATCAGGGGCGGTATCATGTTTTGGGGGGGCGCATCTCCCCGTTACGGGGCGAGGGCCCTAATGACATTCGTTTGCGTGCGTTGATCCGGCGGGTGCGGGAGGATAAGGTGACCGAGGTGATATTGGCCTTGAACACGGATATGGAGGGGGAAGCTACGGCGGGGTTGATCCGTGGCTTGTTGCGGGAGCGTGGCGTACGGGTTACACATCCGGCGTATGGGCTTCCCGCGGGTAGCGGGGTTCGTTATGCCGATGCTGTTACGCTGGGACGTGCCTTGGAGGGACGGAACGAGACATGAACGATATTGCACAAGCATGGGACCAGGTGCAGGAACGGATCGCGGCTGCATGTGCACGCAGTGCACGTAACCCGGAGGATGTGGCATTGCTTGCCGTAAGCAAGAAGCATCCGCCGGCGGCGGTTGATGAGGCGGCCCGCTGCGGTTGCCGTTTGTTTGGGGAAAGTCGCGTCCAGGAGGCTATGGAAAAGATGGATGCCTGCACGGGGGGCATAAGCTGGCATTTCATCGGACACTTGCAGCGGAATAAGGTGCGCCCCGTCGTTGCACGGTTTGATCGGATTCATTCGGTGGATTCACTGCGCCTGCTGGAGCGGATCGAGTCCTGTGCCGCCGAGGAGGGTCGACAGGTTGCAGTGTGTCTTGAGGTGAATGTGTCGGGCGAGTCCAGCAAGTATGGCTTTGCTCCGGAGGAGGTGCCGGCGGTGTTGGCATATGCCCCGGAATTGCGCTACGCGATCGTAGATGGCGTGATGACGATGGCCCCGTTCACGGAAGATCCCGCCGATGCCCGCCCGCACTTCCGGCGGTTGCGCGAATGTCGGGATGCCTGGGTTGACCAGACGGGCTGGGCGTTGGACGTATTGTCGATGGGTATGAGCCGCGATTTCGAGATTGCCATCGAAGAGGGCGCAACGATAGTCCGGGTTGGAACGGCCTTGTTTGGTACGAGACCGAAACCGAAGGGGGAGGGGGCGGCATGAAAATGGTGGCAAGCAGACAAGTTTCGCGGTTGCGCGTGTGGTTCTATCTGCTGGTTTTTATCGTGCTTTTGATGGGGGTAACGGGGTGGTTTGTTGCGCGTACGGATGGCTTCCGGCAATTGGCTGCTGAACGCCTTACCCTGTGGGCCGGGACCCCCATCGAAGTGGAAGAGAGCCTGATCGGCTGGCCATATGAGTTGGTGTTGCGCGGCGTGGGTACGCCGGCGGGGACGACGAATGGGACCGTCCGGGGTTGGGTACGTGAGGTACGCATCGGGCGCAGCTTGCGCTGCTGGCGGGTTGCCGTGCTCGGGGCGATGTTGCAGATGCCGTCGGATGTTGCTGCGCGAACGGTAACGGAAGTGCCGCCACTCGCGCTGCGCGTGGCCCGGCTCCGGCATGCCGGTGCGCGGGATATCATGCAGGCAACTGCCGAGATACGGCGGTCGATAGCCTTGGACTTGCGGGATGTGGATCTGCTTTGGGTGGATTCGGACGGCAGTATTACGGGGCGTATTCCGCAGTTGCAGTTTCAGATGGAACCCGTCCGTTTGCCGTCGGGGC
>CAZRCN010000183.1:0-4808 GCA_964598575.1 uncultured Victivallales bacterium | reverse complement strand
CAACGTTTTACGCAGCCTACGCCCTTGACTTACCCACAGATTCTGCGGAAGAGCCCCTTTTTTTTGGGCTCGTTGCGCATTATGGTGTGTGTGGCACCAGTTGCAGATCGCGTGTGACGTGTATGGTTCGGGCCGTGTCTGTGCCGGTGATCTCAATACGGAAGCTGTCCGGCGTTTGCGAGAGCGAGAGCGAGAGCTTTTGGGTGCCGGGGTGCAAGGCGGTTACATGGAGGCTACCCCGTGTTCGTTGTTTGCTCATCCAGCGTATGATCCGGGTTTGCTCGACGGCATTTTCGGGCATGCCCGAGGATTGCTGCATGGTACTGTCGGCGAGGGAGGCAAAGGTCATGGTAAGGGTTTCGGCGCCCTTACGGAGGGTGGCCCAGTTGCTGCCGGTTTCAAGATCGGCATACGTGTGGAAGCGCGACTCGATGGTGTGGCCGGGGGCGGTATCGATCACCAGCCAATAGGTGCTGTCTATGAGGAGGAAGAGCCGCCCGATGAACCGTCGCCGCCAGCGCCTGAGATACATGCCGGTTGCATCAATCCGAATTCCGAGGATCCCATCGTCCTGCACGATTTCGGTTGATTTACAGGTCACATTTTCCGCGCAGCCCAAGCCATCGACAAAAAGCGTGCTTTTGGCAGCGGCGCTGCGGCTGTAGAGGTGGTGGCCACGTTCTGTATAGGCGACGTTCTGCATGCGGCCTTGCTGATCCGCGATCATGGTTTCGCCATTGATGGCACATTTAAAGCTTAGCAGGTCCAGATGGCCATGGCCGGTGATGCGGCTACTGCCGCCGCGTGCTGCGAGCCGCAGGGCGGGGAAGGCGGCATCATCCATGATGACGCCCCAGCCCAGGCTTTGATAGACGCGGGCCATGGGTTGCGGATGCTGCGTGCGTTCTGCCTTGAGGGCCAGCATGGCTTCGGCGGAGGGGATTACATCGGCAGCATACAGAATATCACCATGCATGGTGCGGGAGAGGCGTGGACGCGTGGCTGGATCGGGTGCGGGCGGCACTTCGTGCATCAGGAAGGTTGCGGCGCGCATGGCGGCGTCGTGTTGCTGCGTGCGGTCAGCCATCAGGAAGTAGAACCCCGAGGGGTGCCAGCCGTCATTGTCCCCGAAGTTGATGCCAGTAAAGTCTACCGGGAAGTGCAAGGTTTTGCGAAGGGCCGGGATCTCGAAGGCGGGGTGCTTTTTGCCGGTGGCTTGTTCATAGCTCAGAAGGTAACGAATGGCGTAGTGCATGCCGTAGTTCCAGTATCCGGTGCCTTCGTGGTTACCTCCGTCATTCTCAACGTATGACTGGAAATAGTGTGAAAGGGAGGTTTCGACGAAGGGGATTAGTTTGCGTATCTCGGGGCGATCCTCGTAGAAAGCGAGTGCGAGCATGCCCATACCGCCGGCACAGACGCCATTCCAATTGGACCACGATTGGTTAGCCCACCAAGGGGGGCGGTTATAGGCACGCAGGGCCTGCCACAGGTAGAACCGATCCAGGACGTCGTTGAACACTTTCCTTTCCGCGTCCGTGATGTCGGGACGAAAAATGTCATACATGAGGGCAATATCGGCCGCATGTTCGCCGTAGCTGAGGCAGAAGAACATGGGCTTTTCGGCGGGGGTGTTGATGTTGGCTTCGCAACTGATATGGCGCCAGCTGAGGATATTTTCCATGTGACGGATTGCTGCGGCCCGATACGTGGGGTCGCGTGTCAGGACATAGGCTGTGGTCAGGCATTTGAGATGACTTGCAATCAGGCGGGTGCCTTGCTGATTGGTCCGGACCTCGTCCTGGGCAATCGGGTCGAGGTCTACCAGCCAATCCGCATCGGCAAGAATGCGGGCAGCAGCACTGCGCATGTAAGGTGTGTGCAGTTTTTCTGACAGGTGCATCAGCGTATCTGCCGGTACCCAGAGCCGGGGGTGTGGCTTGAGGGTTAGTTCCTCGAAGGTGGCTTCGGGCTGGTTTTGCGGTTCGGCCGGTTCGCCGGAAACCTCACGTATGGTTCCGCTGAGCACGGCACCACATAAAAGCGTCGGTAACAATTTTGCTGTCCATAGCATCTGTATCTAACCTTTTTTTGCTGATCTGATTACATGATGATAGCCAGCATAGTGCGATGAGGGCGAAAAAAAAAGGGGGGTAAGGGTTTTAGGCGATGCGGGATATCACCGGGCGCGCGCGGATGATGTATGTTGAAGCTTCGGGAATCGATTAACGAGAACGGCGACGAGATTGGTGAACGATTGTGTTTTCCCTACTCGTTATCCGTTCTCGTCGCCGTTCTCGTCGGCCGAAATAGGGTGTCTATATTGTGTGCATAGGAAAGCGAAACTACAACATGTAGTGGTTCCAAATGAAGTTACAACCTAGCCCCGGCCCCGGGGAGCTCCGGATAATGCATGTTGAAACTTCGGGAGAAATGAGAGCAGAGAGATATGCGTGTACGAGTACGTGTAAGAGTACGGGGCGGCATGGGGAGAAATCCATACTCGTACACGTACTCGTACACTCGAATCTCTTATGGCAAATTGTTAGGAAAACGGTGAAGGTACAGACTAGGCTGGACGTGCGGGCTGGGATGCTACTACTGTATGGTGCATGGAGGCCGTAATGCGGCTGTGAGGGATCGGGACGCACAGGATGGTGGTATGCCGGGACGAACAATAGTCATTGGGGATGTGCATGGTTGTTACCGAGAGTTGCTGCAGTTGTTGCGGGCAGCCGAGGTACGGCCGGGACGCGACCGGATCCTGTTTGTAGGGGATATCATCAATAAGGGGCCGGATTCCCGTAAGGTATGGGATGTGATGCGACGGGTCAATGGAGAGTCCATTCTGGGAAACCATGAGTTGAGTATGCTCGCGGTACTGGAGGGGGATTCGCACAGCCATGCAAAATACCGGCACGACCTGGAGATCGATTTTGGCAAGGAGCTGCGCGGGTTTGTGGAGGGGGTCCGTCGCTGGCCACTATGGATTGAGACGGAGGATCTGCTGCTGGTGCATGCGGGATTGCAACCGGGGTTGTCGCCCGATGAGACGGATCCGTGGGTTTTAGCTACCATTCGCACCTGGGATGGTGTGGGCGAGGATTTACTGGATCCACACAATCCGCCATGGTTTTCGTATTATGACGGTTTGAAGCTGGTCGTGTTTGGGCATTGGGCGGCATTAGGGGGGGTCACGCGCGAGAATGTTGTGGGCTTGGACACGGGATGTGTCTACGGGGGCATGTTGTCTGCCTTGATTTTGCCGGAACGACGTTTTGTGCGGGTACGCGCGCGCAAGGCGTACCACCGGATCAAGCACTGACGGCCTGCTCCAGATAGAATTGGACGTTGTGCAGGAGTGTTTCGTTGTCGAACGGCTTGATCATGTAGCCACAGGCCCCCAGGGTGAACATTTCGTTGATGACCTCTCGGTCAAGATACCCGGTCATGAGCACCACTTTCGATGTACGCGGTCTATTGGCGTTGCGCATGAACCAGAGCCCATCCTGGTCGGGCATGGCATAGTCGAGTAAAATCAGGTCGAACGTTTGCTTTTTCATCTGCCGAATGGCGTCCTTGGCATTGGAGACTGCCACGGCCTGAAACTGGTAGTGCTGGAGGGTGCTGCAAAGTGCCTCTGCCAGTTCGATATCGTCATCAAGAATCAGAACAGAACTCATGTGCACCCCCTCAACTTGTTCAGTTGGTTGGCTTACCCTGGTAACAAAATACCCAACCGGCCATGCCTTTATCCTAGCGCGCCGACCGCTGGGCGTCCAGCCCTTTTTTGTGTAGGTAGCGCCAAAGCAATTTGGGGCGTTGGAGGGGATCTATGCGCTCCTTGGCGAGGCGGGTTGGGCCGCAGAGCCAGGAGCGGAACAGGAGTTGCAGGGCGGCTTTGCGGTCCTGGCGGTTGTAGGCCATCCAGGAAGCAGCCGTATACTGCTCAGCATAGGCGCGCCGCCGGAGTCTGGCATGGTCGGTGAGTGCACCGTCGGGGGCAAAGGCCTTTTGCAGGACGCGCAGCACTTCGGGCAGGAAGCGTCGATCGTCCATGCTGAGGCTGCCGGGGGTTGTCCGGTACCGGCAACTGGGAATCTGTTGCAAGCGTATCGGCCCGCGCGCGGCGATCCGAAGCCATAGGTCGTAGTCCTCGGGTCCGCAGAATTGGGGATCGAAGCCGTTGACATCACGCAGTGTTGCTGTTTGTGCCAGAACGGTTGAGGTTGCCACGGGGTTATGGGAAACCAGGGTATCGAGCCCGATGGGGGTACAATCGGGGGCAAGCGGCAGCTGGAGGCCCTTTCCATTGGCTGGTGTTGAGGCGAGGTCTACGGTTTGGGCACACAAGAGCAGGACCTCGGGGTTTTGCCGGATGCAGGTGTATTGGCGTTCCAGATGCCAGGGGAGCCAGGCATCGTCGGCATCCAGAAAGGCGACCCAATCGCCGGTGGCACGAGCGATACCGGCATTGCGCGCGCTGGCAGGCCCTGCATTCACGGGTTGCGAAAGCAATGTGACCGGTAACGCCTGGTTGTTTTGCCAGTTTTTGACGGTTTCCAACGTGTGGTCGGACGAGGCGTCATCCACGACAAAGACTTCGCGCGGCCAGACGGTTTGGCGGGCCACGGAATCGAGAGCTGCTACAATGGTGGCCGCCGAGTTATAGGCGGCCATGACGACGCTGACAGGTGCATGCATGCGCGCATGGTAGCGGGCAGGTGATAAAAAGGCAATCGGGAAGCTCGATGCAGGAGTTTCCGCAGTGAAAAAAATCAAAAATATCAGCGTATATTTGACGTCGA
>CAZRCN010000182.1:0-4829 GCA_964598575.1 uncultured Victivallales bacterium | reverse complement strand
CTTCCCGCGATCAGCTATGGCATATCCTACCCACAGATTCTGCGGAAGACCCATAAATCAGGACCAGCGTGGGCTGCTGGTCGAGCACATCACGCTGCAGTCGCTCCTGGCAATCAGGCACTTTGTTGCCGCTAATGCCTGCATTGATTATCTGAATATCGCCAGCCGGATAGGCTTCGGCTATCACTTTAGCCGTAAGTGTGACGTATCCGTCCGGGCCAGCGCCCCCCTGCGTGATAGAATCGCCCAAAAAGACAATGCGTTCATGAGGGCGAGGCGACGGTGTATGGTTGTTTGCAGCTACGGTATGTTCAGGCGACATGGTGTTGGACCCTTCTTGCTGGTTTGTTGGACACGGGGCAAAAGCATATCCTGCCGGCATGTGGCAGGTCAACACGGTAACCGCTTGAGGCATTTCCGCTGTCAGCGGAAATACAGGAACTAGGCGCTAGGAAGCTAGGGATTAGCGCCGGCCCCGGGGTCTCGCCCGGGTGATGCATATTGAAACTTGGAAGATCGGTGAACGATTATATTTTCCCGACCATGTCCCGCCATAACGTATTCGCGAAGGCGGATCGTAATCCGTTCTCGTCGCCGTTCTCGTCGGCCGAAAAAAGGAAGTCAAACCAGACGCATGCGGCAAATCAACGATAACACCTTGATAATGCGATGCTAACGACTAGCGCCTAGCGGCTAACGCCTCTTTTTGTGGGGTAAAAACTTTCTTTCGATGCCTGATTCGGATTGATATCATTGAGCGATCTCACTGCGAAAATGGCTCCGCTGCGAATCCGAAATGTACCGTAATACGTCTGCATCCCGAAAAAACGTGTATGCCTTTTGGGATTGTCATGATGTGGTTTGTGCCCATAAGGTCTCAGTGCATTGTTACATATCGGACAGAGGTGCGAAAAGGGGAGACCGTATGCAGAAGCTAGAATACCGGCAGCCGGCAAAGCATTGGGAAGAGGCCTTGCCACTGGGGAATGGACGTATCGGCGCTATGGTATATGGCGGGGTGGGGCAGGAACGCATCCTGCTGAATGAAGATACGCTCTGGTCGGGGCGGCCGGGCGATGAGGATGGCTATGCCATTCGTGAGCATCTGCCCGAGGTACGTCGGCTGTTGCGCGAAAAGCAGTATGCGGCAGCAACCGCGCTAACCGACCGTATGACCGGCGCGCATGATAGCCAGACCTACCAAATGGCCGGTGATGTTCTGCTCGAATGCTTGGGTGGAGGCGAAGTGACGGAGTATGCCCGCGAACTGGACCTGACGACAGCCATAGCATCCACAACCTTCAGGCAGCAGGCGGCAACCTCCCAGCGGGAATGTTTGGTTTCCGCACCGCACGATGTGCTGGCAATGCACCTCACAACGGAGCAAGCCGGTTCGCTCTCCCTGCGAGTCGGGCTGGATGCACAGATGCGGTTCGAGACACAGGTGGCCGGCGCAACCTTGACCCTGCGTGGCTATTGTCCATTCTGCAATCATTCCCGGCAACCTGAAAAGGAAAGTGGCATCGTTTGGGAGCAGGACGGTTGCACCGGCATCCGCTATGTCATGAAGGCCCGGCTGGTTACGGATGGCGGATCGGTCCGCACGGAAGGCGATGCTCTGGTTGTCGAGGGGGCCGACAACGCTACCCTGTTTGTTGCCATCAAGACCGGATTCGTGGCTTGGGATCGTGATCCCGAGGACGACATCAATCCATTGGAAGCTGCCTGCGAGCAGACCCTTGGGCAGGCAAGCGATGCGGGGTGGGAGGCCGTCAAAGCCGCCCACATCGAGGATTATGCCGCCCTGTATGGGCGTATGACGCTCGACCTTGCCGCACAAGACAACCGCCCCACGGACGAGCTGTTGCAGGACAGCGAGGACCCGGCCGCAAAGGTGGCGCTGGCAAATCTGGTCTTCAATTATGGACGCTATCTGCTCATCAGTACCTCACGTCCCGGTACGCAACCAGCAAACTTGCAGGGCATCTGGAATGACAAGCTGATTGCGCCTTGGCGGTCGAACTATACGACCAACATTAACACCGAGATGAATTACTGGCCGGCCGAGACCACCAATCTTGCCGACTGTGCGGAACCACTCATCCAATGTATTCGCGAACTCTGCGAATCTGGGCGTCGCCCGGCCCGTACGCTTTATGGTGCCCGCGGGTGGTGCGCGCACCATAACAGCGACCTCTGGCGCTACAGCTATACAGGCGGCGCACGCGCCCAGCATGCCTTCTGGCCGCTCTGTGCCGCCTGGCTGTGCCAGCACATCTGGGAGCATTATGCCTTCAGCGGGGACCGCACCTTTCTGGCGGCCTGCCTGCCCGTCATGAAAGAGGCAGCGGTTTTCCTGCTTGATTTCATGGTAGAAGATGCCGATGGACATCTGACCACTTCGCCTTCGACTTCACCGGAGAACCGTTTCATCGACCCCGGTACAGGCGAGCCCGCCAGTGTCTGCGAGGGCAGTGCAATGGACCTTACCTTGATTCGTGAACTGTTTGAAAACACCCTACGCGCCAGTGCAATTCTCGAGGCACAGGACGAAGGGATAGCGGCTATTGCGGTAGCGTTGGAAAAGTTGGCATGGCCGGTCATCGGAACCGACGGACGCTTGCTGGAGTTTGGGATCGAGGTGGAAGAACCACAACCACAGCACCGGCACATCTCACACCTATACGGGGTATATCCGGGCGGTATGTTCACGCCGGATACCAACCCGGGCTACTACGAAGCCTGTCGCAAGTCGCTGGAAGTACGCGGCGACGAAAGTACCGGCTGGGCCATGGCCTGGCGCGTGGCCATGTGGGCCCGCCTACGGGATGGGAACCATGCCCTCACTGTCATGGGGAATCTGCTGACCTACAAGCATGCGGATGCAAGCCTCGACTACAACCGTGGCGGTGGTATCTATGCCAATCTGTGGGATGCCCATCCACCGTTCCAGATCGATGGCAACTTCGGGGTTACCGCCGCAATCGCGGAAATGCTGTTGCAGAGCCATCGTCCCGGTGGCAAAGGCCAGCAAGGTGTGCTGCTGGATCTGCTTCCCGCCCTGCCCGATGCCTGGCCCCGGGGATCTGTTGCGGGACTCCGCGCGCGCGGCGGTCTTACCGTTGGATTCCGCTGGCAGGAGTCCAAGGTTCGTACACTCACCCTGTCTGCCGGCCAGGATCTGGCCCTGACACTTCAATGCAACGGCCACAGGCAAGATATGAACCTACAGGCTGGCGAAACCCGCTCGTTGACGTTCGATGAACACATACGGCAGTAGCTGCCTCGTGCCCTGCGGCGCCGCAGACGAACCCGCTTGCTTCACGAGCCTTTAGAGGTTCGTGAAGCAAGCGGGTTAGCTGTAAACGTGCCGACTCAAGACGCAAGGTATTCCTGTATAGCGGCTTTCAGTTTCCCATAATGCAACTGTAACGTTTGCGCGTCACGCTCAAGTGCGGTCACACGAAAACCGAAATGCGGCGAAAAGAAGTCGGATGCCGGCGTCACTACAATGCCCGTATTCGCCAGGAGGTAATAGGCGAACCGCTTGTCAGGCGCCATGCCGGGTTTCCTGACTTCTTGTTCGATGTAGGTTCGTACATCCGCGTTCTCAATATGCAGCGTTTGCTGCGCATTCAGAACACCAGGTTCAAACACCGACGTGATATAAAATGCGCCGTTAGATGGATTGCAAGTCACTTCGGGGATGCTGTTGAGTATCTCTGCTATGGCTCTGCTGTTTTCCCCGAGCATCTTGTTGTTTGCTTCCAGGTGCCGTTGATAATCGGGATGTTCATATAGGTAGGGAACGAGGTGTTGCGGCATGGCGGTAGCACCGACTTCCAATAGAATGCGTTGTTTCACACCTTCTGCAAAAGACTTGAAATCCGGTTCCAGGTTTGTGTTATGAAATTCAAGCCATCCGCATCGTGATCCTGGCCATGGAATATCCTTAGACAGGCCACGCATGACGATCAGCGGAACTCTTCCATCGACAACGGCACTCATATGGTGGTGCACCCTGCCATTGTACACCAGTCGATAGTAGATTTCATCTGCAATGATAAACAGGTTATATTGCAGGGCGAGATCTACGATTCGTTCAAGCGTCTCTCGAGAATACACCGCACCTGTCGGGTTGTTGGGATTGATCACGAGGATCCCCGTTATGTCAGGATTCTTTTGGATTTGTGCCTCGAGATGCGCCAGATCGATTTGCCATTCGTTTTTGGGATCACAGTTGTACGAAATGCTCTCCTTGCCCGCTGAGAATGCTTCGAGCGAAGCATGTGTTGGATACGAAGGACTCGGTTGGATGACGCGTGCACCTTCTGGAAGAGCAACGTATGTGAGTCCTATTGCAGCACCGAGTCCATTGGCAAAAACGACATCATCAATATCAAGATGGGCTTTTGGATAGCATCGGTTCGCATCCTTTGCAACCCATGCCCGGGCATCCTTCAATCCACGGGAATGAACATAGCCCCAAACGATATCTTTATTCTGTGCGGCATCACAAATGAGATCCTTTACGTACTGTGGCGTACTCCAGCCTTTTATGATGGGATCCCCGATATTCTCAGGAATCATCGTAAAGTTCGGATCTCGCTTCTTGATCTGATCCGCGATAAGCACAATTTCTCGTATGCCATATTGTAAGCGAGTAAGATGGGGATGAAGGAGTGAATTTCGCATAGCACAATCTGTGGTATTCCGGGTTTGCTTTTACATGTAGTTGTAAGTATGAATCTGTAACTGTGAGTTCGCAAGCTACATTACAGGGTTACACTGATGATGCAATCCATTTCGTATAATAGCCCAGGGCAAAC
>CAZRCN010000181.1:2575-4946 GCA_964598575.1 uncultured Victivallales bacterium | reverse complement strand
CAGCAATGGAGACACCCAACTCAACATAATCATGAGCTACACATAACATCACCACCTGATCCTCGAGACCCCGGAAGCGAACCTGAGCATGGGGATGCAATGGTTCAATACCAGCTACAGTGCCTGGTTCAATGCGCGGCACAACCGTGTGGGCTCCTTGTGGCAAGGCAGATACAGGGATGTGCTCATCGAAAACAGCAGTTGGGCATATGAGCTGAGTGCATACATTCACCTGAATCCGCTTCGGGTGTCCGGGCTTGGTTTGGACAAGCGGGGTCGGATGCTGGAGGGGAAGGGATTCCGAGTTCCGACAAGTGAAGAGTCAAGAGATCGGCTTCGGGAACTGCGGGAGTTCCGCTGGAGTTCGTATCGAGCCTATGCGGGATACTGCCGGGTTCCTGACTGGTTGACATGTGGGGTATTGCTGGGGAGAGTTGGTTCTGAGCCGCCTGGTCAGGCTGCGGCCTATCGAAGGTATATCCGTCAGCGTCTGACACAGGAAATTGATCCGGGCCATATGGAGCGTTTGAGAGATGTGGTTGCCATCGGAGCAGCGGGTTATGCACGTAAGATCCGCGAAATGGCAGGCCAGATGAATGCGGAAGTGACGAACAGACGGGAGCTACGGAAGCTTGCACGGGAAAGTGATATCCGGTGCGCAGTGGAGGATGTTGTCGGTGAGTCATTGGAAGAATTCAGGCACAAGCGTGGAAGTGCCGGGCGTCCACTTTATCTGTGGGCGGTCCGTACGTACTGCGGCATGACACTCAGAGAGGCTGGTATGCCTCTGGGCGGCATGAAGCCGAGTGCTGTGGATATGGCGGTCAAGCGTTGGGAAACCAAGCTGAAGCAAGATGAATCGGCTGCAGAACTTGCCCGGCACCTAGAGCAGCGTATCAATGCTATGTGGAATGTGGAAGGCTGACCCTCATGCTCGTTTTGGTGCTCCGTCTTGAAACTTGACTGTCGGGTAGGGTTATACCCCAGTGCAGATGTTGTTTTCTTTGCGTAGGATAAAGCATGGTTATGCATAAACAGCAAATAGAGAGCAAGCGCGATGTGTGGGGTCGGCACTATGAAGAGGCGATGCAATCTCTTCTTGGGGTGGGGACGTCCGCGGATGCGTTGCCAGCAGAAAAATTGGGACATGAGGCATCGGCACTTGGGTTGACGCCGCTCGATGTAGCCTGGGTTCATGAAAAGACGTTGAATAAGACGTTGTGTCCAGAAAATGCCATGACGGCAGGGAGGAAGCGACTCGATCGAGCCGATGCCTTTTTCAAGGAGACGATTGCGCCGATCGAGGCAACGC
Source organism: uncultured Victivallales bacterium (assembly GCA_964598575.1). Classification (GTDB taxonomy): domain Bacteria; phylum Verrucomicrobiota; class Kiritimatiellia; order UBA8416; family UBA8416; genus T3Sed10-140. The sequence goes on along the minus strand of CAZRCN010000181.1, from coordinate 3,634 downwards.
ATCGTGCTGCGCGTAAGGCCGAAGCACGCATCTCGCGCTTAGCGCATACTTTAGAAGAACGAGAGGCCGAATCTTCTGTCACAGATGATCAATTGGAGGAGGCGACTATCCGGCGAGAGTCGGTAGAAGCAAATGCCGATCAACGGTCTGTGGATCACAAGAAACTTTTAGTGGAAGCCGAAAGCATCCAGAAAAAATTGCGTGACCGCATGGAGGGCATCATGTCGCAGCAGGAAGGCGAGCGCAAGCGACTCAGCGGCGCGCTTCGCAATCAAATTGCGCAGGCGCTGGTTTCCATCGACTTGAGTTTGCAACTCCTGAACCGATCTGGAAAGCTTAGCACGGACAAACTTGAGAAAAGCATTGTAGATGCCCGTCGAATTTTGAAAGAATTACAGTAGAGAGCGCACAACCATTGTTAGGATCCCTTATGACCGCAGCATTGCAGAAAGAAAGCAAAGAGAACAAGTTGGAGAAACGCTATTGTGCAGCCCTGCGCCAATACATCAAGGATGACACGCGCAAAAAACCAGCCGCAGCACTGCAATTGGGGCTAGATGCTGTCAATTTAAAATTGGATGTGTTGGAATTGGCCGTAATACACGAACGCGTATTGATTGAGGAGGCACTCTCAACAAAAACGATGCGTGCACGACAGCGTATTCTGCGACGGGCCGCAAAATTCTTTGCAGAGGTGATTGTGCCGATTGAGGCGACGCATCGCACCGCGCTGGCGGATAATGCCACCTTGCAGCGGCTGAATCGTGCATTAGAAGAGCGCACCCGAAAAATATCGGTTTCCCAGAAAAAGTTGAAGGCGGAAATTGCCAGACGCCAGACCGTGGAGCAGAACCTTCGCAAAAGCGAGCGTCAGTCGAACCAGCTTCTGCAACAATCCCGCCAACTGCAGGATGACTTGCAACGTTTGTCTCGTGGTATTCTTTCTGCGCAGGAAGAAGAACGAAAACGTATCAGTCGCGAGTTACATGATCTCGTTGCACAGACGTTGACAGCAATTAACGTACACCTCGAAAATCTAAAGCGAGAAGCCGCGCAAAA
>CAZRCN010000181.1:0-2475 GCA_964598575.1 uncultured Victivallales bacterium | reverse complement strand
GCCCGCAAGAGCAGGCGAATGGGATTGCTCGGCATGCGCGAAAGAGTCGAGATGGTGGGGGGGATATTTGAAATAGAATCTTCACCTGGCCAAGGCACGACGGTGACCGCCCGGATTCCTTTTAGAAACAGACTTCGGAAAAACAGGTCAAAATGAAAACGCCATCAAAGATTCGCGTGCTTCTTGCAGACGATCACACGCTTGTACGGCAAGGCCTGTGCAAACTGTTGGAAGATGAAAACGATATCGAGGTCGTGGCGGAGGCAAGCAGTGGTAAAGAGGCGGTGGCATTAACCTGCTCGCTTCTCCCGGATGTCGTTGTCATGGATATTGCCATGCCGAAATCCAACGGTTTGGAAGCGACCCGGTCGATACGTGAACGTTCTCCTGCAACCAAGGTTCTCATACTTTCCGCCCATGCCGATGACGCTTATGTTGATAGTGTTATACAGCTTGGTGCGGCAGGATATCTGGTCAAGCAATCATCGGCAGATTGTCTTGCTGAAGCGATCCGACAGGTCTGGGATGGGAAAACCTATTTTAGTCCCGATGTGGCCCAGCGTTATCGCAAGCGCCATGAAACGGCACTGGATCGAACCGGCAGCAGCAAAGCAAAGGTCACTGGTTTGACACCGCGCGAAATGGAGGTGCTCCAGCGGGTTGCCGAGGGCGACGCCAACAAGCAGATCGCCGCGGCACTGGGTATCAGCATCAAGACCGTCGAGAAGCACCGCGATCATTTGATGCGTAAGCTCGATATTCACGAGACGGCCGGTCTCACCCGCTACGCGATCACCCAAGGCATTATCGAGAGCAGCGTGCAAGTGACGATTTTGTAGTGGACCCAGGGTGAATTGGATCAAACGGTGCACTTTCTAGCCAAGCCATTCACGCGGGAAGATCTGGCTTGCAAGTTACGGGCGGTAGTGGATGCGCTGCCGGATATGGACCGAGCGGGAATTAACGCGCCAGATGCTGCAGGGGTGGGTAGAAGACCCCATAGCCCATTCTGATCTAATATACGATATTGGTATTCACAACACAAAAGGGTGGATCGACTTCTCGCACAAAGTCGATGTTTTGACAGAACGGAAAAATACAACAAGGAGAGAAAGAACATGACGAAAATAGGGCAAGTATATAAATGCAATGTTTGCGGGAATATCGTTGAGGTCCTGCATGCAGGAGAAGGCGAGCTCGTGTGCTGCGATGAAGCTATGGAGCTTCAGGATGCAGACGAAGGGCAAGCGTAACATGTCTGATTGACTACGTGAAGAGCGTTCGTGAAAAAGTCTACGAGCGCATGATCTCCGAGCGCAAACGCATCGCGGCCCAGTTCCGGTCGGAGGGAGAAGGGCGCAGCGCGGAAATACTCGGTACGATGGAAAAAGAGCTACGCAGGATTCGCTCTACAGCATACCGCCAGGTACAGGAAATTCAGGGAAAGGCAGATGGGCAAGCTACGCAAATCTATGGTGACACATACAGCCGAGATCCTGAATTCTATGCTTTCTTGAACACACTTGAGAGTTACAAGGAGAATGCAAATCCGAATTCTGTGATGCTGCTCACCACCAAGAGCGACTTTTATCAATATATCAAGAGTGCGACACCATAAGACACATAAAAAAAGCGAAAGGTCATCATGCTAAACAAAGCCACCATGCTGAAGGGGTATACATTACAAAGCTCTGACGGGGACATCGGGAAGGTCAAGGAGTTCTACTTCGATGACCATCACTGGGCCATCCGCTATCTGGTTGCCGATACGGGGAATTGGCTTACCGACAACCAAGTGCTGATCTCTCCGCATGCACTGAAATCCGTGAACCGTGCAGAAAAAAGTATTAGCGTCGGTTTGACGAAACAGCAGATTGAGGACAGCCCATCTTTGGGTAGCGACAAGCCGGTCTCTCGACAATTCGAGGCAAAATACCACAACTATTATGGCTGGCCGATGTACTGGGGCGGCCCCTATATGTGGGGTGCAAGTTATTATCCCTATACGATGTATGATGGTGCAGATGGGCGAGGGTCATCCGGAACGCTTAGTCAGCAAAACCAATCTGGGGCTACCCCCGCTGGTAATCAATCCACGCAAACATTGATGGACTCCGCCGAAGCGGAGAACACAGGGGATGACCATTTGCGCAGTACGCATGCCGTGCATGGGTATCACATCGAGGCAAAAGACGGCCCGCTAGGCCACATCGATGATTTTGTCATTGATGATGAGACCTGGGCCATTCGTTATCTCATTGTCGATACCGTCAATTGGTGGACAGGAAAGAAGGTACTGGTTGCGGCACGATGGATCGAGCGGGTGAGTTGGGGGGATTCAAAAGTTTTCATCAACCTTTCGCGTGCGAGCATCAAGCAAGCCCCCGAATATAAGGGGGAAGACGTACTCTCCCGTGATTACGAGAGCAAACTGCATGGACATTACAACCGCCAGGGATATTGGGTCGATGAAGG
>CAZRCN010000180.1:0-4982 GCA_964598575.1 uncultured Victivallales bacterium | reverse complement strand
TTCCCGCGATCAGCTATGGCATATCCTACCCACAGATTCTGCGGAAGACCCAAAATTCGGAGAAATTGCCTGTTGACCGGTGCTACGCAACTTTGGTAGAGTCTCGCCCCTATCTGGAAATAGCAGACGGTAAGGCACCCGTGGTGAAATTGGCATACACGCATGGTTCAGGTCCATGTGCCCGTTGAGGGCGTGGAGGTTCGAATCCTCTCGGGTGCACCAAATCGGTTGTGGATAGCGAAGCGGCATCAGGTAGGCGACGCAAGGTATGGGTCGCCGGGAAGACATGCGATGAGGGCTTGGGCTGCGATTCGTGTAATGGGAGGAAAGATGGCAGTACGTATTAGGTTGAAGAGAACCGGGGCGAAGAATGATGCCTGTTACCGGTTGGTTGCCGCGGATGAACGGTCGCCGCGGGATGGACGGAATCTGGAAATTCTGGGCTGGTATGATCCGGCCGCGAAGGGTGAAACGTTTTCGCTCAAGCTGGACCGGGTGGATCATTGGCTAGGGGTTGGTGCGCAGATTAGCGACACGGCCGCAAGCCTCGTCAAGAAGGCGCGCAAGGCACCGGCACCGGTAGTGGTAGAAGCCGAACCGGTCGTTGCGCCGGAAGAACCGGTGGTGGAAGCGGACGTGACGGAGGCGGAAGCGGAAGCGGCAGAAGCAGCGGCCCCTGAAACCGCATCTGAGCCGGAAGCAGCAGCGGAAAAGCCGGCTGAAGCGTAATGGATGCGCATTGATGTCATAACAATATTTCCAGGAATGCTGGATGGGTTTTTGCGGGAGAGCATGCTGAAGCGTGCGGTTCTTGCAGGGAAAGTGGAGCTGAATACGGTAGATTTGCGGGCTTTCACGTCGGACGTGCACCGCACGACGGATGACCGTCCCTATGGGGGAGGTCCTGGCATGGTGATGAAGCCCGAGCCCTTGTTTGCGGCGGTAGAGACGCTACGGAGCCCGGAGTCGCAGGTGATTTTGATGACCCCCCAGGGGCGTCCTTTCCGGCAGGCCGAGGCACAACGGCTGTCGGAAGCTGCACATCTGATTTTTGTGTGTGGACATTATGAGGGAGTGGATGAACGGGTCAGGCAGCACCTGGTAACGGAAGAGCTGTCGATCGGGGATTACGTGCTGACAAATGGGGTGTTGCCCGCCGCGGTTGTGGTGGATGCGGTTGTGCGTTTGTTGCCTGGAGTACTGGGCGGGGAAGGCGCAACGGGAGAAGAGTCGTTCGCGGATGGGCTGCTGGAGTATCCGCAGTACACGCGTCCCTTTTCCTTTCGTGGTATGACGGTACCGGATGTATTGCGGTCGGGGGATCACGAGGCGGTGGCGGCTTGGCGCCGGGAGCAGGCTTGGGAGCGGACACGTGCGAGAAGGCAGGACTTGCTGCGGGAAGATCGTGGCGAATAGATAGCGTTGAGATGGAGGATAAGAGATGACGGCAGAACTGGTAAGAAAAATTGGTGATGAGGGGATGAAGGCGGATATACCGGCCTTTGAGATCGGGGATACGGTATCCGTTCACGTAAAAATCAAAGAGGGCGACAAGGAGCGGGTCCAGCTTTTTACGGGCGTTGTGATTGCGCGTGATGGTGGCGGTGGAACTGAAACGTACACGGTGCGTCGGATTTCGCATGGTGTCGGGGTTGAACGTGTGTTTCCGGTGCATTCGCAGCACGTCGAGAAGATCGAGATTGTGCGCCGCGCGCATGTGCGCCGTGCCAAGCTGTATTACCAGCGCGCCCGTACGGGCAAGAAGGCTCGTCTGAAAGAGAGAATTATTGTCAAAAAGTGATTTGTTGTGTCACGAGCGCCAGGGGTGGCAGCGCGGCTGGCATAGGTTGGCCGGTGTGGATGAGGCGGGCCGCGGCCCATTGGCCGGCCCCGTTGTGGCTGCAGCCGTGGTCGTACCCGCACAAGTAGCGGAAGCGGCCGTGCAAACCAGTCTGGCCCGCTTGACCGATTCAAAAAAGCTGACCGCTTCGCAGCGGGAGGCTTTTTTTTTGGCGTTGCACGCCGACCAACGGATAGGGATCGGGGTGGGGGTAGGGTCAGTGGAAGAGATTGACCGGATCAATATCCTGGCCGCCACGCATGCCGCGATGGCCTGTGCGCTGAAACAGTTGCCGGTGTGTCCGGATCATGTTCTGGTGGATGGGTTGCCGGTGCCGGGGTTGCCGGTTGCGTCGACGGCGTTGGTCGGGGGCGATGGGTTGAGCCTGTTGATTGCCGCCGCCAGCGTGGTGGCAAAAGTTACGCGGGACCGGATGATGCAGGCCTTGGATGGACGGTATCCGGTCTATGGGTTTGCGCGACACAAGGGCTATGGCACGGCGCAGCATATGCAGGCGTTACTGGAGTTTGGTCCCTGTCCGGCGCATCGCCGTTCGTTTCGACCCGTTCGTGAGGCCGAGAACATCTGGCGCTATGGGCGTACTCCGACCCAGAAGGAGCTTTTCTGAATGATCAGGCGCTGGATACTCGGGAGGCAGGCAACAACCGGCGATGCACGGCATCTGGATGTCGGGCGCTGGGGCGAGCAGCAGGCCGAGCAGTATTTGCGCAAGCAGGGATTCCGGATACGGGGGCGGCGCGTGCGGGTTGGGCGTCGTGACGAGCTGGACCTAGTGGTACAGGATGGCGAGCAGTTGGTGTTTGTGGAGGTGAAGACGCGCAAAAGCGAACGCTTCGGCCGGCCGGTGACAGCCGTAGACCGGGCCAAGCGCAAGCACCTGTCGCGTGCGGCCATCCGGTATGTGCGCACCTTGCGCAATCCACGCATCTATTTCCGGTTTGATGTGGTGGAGGTGATCGGGTGCCCGGAGCAGGAATCGGATGTGACGATCCGCCACATCCGCAATGCGTTCGGGTTAGACCGGCGGTACATGTTGCCCTAGGGTGCCCCCAGCCGATCAGAGGCCTTTCCAGCGGCCGATGGTGTCGCGCCAGTATTGCCAACTGCCATATTTTTCCTTGCAGCGGTGGTGCAGCGCCTTGAGGCGAGGGAGAGATCCTTTCAGGGGTGGCATTTGATCTTCCACAAACTGGTGGAAGGCTTTGAGGTTGTAGCAGGGAATGGCGGCAAACATATGATGTTCAATATGATATTCCATATGCCAGTAGAGGAAGGAGCTGAGCGGGTCGAGTTTGGCGGAACCACAGCTTACACGAAAGTCAGGGTGATTCGGCTCGCATGCGGCATGCTGGTGCGTACTGCAGAGGAACCCATGAAAGAGCGGTCCATAGAAGGGGGCCAGGGTTATGAGCACGGGGAGAAACCACAAACCGGGCACGATGCCGCTAGTGTGTAACACGATGCACAGGGTTACGAGAAGCACGTGACTGACGAGAGCGAAGACGGTATGGTTGCGCACCGCTCTGCGATCCTTCTTGCTGGCACGCTGGAGGATAAATTGCTCCCAGTTATCGAGCTGGTAGCCGCGCCCGCGCCACCCTCTACTGGTGGGTTTGAGGGTAAACAGGCGTGCTAGATTCTGGAACAGGCTCTTCCAGTGCAGCACGTTGAAAAAGAGATCATAGATGTTGCGCCATTTGTATTCGACGTAATTGGGGGTATCTTCGCCATCGCTGCCTTGGTGCAGGGTGTAGCGGTGGTGGTAGTTCAGGTGGCTAATGCGGTATAGCGCCGGATTCCAAGGCCAGTAGAGGAAGCCATAGAGCACGACAAAAAAGCGGTTGAGGGATTTGCCGGGAAATACGGTGCCGTGGTCGACTTCGTGGATGGCGTCCCCGAAATGCGCGTAGACGGTACCGTGGAGGTAGAGTCCTATGACGAGCAGTATCCAGTGTTTGTGCATGAAGGCCCACCAGGAAAAGCCGCCGGTGGCTGCCACAATGGCAAGAAACCCAACGGCGTGGATGAAGCCTTTGGCATAGCTCCGCTTGGTGAAGCGCAATAGATCTTTCTTGCTGATATCTACGCGAACCCAATCAATGTCGGTATGTTTCCACTCTTCCAGTGGATTCCAGGGGGCGATTGCTTCCATGTTGTCCTCACACATCGGTTTGGTCTAGTAATTGACACTATTTTCATATCCTATATGAGGGATCGTACGAAGCAAGCGAAAAGGAGGCTTTTGCGGGCTTTGCCCACGGGTGTGCGTTTCTCACTTGTAACTGACTGACAGGGAGTTGGAAAGAATATCCAATATCCAACACGGAATATCCAACCGAACAAGGGTCGGAAAGGGACAAATTCAGGCTGTTCCACTGTATTGTACTTGGATATTGGACATTCCTTGTTGGATATTGGACATTGAAGATCGAGGAGTGAGTCACATGCAAACCATGTAATAAAAATCACTTACATAAATACAACGCACTCCCGTGGGGCTTTGCCAAGGGTTCTGGCGGCGGAAACGTGCGGTTGGCTTCGATTGGGGATGGTGCTATGTGATGTCGGGCGGGTGGGCGGTCAGGATCACGGTATCTTCCAGTACGGAGGTATGGCAGGTAAAGCCGCAGGCTTCGAGCTGGGAAATGGCGTCCTGCAGGTGTTTGCGGAGGGGATCGGCGAGGATCAAGGTGCCATGGGGTGCGCACAGGGTCTGGATGCAGGATACGAGGGTTTTGACTTGCTGGGGCTCGTAGAGGAGGTCACTGCCGAGAATGCAGTCGTAGGTCTGATGGGTGGGGGGGGAGCGCCAGTCTAGGTATTGGCACTGTATGTTGGGGGCCTGATTACGGCGCGTGTTGGCTTGGAGGAAGGGCAGGCAAGCGGGATGGAAGTCGGTGGCGGTTACGCTGGCGGCATCGAGTCGTGCGGCGATAATGGACGGAAGCCCGAGTCCGCTGCCGAGTTCGAGGACCTGGTGTTGGCGGACCCATTCCGGATGTTGGATCAAGGCGTTGGCTAATGCAATGGCTGAGGGCCAGATATCAGCGAAGTAGGGGATGAGATCGGTGTTGTCCGGGCTATCCCGGGCGTACTGATCAAGGGTTTCGTCGAAGCAAGC
>CAZRCN010000179.1:0-5010 GCA_964598575.1 uncultured Victivallales bacterium | reverse complement strand
GGGTTTGATATTCCCATCTGGATGCGTCCGGTCGTTTGTCAGCGGCATGGATGGGAGTTGAATAAATAGAAAGAGCCGACGGTTGTTGTGCAGCCGCCGGCTCCAAAAAACCGGGTCAGCCTCTTGCTTTGACACGCAAAGACGACCCAAAAAAATATAAGAGAGTGAAATCATGTCATAAAAACTCCTCGGTTCAAAGAGATTTTTTAGTTGCGGCATATATTCCTAACGATGAAGGTCGGATGGTAGTTGAGACGATGCCGACAGAGTGCCCTTTCAGTGAAGCCGGGATCAAGTGCAGCATGTCTTTACATCAATACAGGTCACGGAAGACGGGGCCAAAGCATCCTTTAGCCACTGTGAAATGCAGACTGCACCATAGATTTTACACGGTGTATCCAACCAGCTACGCACCATATAAGAGAGCACCTTTGGCACCTGGAGGAAGAGAAAATTCGAGCAGTGACGATCTCACTCCTTGGTTAGATACGGTGTTTGAAGCAGCTGTAGCAGCTGGCGCGTTTGATGATATTTGGTCCAATTCAGTGGTATGGACAGGAGAAAAAAGTTGGTGGACTCAAAGGCGACAGATTCGCCAAGCAGCCCAGTGGCTTGGGCTCGATCTAAGTGGTCTTGTGCAGCAGCAAGTGGCGCAACAACTGCGAGTCGCAGTCGTGGTCCATACGCAGGCTTGCAGGGCGTACCAGCAGGCATCGACACTAAAACAGTTTGCTTCAGCTGTGGTCATGGTGATTGCGACCCTGCAGCCCGGTAATTCCAGCCTTTGCTCGATACTTCGAGTCGGCAAATACAACGGATTTTGCGGACAGGCTTGGCGTGTGATGCGTTCAGGAAAACTGGCGCCGTTCCGTTAGACGGAATTTTAAAAAAACAAGTCGCTGGATTGTGCGCGAAGGGATCAACGACTTCGTCAAAATATTTCAGCTTCGTGATGATGTAGATCCTCTTTTAGAAAAAGTTCACGAAAGAGGTAAAAAAATGTTAATTCATCCCGAGTTGTTGTCGCAAGAAGTGCTCTTTAGATACCGAGTCGTCGGACAAGTGAAGGCCTTTTTGACACAGGGAAGGTCTTTGAGTGAAGCAGTGTGTCTTGTCGCTGCCACGCACCACCCGGTTGGAAAGGATTTACTTGAAACAAGGTCGGCATCGGAAAGGACGATACGTCGTTGGGTCAAGGCATACGATGAGTATGGGCTGAAGGGACTTGAGCCGAAAAAGCGTAAGGCCGATTCAGCTTCTCAGGTACTTTCTCCCAATTTGCTCGAATATCTGCGCTCGGAATACGAAAACGATCCTAAAGTTACAATTCCCGAAATCATCAAAAGAGCTAAACAACAGGGCCACATCGGCGCTATTGAAAATGTGTGCAGGACTTCGGTTTGGCGCGCTCTTGGGCGCATGGGAATTGACACGTCTCGACGCAGTAACAAACACATCGATGACAAAAGAAGATTTGCATATCTAGAAAGAATGCAGTGCACCCTTTCGGATTTCATCCGTTTCCGTACAGGACCGAAAAGACTGAAACGAATTGCAGTCTACATCATCGACGACGCCACTCGCTACGGTCTCGGGGTAGCCGTGGCGCGAGGCACAGGGGAAAACCCTGCTTTGTTTTTGCCTCTGCTCTATTCCGTCATCGGTCATTACGGGCTTATGGATCTTTTCTACACCGACAAGGGCTCTGCTTACAAATGTGACGATACTACTGCGGTCTTCGCACAATTGGATCGTCCCCACATCATGGGCAGAAGCCGATATCCGCAAGGTCACGGTAAGATTGAAAGATTCAATCGTAGCCTGAGACATCGGTTGCTTCGACACTTCGATGGAAACCCGGAAATTGATCCTGACCCCAAACATCTGTTGCTACGGCTTAAGCACGACTTGAAAGAAGTCTACAATCACACTCCACATGAGAGCCTCGGCGGTGACACACCAGAGCAAAGATGGAATGATTCAAAACGTCGGCTCGATGTGCCGGAAAACCTGGAAGCCTTAAGCGCAGCTTTCATTATCACTGAAAACCGCCTCGTCTCCGAAGACAATGTTATCAGCTATGAAGGACGGGATTTCGATGTTCCTTTCGGCTACGCTGGAAAGAAAATCAAAATCTATCGTCACATCCTTGAAAATGACGCTCTGTCCGTTCTGCACCAAGGACGATTGGTTCGTATTGCCCAAACAGACCTTTACGTCAATGCCACAACTCAAAGAGCCAGACGCAGAAAAAACAAAGAAGAGCCGGTTCAAATCTCCAAATCCGCATCGATGATGCAATTCGACAAGATGTACGGATCGATTCTCTCTCCTGACGGAGGGTTTGAAGACAATGAAGAATAATCACGGTGCTGTTGCCCGGCACCAGCCCTAAGCCCGGACCAGGGATGAATTAAGTATAAACAATGAAAGGACATGAATATGAGTGAAAGCAATCGAGACGTAAGAAGCCACTTCGGCTTTTCCACCACTCCATTTACAAGAGAAATTTCGGTCACAAAAAGATGGGCGCATCCACAGCAAAATAAAATCCTAGACAATCTCCAACAGGTCGTTAAAGACCGTATGAGCGCAGCTCTTATTGCACCTGCGGGCTGTGGAAAAACAATGCTGTTGCGTACTTTGAATGCACGATTGCCCGAAGCCCGCTACCGCATTTATTACATCAAAGTTGCCAATCTATCCCAAAGAGATACTTGTCGCGAAATTTCCTTTGCTATCGGATGTAAAATATCTCAGCAATTCCAAGTTCTTATGCGCCGTATCCAAGAGCACATGATGATGATTATCGACCATTATGGAGTCCGGCCTGTCTTGATGATCGACGAGGCTCATGAGCTAAAACCCGATGTGTTAACCATGTTTCGTGTGTTGACCAATTTCGATATGGACAGCCGTCTGGTTGTAAGCATCTTACTCTCCGGTCAAAAACCTCTTGAACGTTTGCTCAAGCGTGACGATGTGCGTGCCTTGACTCATCGGCTCGCTCATTATTCATCCCTTAATAATTTGAATAGGGGCGATACATCCAAATACATCGCTCACCGCATAAAAGTCGCCGGTGGCAAAGTGCAGTGTTTCGATAATACGGCATGTGATGCAGTATTTGAAATCGGACAAGGAAATCTTCGGGCCACGGATAGACTTTGTTTAAAAGCTCTTCAATTGGCTGCTGCCGAAGGGCTGCCCTCCGCTGAGCAAACCCATGTCTTAGAAGCAAGGAGGCAGCTATGGCCATGACTCATTCTATCTCAGACTCAAAGTCAAAGCCTACTTTCAAAGTGGTCAAAGCCGCCGAGTTAAAACAAAAGCCGCCCAACACAAAATGGCTTATCGAAAATCTTTGGTCCGACGCCGGTGTCGGCGTCATCGGCGGTAGTCCAAAATCATGCAAAACCTGGTTAGGGCTCGAAATGGCTGTTTCGGTGGCGAACGGTTCGCCCTGCCTCAACCGCTTTGTCGTCCCACGTAAAGGTCCTGTGCTGATTTTTCTCGCTGAAGACAGCCACTCCGTGCTCCGTGAACGACTAAAATCTCTTTGCGCCGCACGCTCTCTGGATATCTCCGCTCTCGATGTTAATGTCATTAACGCCCCGGCTCTTTGCCTGGATCGTGATGACCATCTCGCGCTTCTCGAAAATACCGTTGCCACCTACCTCCCTCGATTCTTGCTGTTAGACCCCTTCGTACGAATTCATTCTGTCGATGAAAATAACGCCCAAGAAATAGCAGCCGTCCTCGGTCGCCTCAGGCAAATACAACGGCGCTCTGACTGTGCCGTCATTATAGTCCATCACACCCGTAAAGCCTCAGGAAAACGTCACGGCCAAACTCTGCGTGGCTCCGGCGACATCTGGGCTTGGGGCGATAGCAACCTCTACCTGACAAGATCAAAACAAGGCATTAGACTGACCGCTGAGCACCGCGCAGCTCCAAGCCCGAAACCCTTGACCCTCTCTCTAAAAGAAGACCCTCCCCACCTTGTCCTCTCGGACTCGGCTATCGCCCCTCACCCACTTAAACAGCGTATCATCGACGAACTCTCCCGCTCTCAACAGCCTATCACCCGCACCCAGCTTCGTGAGCGACTTGCCATCAATAATAAACGCCTCGGGGACGCTCTCAACTCCCTGCTCAATGCCGGCCTTATCAAACGTACTGTGCTTGGCCTCTCTCTGTAACGATTTCCAGCCCTCTTTCTCTGATCATTCCGTTCCGTTACTTGTATACCGCCCGGAACGATACTGTCGTCCACTCCCTTCAACTGCTTAGCTTATACTCCCTGCCAATCTCTCTTCGCAGCCCCTTGCTTTTTTTATGACAAATTTCCTGCAACGACCTTTGCCCTTGGGACTGCAACGTAACAGCAGTGTACACTGATTACGGATGGAGCATGTTTCCGGGGCGGATGGTAGACGATGAGGGGCGGTTGTTGGTGAGGTATTACACGTTGAGTTATGTACCTGATATGCTCCACTCTCTCCTGGAAGAGGTGCGGATGTGCGGGTGGGACTCAATTTCATGTCTCCCGCCGGCAAGGTTTGATTACAGCGAGGTGGAAGGCACGCACGGAGTGGCGGGGATGGGAGCGCTCAACGGGAGCATCATAAGTCTTGCCGGGTCTCCCGACGGGAGCCTGGGAGACGGGAGGCGAGACCTGCTGGACGTAGACGGCGACGGGCTGCCCGACATCTATGAGACGGATCCCACAAAACCGGGGTCCATGCCCCAATACATCCTGAACAACGGCTACGGGATACCCGACGGGGCAAGGCAGGAGATGGGCGGCGGAGCGGGGCTGATGCTCTGGAACACCAACGTGCAGCTCATGGACGTAAACGGAAGCGGGCTTTCTGAGATGATGCACATGCCTATGTTCGGGAGCTATAGGAGCTTTCCGCTTGAGTGCGAGGAAGTGGCGCCCGGACAAACCGTGGAGATGCGCGAGTGCTGGTGGGGCTCACCTTCGTCGAACAATGTAAACCCGCA
>CAZRCN010000178.1:0-5047 GCA_964598575.1 uncultured Victivallales bacterium | reverse complement strand
TGCCACGAAATGACTAAAACGAACCCACAGATTCTGCGGAAGAGCCAAACTTTTTGGCCATCTTCTGGGCTGACTGGAGGCGGAGATTAGGGCGAAAGATTAGGGTTGGTTATCGGTTCCCCCTAATCTTTCCTCTTAATCTTTCGCCTAATCTCTTGTGGCAAATTGTAAGGAAAACAATGAAGTTACAGACTGGTCTCCAGATAGCTAATCATGCCCAGCAGGCCACCCCAGTGATAAAAGGCATCGCTGCTGCCGACATCACAACCGGTGCCGGTGTCGCAATGGTAGTTTTCATGCACATGCCCGTGCTCACGCCATTCCTTCAGCAACAAGGCCTCGGATTTCTCGACGAGTGCCTTGCGTGCCGCCGGCAGATCGTATTTCCGCAAGCCCAGATACACGAGAAAGTTCATGGGGGCCCAGATGCGGCCGCGCCAGTACTCTTGATCCGGATAGGCCGGATCCTTGCGGGCAATCGACGGCAGGATCCATTCCCCCCAGAACTCATCCGGATGGAAGAAATGCTCGTCAACCATCCGCTGCGCCTGCTCCGGCGTGGCAACCTGCGCCAGCAAGGGATAGAAATGCGTGGGGGAAAGCCGCTTGCAATCATCGCCTGTCACCAGATTGCGATTCAGGAACATACCGGTCTCCTCACACCACAGGGTCTGGAGTTTGCCCGCATATTGATCGGCTCGTTCGTTCAGTTCCCCGATGACGTCTTCGCGGCCGATACGTTTGGCAAGATCGGCCAGCGCCTTGCAGTCGGCGATGTATAACGACATAAGCCCGACATCTGCCAGCATCAGCAGGTGCTTGTCGGTGTCGAACGCGACATCGTCATACATGGGCGAGTTGTCCAGTCCCGACTCCAGCGCACCACCAAACCGCGCATTGACGCCGTGCGTTTCCCACACGTTGCCGGTAACCGGCTCATACGGCGATGTTCCCCAACACAGGTAGCCATCGCAGTCCCGGTTTCGAGGCCACCAGCGGTTCCAGGTCAGTAAGGCCTCTAACAGCTTTTCCGCCAGCACCGTTTCCTGGAACATGTCACAGAGCGCCTGCACGGTGATCGCGCCCACCGGCGGCTGGGAACGGTCACGCGTCTTCGTGCCACTGGGATGCGCCATATTCGGAATAAAGCCGCTCTCCGTTGCCTCTTCGGTAATCGCGATGGCATTGGCGTAAGCCAGTTCCTTGTTCTCCACACCCGCCATCCATGCCGCAAAATAGGTATCCCAGTCGAACAGCGTCCAGCCACCGCACGCACAGCTCCAGGTGCGTGCGACAGGGGAAATGACCCGATCCTTAAAGGGGTCGTAGATGGTATCCCACGCGAGACAGATCTGCATGGCATTGTAGACTTCGCTAAGCGCTTTCCGACTGGCGAGTAGCGTTTCCCGATTGCTATGCACAACCGCTGTCGTTTCGGCTATACGCGACGCATTCGAACAAAGGCAGACGGGGCCATCCAGCTCGACGAGCAGGTACGGGGTATCAAGCTCCGTGACGGGCTCGTTGTTGCGCATGGTCCCTGATGCCGTCACGGCCAGGGCGCGGTCGGCGTTCTCCATGCGCAACGTATTCCCGTCGCGGTACACGCAACCGGGACGGTTCCACAGGATGGCGCCACTGATGGTCAGTGCCGGCGCTTTTACCAGCGCATGCAGCGGTGTCACCACGGCAAACCAGTCGTCGCCGTCGACGGCGGTTTCGATCTTGAGCTTTGCGCCAGGCCATTCCTTTTCCTTGACCTTTATACCGCCCCACTCCAACACCAGCGACGTATACGTGCCGTCATAGGATCGCGGCCCGGGCACCACGATCTCGTCACGCTTGCCTTTTCGGCCGATCAAGGCTTCCCGCAGACAGCAGCCCGTACTGTACACCTTGACCCCCAGCGAGATGGCAAACCCATCCGGCAAATGCACATGCGACAGCACGCTGCGGACGTTCCACGTATTCCAACCTTCTTTCAGTGCCATACCTTTTGCCTCCTTCAGTAGCCGCTGGTTGTAAAGGGACCCACCGGCATACCATCGGTGTTATAGAGTAGGTTCCCCAGGGGTTGGGCCGTGTAAGCATAACGCACAGCGACTGGCTCTGCAACGCCTTGGGCCGAGACGATCAAATCCGCACCCTCAAGCCGGCCATCCGCCCAATGCCAGGTCCCGTCCTTGGCCTGGATCGCCAGCCATTGCAGCTTGGCATCGGGCGTTGGCTCCGGCGGGGAAAAACCGTCCTTCCGGGCAATCATGAGGCCGCTACCGGCATCATCCGTAAAGGATACACGAATCGTGCTACCCTCGACTTTGTGACTTTTGTAAAGCGGACATGCGGTAATGGTATCCATCCCGTACACATGTTTCAGGACAGATCGAGCCAACCGGACGCCCGTGTCATACTTGTTCGGTGGGTGTTCACCCGGCGTTCCGACATCAATGGTCACCGCCATCCCGGTATTCGGCAGGCGAAGGGCCTCAACAAAAGCCTGTCGGATCTCGGCACGGCCATCCCCTCCGGCGGGATCATCAAGCGTCGATCTGCCCAGCCCTGGAAGTTGTACATAGTGAAAGGGGAAATCCCCTTGCCCCCACGCCTCTCGCCATCCCGTAATGAGTGCTTCGAGCTTGGGCCGGTACGTACGCCTGTCGCTTTGATTGCTCTCCCCCTGATACCAGATCGCCCCCCGAAGACCATAGCCCACCAAGGGCGCCACGAATGCACGATAGTTCTTGCCCGTGGGAAACGGTGGTTGGTTCAGCCATGACTCGATATTCGAACCTCCCACCGCCGTTACGATCAGTCCCATGGGGACGAGCACATCACGCTGGACGCGACGGGCAAAGAAAAAAGAGACCCTGGAGCACGACACAACGGTTTCCGGCGAGCATACCAGCCAGGTGTCTCCAGATGCGCTGTAAAGCCGCAACGCGGGATACTGCGCATCATTGACCGTGCCCGGCGGATAATTCTTTGGGTGCCCGGCCCGCCGCAAACGCCCCGCTATATTGGACTGCCCGGCGCAGATCCACACATCGCCAACCAGCAAGTTACGGATCTCGGCCATCGCCTCCTGGCCATCACGCGCGCATGTGATGGTCATCGTTTTCCCGTCCGGTGCATCATGGACAGACTTGAGCGCAACCGCCTCCATGGGATCCAGTAAAACCCGCCACGTACCCTCACCATCCGCCTGGGCCGACTTGCGCTGCCCATCAAAGGCAACCGTTACCTTGGCCCCCGGAAGCGTAACGCCCCAAACCGGAACGCGCCTATTTCGTTGCAGCACCGCATTGTCCCGAAACGGCTGCCCAAGTTGCGGCTGCAGCGTTAGGGCGGAAGGCGTAACCGTCTCACCGGCCAACACACCGCCAACAGGGAAAACACACCCCAGCATCAACAGACAAACCACACCACACCACTTCATGCAATACCCCGTTTCTTTTTCATAATGGTAAACATTTTCACGCTATGCGCATCAAGATGAGGGTAGCCGAGAACCAACCTTACTCTTTCACCAGCAACAACAGTGCGCACTATAGGCCTCCTTTCAATCCGAAAAACAGTACTCTTTACAGCGCGGCATATCAACAATCAGATGAAGCAAATCCACATTTGGGGCGCATATCACTTCTGCGGGAGCGCAAAATGCATCCTCGCCGATCTTCCAAGTTTCAACGCCACATGATCCGGGCGAGCCCGGGGCCGCGGCTAAAGCGAATGTTGATGCGGTAGATACTTTTGCCTGCGTTCGCGTTCCATCGCCAGGCGATTGATGGATCGATGCAGCGCCCGTCGCTCCTGCTCATCCACCGGCAGAGGCGCGGGTTTGGGAATGTCAGGGCCGAACCATCGTCGCAACAGCCCGAGCAATCCAGGTTGCTTCTTGCGCAATGCTGCCAGTTCTCTTTTCAGGCGGATCAGTTGCAACGGGGGGGTGCGCGCGGATCCGATTTGTATCGCGAGCACTAGCTGCTTCTCCGCTTCCCGCCACTTGCCATTGGCCCGGTAACACTTTGCAAGAAAATAGCGGGCCAGGATGTTACCCGGCGTCGCCGCTACATACTTCTGGAAGAGGATCTCCCCTGACACGGTAGAACCATGATAGAGGTGCGTCTTGGCTTCCCGAAACAGGCAGAACTGCTCGGTCCTCGCAAGATCCAGCATCAGCGTCGCCAGCGTAGTCTGCTCAGGGCTCAAACGATTTCCCACGATCAGCTCTTCCAGAATATCGTCGGCGAGGGTATCGAGAATCGACCCTTCATCCTCCGGCGAGAACCCCATCTCATACAGCGGCGAGCGTCCGCCTTGCTTGTCGGACAGCACCCCGAGGGCCTGATCATGGGCGTGCCGTTTCACGGGGTCGCTCAGAACGTTAAAAGCTTCTACAAGCCGCTTGAAGTCATCTGCCTTGCCGGCATCCCCACCATGAAGGTCAGGATGACACGCCATCGCCAGACGTCGATAGGCCCGCCGCAACTCCGGAAATTCGGCATGGGGTTCAAC
This sequence comes from uncultured Victivallales bacterium, assembly GCA_964598575.1. Lineage (GTDB taxonomy): Bacteria > Verrucomicrobiota > Kiritimatiellia > UBA8416 > UBA8416 > T3Sed10-140. Next base: position 532 of record CAZRCN010000178.1, on the reverse strand, counting down.
CCGCAGCACCCGGTAATAGTTTGTACCTGCCATCTCTCTTACCTATGACTTCCATTCAGATTGTAGACCAAAAACTGTAGACTGCAGACAGCCAGGTTTCCCGTTGCTAGCTCCAAGGCACATCCCTTGTTTTCGCCTACCGCAGTGGGGAGCGGGCTAAGTTGTAACTTCATTGTTTGTAGGCTGCTTTCGCCGTAAGCAGCCTCGTGCGTAGATTGCGCATAGCCAGCCCGTAAAAAGTCCGAAGGACTCTCCACGGACACCACATGCTCTATACACGCCCAGCCGCGCTTTCGGCGAAAGCGGGCTACATTTGACTCCCAAGTTTCACCCTCGCATCATCTTGGCTCCCCAAGTGCCCTTACTAACTAGCCTCCTATCAATCCTAGCGTATCGACTTTGCTTTTTCCAGCATACAACACCCAGCGCGTCCAGCGCGGTACGTTGGTATGCCCGATTCTTGCTGGATGGAAACATCCGGCGAGCTGTCCACCGAATCAAGCCACTTGTGCGCAACATATCCCCCCGCCGA
>CAZRCN010000177.1:0-5116 GCA_964598575.1 uncultured Victivallales bacterium | reverse complement strand
TCTTCGCGGGAGGATGCAGAACGTCAACTGCTTTATCTCAAAGACCTTGTATTTAAGGGGTACGAGAAGATCGATACAGGGGCAGCTGAATCAATGCTCGCCTGGATTTCCATCAGGCGCGCATTGAACATGGAGCGGAATGGAGAGTTGAGTGCCGAAGCGAAAAGCCTGATCAGCTCTGGTTACACTCACTATCTGGAATACTGCGACATTCGCAATCGAGCGCCTCGTACCCGCGAAGACTTCATAGCAATGATCAGGAAACGCGATGATCTCCTGCGGACAGCCATGACAGAAAAGGAGACAGAACACAAATTTCGACACGTACCTTGAAAAGCCGCGCACGGCTTTCCAAGTCCGGTCATATCAACGTTGGGCAGGAGAAGAAAATACCACTCTGGACTTTACTCGTAGCGTGTAATACAGTTTTCCCATGAAAGTAACGCAGTACTTCCTGACAACACGAAGTCGACCGGACCGCCAACCGATTCAAGAGCTCTGGATTGAAGCAACCATATTGAATCCCGATGCGGTTCATGTTCAGCGCGATGGTCGAATCCGAAAGTGGAAGCGGATCGAGGCGGCAGGGAACCGGTACCTGCGGGTTGTGTTACTTGAGGACGGTAAGACAGTGCACAACGCATTCTTTGATCGCCGATTTAAGGAGAAAGAGACATGAAAGCAAAGTACTTCCAAGACACCGACACGCTGATGCTGACTTTCAGCGATCAGGACATCGTCGAGACGTACGATCTTAACGAAGATGTCCTCGTGGAGACCGACAAGGACGGACACGTTGTTAGCATGACTGTAGAGCATGCCAAGCAACAAACCGATGTCAACGAATTCTCGTATCAACTTGCGGCGATCGCATAGAGTGGGTGCCCAACACCCACGTGGACACATATTTCAGAAGTTCAATAAAACTTCTGAAAATGGTCACGTCCACGTTGGGTGCGAGAGAAGACATGACAGACCAAACGACAAAACCGAACATCGTCTACTTCTTTGTTGACGACATGGGCTACGGCGATGCGTCTTGCCTGAACCCAGAAGGAAAGATCAAAACCCCTAACATCGACCGTCTGGCCAGTGAGGGCATGAAGTTCACGGACGCCCACTCCACTTCGGCTGTCTGTTCACCATCGCGTTACAGCGTGCTGACCGGTCGCTATAATTGGCGGTCGACGCTTCAGAGGGGAATCGTCGGCCTGTACGGTGACCCGCTCATTGCAGCAGACCGCTTGACCGTTCCCGGATTCCTCAAACAACACGGTTACCATACTGCCTGCATTGGCAAATGGCATCTCGGACAGGGCTGGGATATCGAGGTCGATGAGGACTTTCGGCTGGAGCACGGGTATGACCGCACTGCCGTCCGCGATCTTGAAGCAAGCGAACAGCAGCGGCAGCGTTGGCGGGAGGCCTTCGTCAAGCCCACAACGGGAGGGCCCACCACGCGCGGGTTCGATTACTATTTTGGTGTCGATGTTCCAAACTGGCCGCCCTATTGCTTCATCGAGAATGACCACACGGTGGGCATTCCTTCCGAATTCTTGCCCGCACGACTGATGGGTAACAATCTGGCCAGCCTGCAAGGTCCGGCCATGCCTTACTGGCATTTCGAGCAATTGCTGCCGACTTGGGCGAAGAAGGCAGAAGGCTATATCAAGGAACGGGCGGAGGCGGATGAACCATTCTTCCTCTACCTCCCCATGACCTCACCGCACACCCCCCTGTCGGTCAACAAACCCTTCATCGGCAAGAGCGGGTTGAACAACCTCTACGCCGATCTGGTCATCGAGACCGATGATGTATTCGGTCGCGTACTGGACTATCTCGAGATGCACGGCGTGGCGGACAACACCCTTGTGATCTTTGCCAGCGATAACGGATGCGCGCACTACGTTGGTGCGAGAGAAGACGGCTGTGGCAAATGTGAATCGGCGATGGAACCGCAGGGACATTTCCCAAGCGGCCCGTATCGCGGATATAAATCCGATGCCTGGGACGGAGGACACCGCATCCCGTGCATTGCCCGCTGGCCCGGGGTCATTGCACCCGGCACCGAGTGCGACGAGCTTGTCTGTCTCTCCGATCTGATGGCTACTTGCGCTGAGATCGTCGGCGACGCTCTCCCCGATAATGCCGGAGAGGACAGCGTCAGCATGCTGCCTCTGTTTCGTGAAACCGGCACAACCAACCGGGCCACAGTCGTACACCACTCGATAGACGGCAAGTTTGCGATTCGCGACGGTCGCTGGAAGCTGTTGCTCTGCCCGGGATCGGGAGGCTGGACCCACAACGATGCAGAAGCCGCGAAAGCCGGCCTGCCCTTGGTCCAGCTTTACGACATGCAGGTTGATCCCGGCGAAACAAGGAACCTAAAGGCGGAACAGCCGGACAAAGTCAGGGAACTGCTCTCATTGCTCAAGACATACGTCGCCAAGGGGCGGAGCACCCCCGGTACACCACAAGAAAACGACGTACATGTCGATATCTGGAAGCTCGAAACAATGCCCGATATCGATCCTTCAGCTCTGGATGACTATTGACAAAGAACCCAACAAACCGTTGCTCGCGACGGCTTACAGCCGCGCGAGAACGCTGACGTTCGCATCCAAGAAAGAAAGAAAGAAAGAGATGACAAGAATTCGACGAGTGAATCATGATACAGATTTGTGTGTCATCGGCGGAGGTATGGCTGGGCTATGCGCGGCCATTGCCGCGGCACGGCATGGGGCCAAAGTCGTGTTGATGCATGACCGCCCGGTATTCGGCGGCAATGCATCCAGCGAGTGTCGCGTCCACATTTGTGGTGCCGATCGCCACAACAGCATCAAGAACATGCGAGAGACAGGGATTCTGGAAGAAATCCGCATGGAGAACCTCTTCAGAAATCCCAATCGCAACTTCTCGATCTGGGACACGATTCTGTATGAAAAGGTCCTCGCCGAACCGAACATCACCTCCCTGATGAACTGCTCTTGCCAAGACGCAAATATGTCTGATGGCAGGATTGAATCGGTGACCGGCTGGCAGCTTACAACCCAGACGTTCCACAGTGTCAAAGCTCGACTCTTCGCTGACTGTTCCGGAGATGCGATCCTCGCCCCGCTCACCGGAGCGATGTTCCGGGTCGGACGTGAAGCACGGTCAGAATACGATGAGTCGATTGCGCCCGAAATAGCCGATGCGAACACCATGGGCATGACTTGCCTGTTCCAGACCCGGGAGTACGACACCCCCCAGCACTTCGAAGCACCTGTTTGGGCGCATCGCTATGACGATTGCGACCAGTTGCCTGGGGGTGCGAGGCGACACCAATGGTGGGAGATGGGATACTGGTGGGTTGAACTTGGTGGCGAACACGACAGCATCCACGACACGGAGGTCCTCCGGGATCAACTGCTCAAGATTACCTACGGTATATGGGACCACATCAAGAACCGCTGCCCCAACCGGGATGCAGCCAGAAACTGGGCGATCGAGTGGATACAGTTTCTGCCCGCGAAACGGGAGAGCCGCCGTTATATCGGCGAGCACGTTCTGACGCAGAACGATGTCAGGGCTAAAGGTCCTTTCGCCGACCTGGCCGCCTATGGCGGCTGGTCCATGGATGACCACCACCCTGCAGGATTTAAAGCGGTCACGCTCAGTGCATCACCAACCATCTTTCATGAAGCACCATCGCCATACGGAATTCCATACCGTTGTCTATATTCATGCAACGTGCCCAACCTCATGTTCGCGGGACGAGTCGCAAGCTGCACGCATGCGGCGATGAGCTCCACCCGTGTCATGGGCACCGGCTGTAGCATGGGGCAGGCTGTTGGAGTCGCTGCCGCCCTCGCCGTGAGCAAGGGGATCTTACCCGCGGCGATAAAGAACCACGTCGCGGAACTCCAGCAGGCGCTTATTCACGATGATGCGTATTTGCCCGGCGTGAAGCAGGCCTTCTCAGAGTTGGTCATCCGCGCGACCCTTACCTCTTCCCAGGGCGATCCGGAGCCAGTCCGAAACGGGGTGAATCGTCCCGTCGGCGAGGAGATCAATGGCTGGACATGCCGCCCGGGAGACTGGATAGCCTACAAATTCCAAGCGCCGACAGAAGCGACAAACGTTACCGTTATTCTCGATAGCGGGTTGGATCAGAAAGTAGCACTGAGCTATCACCAGAAGGATAACCAGTTGACCTCGCCTCCTGAAGTGATGCCGAAGGCCTTCCGAATCGAGGGGTTGAACGGCGACAAATGGGACGAGTTGATTCTTGTGGAGCGGAATCACCAGAGACTCTGCCGCTTTCCCATAAGGTCCGGCCTCAATGGTATTCGGTTCTTGCTTGACGAAACATGGGGTTCAGAGATGACCCGTGTATATGCCTTCTACATTGGGTGAACTTTTATGACATCTGCGAACAGAACACATACAGCGTACGCGTTGGAGCGCGCCGCTGATTTGCGACGTTGGTCAAGAAAATACACCTTGCCGACAAGTACTGCATATAGTACCGTATAGGTATGAATAAATACAGAGCTGTGATTGACACGAACGTCTTGCATGCTGGCCTCTACTCCGCATCTGGAGCATCGTTCCAGATCCTGCGTTTGATAGAGTCCGACCGTGTGACGCCGATTCTGTCGACCACGCTCTTGTTTGAATATGAAGAGGTGTTGAAACGTAACCAAGGGATGCTTGGTCTATCGGATCATGAGGTGAACGATGTTCTAGACGGGTTGTGCGTGAAAGGGGAACCCCGAATAATCCACTTCCTTTGGCGACCGCACCTTTCCGATCCGAAGGATGACCACATTCTGGAGCTCGCGGTCGCTGCCGGGGCTGCAGACATCGTAACGCACAACGTAAAGGATTTCGTACAAGCTTCATCGTTAGGAGTTAGAATCGTCACGCCAGCAAAGCTGTTAGGAGAATTGAAATGAGCGCATTAAACCTGAGACTACCCGATTCCGTTCATCGACATATCAGAGATATTGCAAAACAGGATGGTGTTTCCATAAACCTGTTTATCGCCTCTGCTGTATCTGAGAAAATATCTGCACTTGCGACTGAAGATTATATTGCCAATCGAGCGAAGCACGCTCGCAAGGGCGCATTT
>CAZRCN010000176.1:4652-5143 GCA_964598575.1 uncultured Victivallales bacterium | reverse complement strand
AAACAATCAGGGTCAGAAATGTTGATGACTGCAAGCTCCTGATTGAGCAGCCGAAAAGTGGGCGGCAAAGCGAGGTGGTTTTCATCCCAAAGAAGGTGGCTGAACGGCTCAGGGAGTACATCAGGTCAAAAAGCATGGAGCCCGATGACCGAATTTTCCCAATCGGTTACACAGGGGCAAGGGCCGCAGTCAAAAAAGCTGGACTGCTTGTCGGTGTTGATCTTCATCCACATGACTTAAGCCGTCATGCAGCTACATATGCTTCTCGATCAGGTGCTCCCCTGGAGATTGTCAGCAAGATTATCCTCCGTCATGCCAACCTGTCGACTACCCAGAGATACCTGGGTAAGGTCAGTGACACAGAGGCCCTGCGGTGGATAGAAAACATTTACCGGTAAGAGATACCCGGGGCAGGCTTTGTGGCTTGCCCCGGGATTCAAGAATAGTTTCGGTATGCTCCATTTTCTGAAGACCCGGACTATACCAGGTGA
>CAZRCN010000176.1:0-4642 GCA_964598575.1 uncultured Victivallales bacterium | reverse complement strand
TCGACACAAGGCCCATAGTCCTTGATTTTTGCACTCTGCATATGGTATGCTCCACCCTAAGGGGACGTGGACTATGTCATGTCCATAGCCGTTGGCCTCTTAACATACGCAATCATCTGACACAGAGGAAGCCGCAGGCTGTAGCTGGTCTGATGCATTGCTATGTTCGACATCGAGCGTTTCTACTTTAACCTGTTTTGGCAAGTTTCTCGGATTCTTGATCAACAGCTCGAATAATCGATTGAATGGAATCCACATCAGATTCTTCAAAATATGGTTCACCACACTGCTTGCAAACCCAAGCGGGAACTTCATCTAAACTAATATGAATCCCTTTCCTATCAATGTGGAAAGGAGCAGTTGACTTTTTCATTTCACCCCGGCAATGCATACATTTCATGATTTGGCGTAATGCGTGTTGTGAATACAAAATACGCTTAGATGCCTTGTGCCGAATTGTATCCAGAAATGATTTCATATAATTTATCAAGTTTTATTCAATCTGGACACGTGCTAGGTCCCAAACTCATTGAATCTTTTTGTCTCAGATTCAATGAGTTTGAGTTGCTCTTTTATTGAGGCCTTTTGGACTTCTCCCTAATAGAAAAGCTGCTTGAGCACTTTGCCCTATGCCTGGATAACTCTCGATGTTTCTTGTCCGATAATCAGCTGCCAATGAGATAATCATCTGGTACATCGAGAAAATCCTTTTTCGTCGCTAATTCAAGTTCAATCAAATAGCCGATCTCCCCTTTCATTTTGATTTGTGTAACCATCCACTTCGGCAACCGAATGCTCACAGGGATACGCCTGAGATGATCGGGTTTCTTTTTGCGACCGGCGCCTTTTCGATTTCCACCTCTCATATTCACCCTCAATTCGCCAAATATTTTTGAATAGCGCATACGGTTTTCAAAGAAACGGACTATTCTTTTGATATTGTTGCTTTTTCATATTATGCGTTGAGTGTATCCCTGAAGTCTTGGAGGAATTCGACAGCCTCTTTAAAGGAGTATCTTTTGTTGACCATAGTGATATCAATGGGATTGAAGTTTTTTTGACAGCGAAAGCACCTGGCCAGGTTGGTTTTCCGGTTTGCAGCGGTATGAAACTCGGAGCAGACGGGGCAGAGAAATCGGAAGTACCCATCGATCATTTTGGATGGAATACGCAAGACATCGGCGATGATCACTGTGATCGGGACGTCGTTTCTGAGCTGATGCAGTTCTTTTTTGGAAAACATAATGAGCTCTCAGGGGAGGAAGGTTTCAGAGATGGTCTGATTGACCAGGGCCTCGGTCACTCTTTGCTGGTTTTTTGCGGCGACATTTAAGAGACAGGCTGTGGCTATATTGTTGATCTGCCTGGGGATGCCGTGGGCATAGTCATGCATGAGGCTCTTGGCTTCAGCTTCGAAGATTTTCTCAGAAGCCCCGCTGCTTCGGAGTTGTGCGTCGATATAGGCAGCACTCTGGTCCCTGCTGAAGGCTCGTAGAGCGTAGGAGACATTGATGCGCTGGACGAGATCGGTATGGGAAGAGCGTCTGAGGGTATGGCTGAGGGGATCTTGTCCGCTGAGAATGATCTTCAGAGCCTGTGCTTCTTCCAGCCCGCTGACCAGAAGCCGAAGGTCAGTCAAAGCGTCCGGATCAAGGAGGTGGGCCTCATCAATGATCAGGAGAGTGGGCAAGTCATTTTTTTGTGTTTTGTCCATGATCTGGAGAAAGAGCCGGTCCTTTCCTATTTTGGGGACCTCCCCCAGGGAGGCGACCAGTAAGCGAAGCAGGCCTTTGGCTGTGATATTGGTGAGGTGCAGATAGACAGGGATGACCCTGTTTCGGGGTAAGGAGTGAATGAAGAGCCTGAGCAGAGAGGTTTTGCCCACTCCAGTCTGTCCGATAAGCAGGGCCAACAGACCTTGGGAGAGGAAATACTCGAATCTGGCCAGACCCTGGTTGATTCGGTCATCTTTGTAGATTGTGTCCACTGCTGGGTGTTCAACAAAGGGATGGGTGCTCATTTTAAAATGGGAAAACATCATTGCTCCTTTGAGAGTTGCTGAAGTTCGTAAAGGATGTAGGCGAGAGACTTGTCCTGAGCCTTTTGATAAGCTTCCACAAGCCGTGTTTCCGAGATCTGTGGATGACGGTTGAAGAACTTCTTCAGGGTTTCGAGTTCATCAGAGAGAAAGCTTGTGAGGCCTGCCTTTTTCCCCATGAGCAGGGCAAGTTTTTTGACAAAGGCCTGGAAGGACCAGGAGCGAACCATTCGCAGTCTCGTGTAATCAATGCCCTGGGCTTGCTGATTGAGCTTGTGATCATGTTCATTGACAAGCAGGTCAATGTAGTTGTGTTTGGGTGGACCTTGGTTGGATGAGGCAGGTGCTTGTTCTGCGGTCTGCCTGTGATGGAGTGTGCCCTGCCCCAGAAATGATTCATCTCTTATGGAATAAATCTGTACGGAGTCCAGGGTTCCAAAGGGGTCAAAACGGACTTCAACCCGATCCCCTCGCATTTTGGGATCAACTTTATAAAAACGATTCATAAGCCGGATATCGGAGAAGGTTTTGTTGACCGTTCTGGGGACTCGCTGCAGGAAAGAGGTCAGAAACTCCTGCATATCTACCTGGCGGATGCATGTAAGCCCTGCCTGATAACGCTCTTGCGGCTTTTCTTTGGTTTCAGAGTGAATGTTTTGATGGTACTGAACAGACAACCAGGCAGAAAATCCCCTGTTGAGTTTGTCCAGGGTCAGGATCTCCTGGGCCCGAACTTCGGCTTCGAACTGGGACTGAACAGTTTGAAAGAACCGTTCGATGAGTCCTCCGGCAGCCGGGTCCCGCACCGGCCGATATCTGAGTTTGATGTTCAGCCGATAACAGGCGGCTTTCAAGGCGTTGGCCAGGTAGACTTTGGCATTGTCCAGATAGAGTTCTCCCGGAGCCCCATGGGCGGTCATGCCTCGGATCAGGGAGTCAATGAGGATGTTTAAGTTCTGGCGCAGGTAGTACCTAGCTTCGACCACATAGCGGCTGTGGCAGTCAATGAAGGCGCTGAGATAGGTGGGCAGGATCTGATCATCAACGAGGACGTAGGGGCCTTCTTCAAAGTCTCCGACCCAGAGCTCGTTGGTATGCTCCCTGGTCCAGCGTTTTCGAACCTTTTTCTTGACGGCTCCAAGCTTGACCTTGGTGGCGCCGGCCTGTTTGAGATGTCGAAACAGCGTGGACCTGGGAAGAGTTGTACCAAAGCGCTTTTTGAGAAAGGTGTTGATGGTTTGTTCGGATCGAGACGGTTGATCCTTTTTCAGCTCTACCGCCGCTTCAATGATCTTTGCATGGACACCTCGCGGCTGTCCCAGATCACTGCGTCTTTGTCTGGCCAGGGCGTTGAATCCACCCTGGCGGTACAGGTTGAGTTTTCGCCTCAGGGTTGAGACCGAGGGAGTTTTCCTCTTTCCATCGGGGAAACTGATCTCGTTTTGTGCGAGTTCTTTGAGATAGCGGTTGGTCTGCTCAGGTTCAATCTCCTCATAAATGAGAGGTTTGAGAAGATCGCACCAGAACAGGGCCCATTTTTCATCGTCTTGTTTCATGGTCGCCTCCTTTTTTAAGTGTAGAGACGACCCTATCTCAGCTCCAGTTCATTGCGGTTGCAAAGTCGGGGAAAATTGAAATTCGCTTGGCCCCCATAGAAAAAATCCGGACAAATTCCTTTTCGACACGCAGAAGGGTCCGACATCTCAGGAGCGTAGTCTTTCGGGCTTCACTCCTATATTTCTTTCGAGGAATTTTCAGAGCTGTCAGAACCCGAAAGATGCCGGTTGCTGGATCTTTTTGCTTGATGATATCCAAAGCACAGGCCAGAGTCTGCACCAATCCGGCCAGGCTGGTGATCCAGCGGCACAAGGTGGTATGAGCCAGGACTGAAATTTTCTGTCCTTCTGGCTGTTGATGGTAGAACTCAGCGTTGTTTTCAGTCACTGACTTGCGGTAGGTTTGGCCGTCGTTTTCCAGATAACGGCTGCTCAAATCCATGATATTGGGGAGGACGTAGCGCTTGTATGGGACTGCGAAATCGGGATAGAGGCGGAAAGTGAGGCAGCAAATCAAACATTTCATGCGAATGATCACGGAATTGATTTTATGGACCTCATTTTCTGCAATGACTTGATAGATCCTGGGCCTGATTTCATGAAATTTGAATGACGGGTCACGTCGATGACATCTGGGGCATATTTTAAAGGGACATTGAATGGGGTTGCGGAAAACCTGCTGCTCATAGCTCTTGACTTGTTGGAGGAGTTCGTGTTCTAAAGATTGCATACCCATGGTTTAACTCCTTTTGTTTTAAAGGATTTTTTTGGGAAAGACCATGGGTACTGTATTTTTGAACGATTATCAACGAGATATCAGGCAGGACGTGAGGAAAAGATCAACCGCGGGGTATGGCGGGGTAAGCGGGGTTGTTGAAATAAAGACTCAAAAATTCAATTATTCTGAGACGTAGCAATTGACATCAAATAAGGCAATTAGTGGATAAAGATTCAAAATAATAGAAGACTATACTCAAGTTAGGTTTTAAAGTTTTTATATATATTAACTTGTATATAAAAAGGAGAGAGTAATGTATAACAAATTTTA
>CAZRCN010000175.1:0-5166 GCA_964598575.1 uncultured Victivallales bacterium | reverse complement strand
AACGTTTTACGCAGCCTACGCCCTTGACTTACCCACAGATTCTGCGGAAGACCCACAAATGAAAACGAAATGGCACCATTGCTCTGGATCGCACTGGGTAGCGGTATGCTGCCGTGGCGCTTGATTCCTACCTTCCGGAACTTGATAGCATGAGATGAATATCATTGACGACAAAACGCCTCCCTTGTAAAAACGCTAAAGCATCCGGTTCTTACGATATACTCCTATGAAAACAAAACACACAAAGATTGGACCGCTTCTTGCCGCTTATTTGTGCCTGCTGCCTGCCGTGCGTGGCGTATATGCCCAGGATGCCGCCGGCATCCGGCTCAGCAAAAGCATCTCGCTCAGTCCGTTTGTCGAGGCATCCCTGACGTATGACTCCAACGTGTTGCTGCTAAGTGAAGGACTTGAACAGGACGATTTCTACCTGGACCTCGTGGGGGGGCTGTCCCTATTGCGAAACAAGGAGGCCTCTACCTTCAATCTGCGTGGCTGGTACCAAGCCCGGCGCTACGAGCAGTTTGTCCTGTTAGATGATGAAACCTGGCAGATCAACGGCGAATATGTCGGCGGGTACATCGACCGGGCGCAACTCATACTGAAAGCCAAGTACGGTATTCTCTCGGATTATGAGTTCACCCAGTCCGATCTGGCGGCGCAGTTTGAGCGCTCCAGCGCCGGGGAGTTTCTGATCGAGACCCGCACCATGCGGTATCGGCGCATTCTGGATTCCTATACCATCGGTCTCGCCCGGGAAACCCGCCATTTCGATCTGGGTCTTTATGGAACGTATTCATCCGTAGAATTTGATACCGACCAAGCGCGTCTGTTCGACTGGGAGGAGTTCTTTGTGCAGCCGCGTGTCGGCTTACGTGTGAGCGAGAAGACGTCGATCACACTCGGCGGCGAAATCGGACAACAAAAAAGCGAGAATGCTCTCGACACGCTAGACTTTCTGCGGTGGCGGCTGGGGCTGTACCTGATCCCCTCCGAAAGAACCAAGGTCGATTTCGGTGTCGGCTATCAGGAGACCAAAGTCGATGCCACGGCCTCCGACGGCTCCAACCTCAACACCCAACGGATCCATTTCGACGGAAATGCATCCTGGATGGCCACATCAAAGATTTTATTGCATGTTTTTGCGAAGAATGAAATTCTGCCGACTGAGGCATTTCAACGCAACACCAAAACGGTTGATCAGGCATCCGTCGGTGGAACCTACGAGATCACGCGACAGTTCGTTGCCTCGCTGGGGCTATCATACCGCCGGGATACATACACAGCCCCGGTGCGCGACGTGGAAAATCCCCTCGAGGAACTGGCCGGTATCCAAGCCCGCCTGGCCTTCAACAGCCAGAAACAAAACCTGCGATTGTATCTAAAGGGCCGATATGAAGAGTTTACATCCAACATCCAAACAGATTATACTCAACTACGTTTGGCGATCGGCGTGAATCTCGCGTTTTAAACCAAAAGGAGAATGACCATGAAACGAATGCTCGCTGTGGCGATACCCTGTCTGATGCTTGCCGGCATGGCCCAAGCTCAATTCACCCCACCGGAACAGGAAACCCTACGAGCCCTGATCCTGAACCCGGAAGGCATCGGGGAGGTGATTGCCAACGCCAATGAAGAACAGGCCGCCATGGTAATTATCCAAGTCATCTCACTGATGCAAGCCGATCAAATGGATGTCGCCGTAATTCAAAGTGCCGTCGGCACTATGTTTCAGACAACGGCTGAGGTACGCGGTGCCGTTTTCGGTTCTGCCGTCGTCAGCCTCGTCAAGAAACAGGTCAATCCGCGACTGCTTCCGATTATCCGCATGGGCGGTGCCACGGCAGCGCCCCCCCCCCCGGGCCCATCTCCTCGCTATCCAAATCAATAATCCATGATCCCGTGGCGACAGACCGGCCTGATCCTGCTCTTCATGCTCGTTGCCTATCCGATGTGGGTAACGGGCGGCACACAACCAGCCTGGCAGCATCCGCTTCCCGTTATAGCGGCGTTATTGCTGGGCATTACGATAAAGGTCTCCTATCAAAAACTCGGGCGTGACCCGATCACCTTTGCCGGAGCCCTGTTCTTGCTACTGCTCGTTATACAATGGGCCAATAGCAATCGTCCGCTCGTCTTCGATCCGCTGCTGCAGGCATGGACCTACGGTCCACCACCCGTCGCCTGGTTACCATCGTCTGTTGCCCGTCCGGAAGCGGCAGAAATGATTCGCTGGTTCTTTCCGGCCTGGACGATTGCACTAGCCGTGCGTCATCTGGATGCCAGAGAATCCTCGCTCCACGATACACTGCTACAGGCGGTGATCATGGCCGCTGCCATACTAGCTGCCGGTAGCATGGTCCAATTCGCGATTGCGAGGTATTGGGGCATCGGCCACCTCCCCTCGCAAAGCTATTTCATTGCTTCGTTCGGCTATGCGAATCAGGCAGGCAGCTTTTTCCTGCTGTGTTTCTGCATCGCACTCGGCAATGTTCTCTCGGCAACCTTCCGCCATCGCACTGCGCTACGAAAAGGGACAGATATCCTCTGCGGCCTGCTCTGTCTGGCTGGCGTGCTGGTTTCGCTCTCACGCGCAGCACTTCTGTTGGCTGCGGCATGTATCGTGATTGCCATGTGCTACATCTTGCTGGTACGGCGCACGGACGGCGGACGCGCAGCACTGTTTGATCGTTTGTTCTTTGCCATCGCAACCGTGATTGCCGTATTCTTGCTATTCCAACCGCTTTTCGGCCAACCCATTGCCGATGAGCTTGGGCACCGCACATCCCGGATGGATAGCTTTACACTACCGGCCCACTGGACCTATAGTGCGGTCGATGCCATCCGCCCCCTGTACCGCACTATTGCGGTCGGCATCCTGCGCGACCATCCGTGGTTCGGTGCTGGCGGATGGGCCGTGCGCCACCTGGGTATGATGTATGTTCCCGCACGGCTGCATCCATTGCTCCAGACCCCTGGTGCCGCCAATACGCACAACGACCTGCTGCAATTCCTCTCAGAGTTCGGTTTTGCCGGCATGGCACTACTCGGGGGCATGATCGGAATCATCGCCGCCCCCATTGCCAAACATGCTCGCGCAATATTCCTCTCCCCAAAGATCTTCTTCCGCCTGCTGGGGCTGCTGCTGGTTATGCTCCACAGCACCGTGGATATCCCCTTCCGCAGCCCAGCGGTGCTGTTCCTGTGGGTTCTCACGCTTTGCCTGGCGAGTCAGAGTGCAGCCAGAAAACGGATCACGCATCGTGCGGTACTTCACAGCAGGCAAGCTACACCCCTGTAGTGCGTCACTGTGTGACGCAGCAAGCGTTGGCCGTGCTTACCGTGCGGGAAAACTGTTGCTTTTAGCGACTGAATAGAATATGAATCACCTATATATGAAGACACTATTGACCACACTGCTTCTGAGCGCATCGGTGGCCATAGCGCTTGGGGAGGACCGCGTGGCTGTAGCAACCCTGTTGTGGGAACCCTACATCACGACCAATACGCCGACCGGCGGTCCCGCCACAGAGATTGTCACACGCGCTTTTGAAGCGGGTGGTTTGCAGGCAGATATTTCCCATATGCCCTGGAAAGATGTCATGATCCAGTCACAGACTGGGGCATACCATGCAATCTACCCTGCGTACTTCTCGCGTGAAAGGATGGAGAAGTATCTGATATCTGATCCCTTTCTCTGCAGTCCCGTGGTATTAGTCGCTCGTGCTGAAAGTGATATCACGTATTCAAACCTGGAGAGTCTCAAACCCTACCGTATCGGCGTCGTAGCCGGCTATGCGAATGCCGAGGCATTTGACGACGCCCCGTTTCTGAATAAAATCGTAACACATAGCGATCTGGACAGCCTGAAACGACTCAAACGGGGCGAGTTTGACCTAGCCACACTCGACAAGCTGGTCGCGCTTGCGTTAATCGGAAGCAACAGCGACGCATTAGGGAGCAAGGATGACTACCGGTTTCTGTTTCCCCCTCTTGGCAACCGCGATATGTATGTCATGTTCCCAAAACAGCTTCAAGAATCCGAAGCCAGATTAGATGCCTTCAACAAGGGTTTGCAGGCACTGAAAGCGGATGGTGAACTGGAAACAATCCTCCGGAGAAGCGGCTTTCGCTAAAACGCATCCATCCGACACTCGCGGAATCTGCCGCACACAGTGCGGCACGACAGGCAGGTGTTACGACCTATAGTGCGTCACTGCATGACGCAGCCGCGCGACGCAAACCCAAAGCGTACATAACCCGTCTTTACTTTTCTTGCGGTTCGACCAGTTTCTCGAGTTCAGCACGGTCCTTGGCCGTCGTCAGTTCCGTTACCGAATAACCATTTTCGGCAAGCTGATGAAAATACATGCGCTGCAACGCACCGCCGGATATACTTTCCAGAAAGGCGGTCAAGGCCGACTGGATACGCTGATCGCCCGCCGCAACCATCAGACTGAATCCCGTAAGTACGTCTACGGCCAGCCGATCCATCGTGCTGCCTGTGCCCCAATGCTGGACATCCCTTTCCGCTTTCAAGTACTGTCGTGCATCACCCGTGACAAAACGGTAATATATGTCACGGGCTTTTTTGCGCGGAAACAAGGCATACACACACCCAATGGCCTCGTTCAATACAGCCGCACCCTCCTTGTTGGACGGTCGAATATACAAATGCAGCAGTATTCGTTCACAGACCGGCAACGCGGCGGGCGACTCCATTTCGCGCAATACGCGGAGCAGACGGGCCGCCTCCAGTGCAGAGTCCCCCCGTCGCAACCGATACGCAGAAACATCCAAGTGCTGAACCAGATGCGGAGCCGCACGGGATTTCATTTTAACCAATGACGCTCGGGCCACGCGATTATCAAGGGCCGACCGATGTAACTGGTCAATCAATGCTTCGACGCCTGCATCAACGGCAAGCTGCGGGGACATGCAACCGACGGACACCGCCAACAGGCACCCTGACAAAAGTACATGGCATCGTCGTATCAAAACCACCCCCACCGATATATTTTTACCTTGTGCTATCATGACACATCCTCGTGCGCAGATCAAGCGCTCTCCCGATGCGCCAGGACTGATTCTTTTGGAACTGGAACCGATTGACGATTACTCCGGGTAGGAGCCGGGGTTACCCCCGGCGCCCCCCACAGATCCGTA
>CAZRCN010000174.1:0-5200 GCA_964598575.1 uncultured Victivallales bacterium | reverse complement strand
CCCCATGCCAACGCTAGCCATTTCTACCCACTGGATTGCTTACCGGCATGATAACGGCGAGGCCTTGGTGGACGAAATGCTGGCCGCGGGATTTCAGGCCGTGGAACTGGGGTACGATACCCGGCACGAACTGGTTCCCGGCCTTTGCGCAGCCATCTCCGCCGGACGCATAACTTGCAACAGCGTACACAACACCTGCCCGCTCCCGGAAGGTATAACCCATGGTCACCCGGAACTGTTCCTGCTGGCATCAACGGATCCGAACGAACAGCAAGCGGCCATCTATCACACGCGTTCCACGATAGCATTTGCTGCCTCCATTGGAGCTCGAACCATCGTCAGCCATGCCGGCAACGTCGCGATGCGGCCCTACACCCCCAAGTTAACCAGGCTTGCCCTGCAGGGCAAGTGCGATACCCGACGCTATGATCGATTGCGTGCCAAAGCGCATGCCGCGCGTGCACAGTATGCGTCGGCACACTTCGACGCCCTGTGCCACGCCATCGAACGGCTTTTACCGGATCTGGAAAAACACCAGGTGGTGCTGGCCTTCGAGAATCTGCCATCCCTCGAAGCGATCCCGACCCTCGAGGAGCAACAAGCCTTGTTTACACGTTTTTCGTCCCCACACCTGCAATACTGGCACGACTTCGGGCACGGACACGTTCTCCAGCAGCTCGGTATTGCCCCACACCTGGCGCGTTTGCGCCGGTTTCGTGACCGCACGGCGGGCGTGCATATCCACGACACCAACGGCATCAGCGATATGCATGGCATGCCGCCCTTACCGCAGGGCATTGCATGGGAGGCCGCATTATCCCTCGTACAACCGGAATGGACTCTCGTACTGGAACCAGCGCCCGGCACCTCAACCGAAGCCGTACAGCAAGCTTGCCGCTTTCTCTCCGCGCATATCGCGTCGCACGCTCCGACGTCTGCACACGCGTAACGTAACTACCCGCCCGACCCTTGCTCCATGCGACTGTAGGCGCGACCTGACCCCATCATAATGCTGATCGGACGCAAGGGCGCAAAATTCTCGCAGACAATCTTGATCGTGGAAGCAATCGGCACCGATAGCAATGCCCCCACAAATCCGAGCAGCCAGCCCCAGAACACCAGTGAGATCATGACCACGACCGGACTCAGGTTCAGGCGCTCCCCCATAAGTTTCGGTGCAATAAAATTACCGATTGTCATCTGAATGGTTAGCAGCAACAGTGCGGTTCCCAAGACCGGCCACAAGGACTCGAACTGAACCATGGCCACCATGATCGGAGGTACAGATGCCACCACCGAACCAACAGTTGGAATAAAATTCAGCAAGAAGGCCAGCAAGCCCCAGGTCATGGCAAAATCAACGCCAATGAACCCAAGCCCCGCCCATACCAGCATCCCCGTGACGCCACTAATCAATAACTGCAAGGACAAATATACCCCAATCTGTTTCGAGATAGCCCCCATTACCTCGGCAATCTTGATCGAATCCGTCTCATCAAAAGCCTGATCCAACTTGGCCTTGAAATACGGTTTTCCCAGCAGCAGAAATACCAGATAGATAATGACCATCATAAGCTGCACGGTGAATGTGACGGCACCCTTGCCAGCCCCTGTCATGAACCCGGTCAACTTATCGCCCCAGTCAATCCCAGCCAATGGATCGTACGGTAACTCCCAGTTCTGGGTAAACTCGCGCAGCAGCACCATGACGCGCTCCTCATACAGCGGAAAGGCTGACCAGAACACCTGCACCCGCGCAATAACAAACAATCCTCCCAGATACCCGATACCAAGCAGCAAGAGCAACACGACGGTCACGGCCAGCCCGGTCGGGATGCGCCGACGCGTCATCGCCGTAACAACCGGCCCTAGTATATACGAAAGCAGCCAGGCAATGATCAGCGGCAGGATCACCGATGCCGCTTGCCGCAACACAAAGCATAGCGCGACAATCACAAGGATCGATAATAGCCCTATGATCAACCCAACATTTGAGTATTTACGAAATTCCGTCATATCGTGCATCCCTTCTATCGCCTGACACCGCACCCATACCATTCACCTTATACGCCCATGCCACTGGTCAGGTTAAATACCGCCATCAGAATACTCACAGCCACAAACCCCACGGCCAAGGCTACCCCCACAATCAGGATCGGCTCCAGCGCGGTCGTGAAGATTTTTACATTCCGGTCGAGTTCATTCTCATAGCGACGTGCAATATGTGTGAGGGCCGATGGCATGTCGCCCGTCTGCTCTCCAATCGCCAGCATGTCTGTCAACATCGGGGGCAACACTTTTCCCGCTGCCAGCGGTCCGGAAATCGAGGTGCCATCCGTAACCCGGTCCCGGGCATTCAATAGTTCACGGCTAATCACGGCGTTGCCGACCGTACGTGCAACAATCTCCATGGCCTGGAGAACCGCAACCCCGTTGCGGAGCAACACGGAAAACGTGCGGGCAAAATTGGCATAGACCCCAGCCGCTACCACCCCCCGAACCAGCGGGAGCTTCAACAGTACCCCATGCCACCAGTATTGCCCTTTCGGCGTCTTGACCGCTTGGTGTGCGGCAAACCCCAGGCCGATCAGAACGACCAGCAGTACCAACCCGTAATGGGTCAGGAAACTACTCATACCAATCAGAATACGCGTGGGCAGAGGTAAGGCCTGATTCATCTGCTCAAAGATCTGCTCGAAGCGTGGTACAACACTAACCATGGAAAAGACCAGCGTGATGAGCCCCATCAGGATGACAATCAGCGGATACACCAACGCCATCCCGACCTTCTCCTTCAAATCCTGAATCCGCTCGTAATGTTCCACCAAGCGCGCCAGGACCTCATGCAAGGCCCCACTGGCTTCCCCGGCATGAATCATGCTGACATACAAATTCGAAAAGATCCGTGGATGTTGCTGCAGTGCCTCCGACAAACTAGCGCCACGGATAATCTCATTACGCAGCGACGCAATAATCCGGTCAGACGGACGGTCCGTGCGGCGATTGGCAAGCGTATTGAGGGCATTGCCCAGTGTCATACCAGAAGCGAGCAAATCGCTCAGCTCGGTGGTAAACACCAGCACCTCGCGCATGCTCATGCGCTCCGGGCGTACCAATCGGAAACGCCTGCCTGTCGTCGATGCGGATGTTGATGTACTGCGGGGGCCTCCGCCCTCCGCCACCGATACCGGCAGCAGGCCCTGCCGCTCGAGCAGTGCCAGCGCCAAGCGACGGTCCGGGGCCTCAATTTCCCCCGTCTGCTTCTCACCCGCACGGTTTCTTGCCGTATAGGAAAAGGCCGGCATATCCACACTCCCGTCTACCGTTACGTTTCATTGTCCTCCGTCGCACGGAGAACCTCCTCAATCGTTGTAATCCCTGCCAGCACTTTCGTCCATCCGTCATCCCGCAGGGTCTGCATACCTTCCTGCAATGCATGCTGCTTGATATCCGCCGCGCTATGCCGCCCCGTCACGAGGGATTCAATCGCTTCCGATACCGGCAGAATCTCAAAAATGCCACTGCGCCCGCGAAAGCCGGTATTCCGGCAGGCATCACATCCGGCCAGCTCATACACCAGCGGTTGTTCCACCTTTTCGAGCGGGAAATGCATCTCGCGCAACACATCCGGTTCCGGCAAGGGGACTTCCTTGCGGCAGGACTGGCACAACCGACGCACGAGCCGCTGGGCGATGACCCCCTCCAGTGCTGATGCCACCAGATATGGCTCGACGCCCATATCCATCAGCCGCGTAAACGCCCCCGCCGCATCATTGGTGTGGAGGGTGCTGAAGACCAGATGCCCCGTGAGCGAAGCCTGAATTGCAATTTCCGCCGTCTCCAAGTCCCGGATCTCCCCCACCATGATGATATCCGGATCCTGTCGCAGGAATGATCGCAGCACCCGCGCAAAGGTAAGCCCGATCTCCGGCCGCACCAGCACCTGATTCACCCCCGACATCTCATACTCAATCGGATTTTCAGCCGTCATGATGCGAACATCCGTCCGGTTCAATTCCTGCAGATACCCGAAGAGCGAAGTGGATTTACCGGATCCGGTTGGGCCCGTAACCAGGACAATGCCATTCGGACGATGAATGAGCCGGCGCACCGTGGCGCTATCGGTATCACTCATCCCGGAATCCTCGATCCGGATCAACTGCGTACCGCTCTGCAACAGGCGCAAACTCACACTCTCGCCATAGACAGTCGGCATAGTCGAAACACGAATATCGATATTACGCCCTTCCACCCGCAACCCGATCCGTCCATCCATCGGCAAACGCTTTTCGGCAATATCCAAATTGGCCATAACCTTGATACGGGAGATGATCGCGGCCTGAAAGCGAATCAACTGTACCGGTACCGGGGTTTCATGCAGCACCCCATCAATCCGGTAGCGAATCCGCAAACGGCTCTCCATGGGTTCCAAATGGATATCTGTTGCGCCCTGCCGATCTGCTTCACGGATAATCTGGTTGACAAACTTGACAATGGACGCCTCCTGGTCAAGCTCACTCAGGTCGGCCTTGGCTACCTGCTCGTCCTCCAACTCCTCGTAGCGGTTATCCAGCATCATGCGGTCAACCGTCTCAGCGCCTACCCCGTAAAACGTGCGGGCCGCCTCATCAATTTCTTCCAGCGAACTCAGGGCCAGCTTTACGCGGCATCCAGCTGCCAGGCGCAAGGAATCAATCAAGCCCGCCCCAAACGGATCCCCCACTGCCACGCGCAAAGCACCATTTTCCATCTCGACCGGAATTACCTGATACTGGAAAACGGCTTTGGTCGGCAGACGCCCCAGAATCTCCGGTGGAATATCCAACTGCTTGAGAGACAAATACGGCATGCGCAACACATCGGCCAAAGCCGCATACAGGGCGCGCTCCTCCAAGCCGGATTCACGCGCTGCTTCGGCAAGCGAGGTCGTACCGCTGGCGACTGCCTCCGCTACGGCGGCGACCTGCCCGCCCGGGAAGAGGCCGGTCTTTGTCAAGATAGATGCTATGTATGTTGCAGATGCCATATGAGGGAGTAGTTAAGCACACCCGAACCACTCTGCAAAGGGATATCACCGCCCGCGGTCTGAATTTTTGGGTCTTCCGCAGAATCTGTGGGTTCGTTTAAGTCATTTCGTGCACATGGTCATGCAGAAAGAGGGGGAGATTTGCGTGTACGAGTACGTGTACGAGTGCGGATT
>CAZRCN010000173.1:0-5207 GCA_964598575.1 uncultured Victivallales bacterium | reverse complement strand
GAGCAAGGGCTTAATGAATCAATCGAATCCTTGTCATTCCATGATTTCAGAAATGGCCTGACTGCTAACATTGAACAACAGATGCAGCAAGTTGTGCTGGCCCAGGCGCAGCAGGACTTGACCAAATCCATAATACAGGGCGCGTTTGACGAAGTTGGCTCACTCGAAGGGCTGATGCAGAGTTATTTCTCCGGGAACATCGGGTTGGATGAACTGACTCGCCAATTTGATAGTGCGATGGATAAGATTGAATCAGCAATGGACGAGGACGAGTTTGATCGTTTTGCTGATGTAATAGAAAAACTAGGCTTGCGAGTTGACGAGGCGGGGAACAGGGTTGATGCCGCGACTCGGGCCGTAGAGGATTATATAGCAGCAACAGAATCTATCATAGATATATACCAGGAGCAGTTTGGCAGAACTCCTGACATTGAGGGATTTCGGTTCTGGTCCGATTCCGGCCTGGGGGATGCACTGGAGGAAGAGATACTGAAGGCGGCTAGCAGCACTGATATTTCCAATTTTGTTGCTGAACAGTACCAGGAGCTGTTTGACAGGGCACCTGACTTTGAAGGACTTGGTTTTTGGACTGATCAGATTGAGCAAGGCATTGTGAAGATGCAGGAATTGCCCAAAGCTCTTCTTGAGGCAGCATCTGATGACGATATACAACGATACATTGATAATATTGCCGACCTGGAAGAAACACATAGTGACTACATGGAGGCGTTGGAAGGAGAACTGAACACACTTGAGGACGCCTTTCAGGATGCCGAGAGTGTCTTGCAGGACGTAATAGATAGAGAGG
This sequence comes from uncultured Victivallales bacterium, assembly GCA_964598575.1. GTDB lineage: Bacteria > Verrucomicrobiota > Kiritimatiellia > UBA8416 > UBA8416 > T3Sed10-140. Next base: position 4,399 of record CAZRCN010000173.1, on the reverse strand, counting down.
AAGCACTGATTGATGCCAGGAAAAGCGCAGTTGATTCCCTGGAAAGCCTAGAATCAGAGCTTATGGGCGGCGATCTCGCTCCAGTCCAAAGCAAAGAATATTTTGAGAATAGATACAATGACTTATTAAAGCAATTTGAAGGGGCTGAAACTGCTGACGAGATAAGCCAAGCATCCAGTGATTATAGCTCTTTTTCTAAAGAATACCTAGACTTTATGGGAGCTTATGGGGAAGGATACGGCGAAGATTACAAAGACATGTACGGCAACGTGTTGGGTGATATTTCCAAATTGAAGGCAACAATATCTCCTGAAGAACAGCAAGTACAGGAGCTTGAGGACATAAGAAAAGCGCTGGATGAGAGCAAAAATGCAGATATAAGTCTTAGTAAAGCGTTCGAGGAATATAAGGGCGCTCAGGAAGCATTAGACGAAGCATCGTGGATGGAGGATGAGCTAAGCAGGCTAGAAAATATCGACAACAACACCAGAGATTTAATCGATGTGATGAGTGCCTATCAGATGTCTGGTGGAGACATAAATAACGAGTACGCCGTAGAAGCTGCTTATGAAGATGTGTTCGGCAGGGAGGCAGATCCAGAGGGGCTGGAATGGTATGCTAACCAGCTCGATTTGGGCATGACCATCCCTGAAATGTACGAGACTATGGAATACGATAGAGATGTGCATGGTGCGCGTCAGTCCGGAGGTCCGATCCATGAAGGGAACTGGTTGGTTGGTGAAGCTGGGCCTGAGATTGTGTCTGTTGGTAGCTCTGGCAGAGTCCAAAACAATGATGAGCTAAAGGCCACTGTTGCGGAAGCTGTTAGTCAAGCAATAGGTGGGTCGGGGCAGAATATACAGATCATAGTTAAAATCGGGGAGAGGGAGTTGCATGACATAACGACTGATGTAATTCGAACCAGCCCTGAAGCCAGGAAGCAAGTCAAACGAGCAATGAGGGCATAACATGGCAACAATGGCTGATTATTTAGATGTTGTCACTCCAGACTATGATTGGACACTGGACATAACTCCACAGAATGTGATGGTCGAGCAGGGAGAAAAAAACCAGATTGTCCATGAGTATGATGACGGGAAAATACAGGTCGTGACTAAGAGTGATAGCATTTTTATTGTAACCTTAGAATGGAAAACTATCACAAATGCAAATGCTGAAATAATCCTTGCATTATGGCATGACTCTGCAAAAGCCAATGGGCTGGAGCGGACCTTTAAGTGGCAACATCCAATCGAAGACACCGTATATGTCGTACAGTTTATAGAGCAACCACTCCAACAAAAAATCGTTGGAGGCAAGCCTGGGTACAAGGAAATCCCGTCCGTCAAATTACGAGTTGCTGGTAAGGTGGCAAGTACATGATTAAATGGCTTTTTGAAATAGACAGCACATATTATCTCTCCACTATTGATACAACACACGATGGGCAAGCCTACATAGCCAGGATACTGCCAAGCGAGTTTAGTGGGATACAAATGCGCCTGGATGTAGGGCAGGATCTGATTGGCTCATATACTATGAGCTTTAGCGTTGGCAACAGTGCGGGTGATTATGATAGTAGTAACTTCGAGGGGAAGGACTGCCTTGTCCGTCTTGTAATTGATGGGACGGAGGCCAGGAAATGGAAATTTAGCATTAAACATGCAGTTGAATATTATAAACAGATCAAATGTGAATGCACTGACCTGCTTGAGCCATATCTTGATGGAAGCTACCCGGAAACTAAGCACCCAAAGGAGCTTGCTCCCAGCGATGATAGAGATACAGACGACGAATATTGTGTACCTGTGATACTAGGCACTGCATATATCCCGACTAAAAGTGTTAATCTCGGCGGTGAAAGATACTATATACTGGGATTGAGCGATAATTACACGGTTCACAAAGTTCATACCCCGCATGACTGGTATGTGCAGACTGACTGGTCATCGGATGAGTACACTATGGACATCTCGTCGTTCACGAAAGACGGCCAGGACTATAGCGTTTTGCAGCCTATAATTGCTAGGTCTGATCCTCAGGGAGACTTTGACAGCGCAGGGTTATGGAAATCAGGCAGTAGATTTTTGGATATGCCAACTAAATTTGAAAAGTCCAGCACGAAAAGTCTCACTAATCCTGCGGACTGGTTTGATTATGTCTTGCAGGACATGGGACTTTCTGCATCCGATCTGGACTTAGATACAGCAAAGGCATCATATACAACTGACGGTATTGAGTACAACGGAGGATGGTGGGAGAAGAAAGAACGGGAAACTGTTTTGTCAAATTTACTAAAGCAGTGTGACTCATTTTTTTCATTTTCTGATAAAATCACATTGAATAGGTTCAGCACAACTTCTGTGATGACTGTTGATAACGTAATTGACGGTTCATTCAGGGCATCAAAATTATCTACCAGTGATAATGATTCCGGCAAGCTACATGCTACAGCTAGCACAGACAAACCAATGGACATATATTCTGCCAGGGAGGTTGTGTCTACATATAGCGGGGGCACAAAGGATAAAGTTAGCAATGAGGTATTCCAGGCTGACTTTCTGGCTGGGCAAACCATCGCTGCTCAACATGCTGCAAGGCTCTTTTTTCAAAAAAGGTATGAGCAAAAAACAAAAATCGACTTTGCTATTGATTTTATCACGCTGACAGACAAGTCAATCGTGCCTGGGCAGGTGGCTACAGTAAATAAGGCGTTGTATGGGGGGACTCATGCAATGATAATGACAGATATATCTATAGACCCTGACCTAAGGGTAGACATCTCCGGCGTCACGCTGACCAACGAGATTACAGAATGGGGCGACGACATATTTACTGAGATAGAGATTTCAGAAGATGATGGCGCATATTGGGATAGTGGATGGGTTATCCCTGAGCCATTCGTCCAGACCCCGACACTAACAGTCGAGGGCTACCCTAACGATGTTCCGGACTATCCTACGCTGACAGGATCGTCCTTTAGGATTTTCAATGCCAAAGGCGAAGCAGACCATGATATGTCTGACTGGATATGTCTACGCGATGGGACTGAAATATGGTCATCCAAAAACGACACCACAAATCTAACTACTATCGAACAAGGGAACAAAGTAAAGCCTGGAGTTGTTAAGTGGAAGTATCGGCAGCATGACTCTAATTATGGCTGGAGTGACTATGCTGTTGTGACCCTGGGCATAGACGGCGATCCCTATCCTGAAGAGGGCGAAAATATTGGTATGCCTATGGGCGGTGGTTACTATGCTTGTAGTATGGAGGATAAAGACGGAAACACTTTTGCTCTCATTCTATCTGGTGCAGTTGGTGATGGATTCCACAGAAACGTAGATGAATTTGGAATACCAATAGTAGAGGCAGACCCTAGAGACGGTAAACCTTTCTGGGACCCAATGGCATATGGAGTTCCGCCGTTTACTAATCCGCGAACAGCCACACTTCAGGATGGAGTTTATAATTCGGTAGGGGCAGATGATAGTGGCGATGGCGAGTATAATACTGATCAGGCAACAGCCTACATACAAAGTAATTATGATGATTTTGCATCGCATGGGATATTCTCGTTCGTCGAAAGTTATATGTGGAAAACCGATTTTGACGATTGGTACATCCCAGCACCAGATGAATGGCAGCTCATAATCGACTGCATATTGCAGGGCAACTCCCCTGGTGCAGACCCAACAGCGGCTGGTGTACCGGAAAAACTACATAAGTTTTTTGAAGGTGGTGAAGAAAGTTTATCTGCAACAACGTATTGGTCATCACAGGAATCAGATAGCAATAATGCAATAGCGATAAATTTAAGTGACGGCACATCTACAACGGCTGATAAGGCATCTTTGTACGGAGTAAGGGCAGTCCGCAGGATGGGGATTGCAACCCGCGTCAAGACGCCAGAGTTGACAGTCGAGGGCTACCCAGATTCTATACCGACTAACCCAACGCTCACAGCTTCTGCCTTCGAAGTCTGGGGTACACCTGCTGATGCCAGCCATGACATGTCTGATTGGCAGGTGCTGCAAAGCACTTCAGCCGAACCGGGTGCTGGTTCAGTGTTTTTTGAATCACTAAGTGACACAACAAATTTAACCTCGATTACTCAGACGACTGATCTTGAGAGTGGCTATTATTACACATGGAGACATCGCCAGCACTGCGCTGTCTACGGCTGGAGTGAGTGGGTTGAGGTGACTACCAAAGACGTTATCGACGATCCTACCACGACGAAGGGGCTGGTACAGGTTCTTGATTCTGTGCCTACAGATGATGCAGTTGTGTATTGGGTGGATACCAGGACTGGTAGGACTTTTGCTAGATATTGGGACGGCGAGAGTACGCAGTGGTTTGAAACTGTCGGCGGGATAAATTAAGGAGAGAGTATGGC
>CAZRCN010000172.1:0-5213 GCA_964598575.1 uncultured Victivallales bacterium | reverse complement strand
TCAACGCTATCTTTCCGCCCTCACAGCCTGTTGCATAGCAGTACCGGCGGGAAACCAGCAGATGCAAAGGAGGCCAACCATGAAGCAAATGCACCGCGCCCGGGATATACTGGGTGTTCTGTTGCTATTGCTCGTATTGCCGCTCGCTGGCATCCTACTGGCTGGAAAACCCCTGCAACGGTATCTGGAATTTCCGCCGCTGACGCAGTATGTCGAACATGCCGCCTTTTCCTGGGTCGCCTTTCTTGTGTTGTCCCTACTGATTCTTGCGGTGATCCTGCCATTTGTCCTGCGGGTTCTTCGTTCGCAACCGGACACGGATACCCCACCCAAACCGATGTATCATTTCCCCTCGTGGGGGTGGCTGGGGGTGGCTATCATCGGCGTCAACTGGGTGCTGGCCTGGAACCGATTTGCATGGTTTGCCCCTCTCCAGTCGTTTACCTTCTCGCCTTTCTGGTTTGGATATATCCTGGTTGTCAATAGCCTCACCTACCGCCGCAGCGGTCACTGCATGCTGCGTGACAGACCCAAATACACTGCGTGGCTCTTTATCGTCAGTGCCGTATTCTGGTGGTATTTCGAGTACCTGAACCGATTTGTCCAGAACTGGCACTACGAGGGCATCGGCAATCTATCCGAACTGCAGTACTTCCTCTATGCCACCCTCCCCTTTTCGACCGTACTCCCCGCCGTCCTGGGTACCCGTGAACTGCTGGGCACCTACCCACGCCTATCACGTGGCCTCCAGGATTTTGTGCCCATCCGCACCCATCAGCCCCGCGTCTGGGCCTGGGCCGTACTCATCATCTCTTGCCTGAGTCTCACAGGACTGGGAATCTGGCCCAACCTCCTCTTCCCCTTCCTGTGGCTGGCTCCGCTGTTCATCATTACCTCGCTCCAAGCCATCCGCGGACGCCCCACCCTTTTCTCGGATCTGGCTCGCGGCAACTGGCGCCATATCGCCCTGCTCGCTCTTGCCGCCCTCATCTGCGGCTTCTTCTGGGAACTCTGGAATCTCCATAGCCAAGCCAAATGGATCTATAACGTACCCTTCGTCGGTCGTTTCAAACTCTTCGAAATGCCTGTTCTCGGGTATGCAGGCTACCTGCCTTTCGGCCTCGAATGTGCTGTTGTCGCCGACTTCGTCCTGCACCACAAGCATGACAGACATACCGCCGACAGGAGAAGCGCATGCTGAAAACCGCAAGACACCAAAAAGCGGCCGGGATCATGATCCTCGCCTTCGGCGTACTCTATCCGCTGACATTCCTGGCACCCGGTTTTCGGGCAACCGCATTCTGCCTGCCAGCAGCGCGTCTCTCTGCCGCTCTGCTTGGCACAGCATGCCTTCCTGCCGAAGAAGGATACATGATTGCGTACCCTGCCTTGCCGATCTGGGTTTCATTGGCCTGCAGCGGTGTCAGCTTCTTCGTCTTGCTTATAGCCATGTGGGCTGGACTTCTCTACCGCTATCGTAGACTATCCCCTGGGATGCTGGTTGCTATGGCAACTAGCGCCTATGGCGTGACCGTGCTCGCCAATACGGGTCGCATCACGCTCGGCTTCCATGCGGCCCTGTGGGCACGACGTCTCTTACCGGAATCCATGTGGGCCGGTGTCCATATGTCGATTGGAATTCTGGTTTTCTTGTGCGCGCTCGTCGGCGCGTACGCGGTACTCGAATGGAGGTTATATTATGAACAAAAAACTGCCTGATACCATGAAACACCCCCGAATGCTGGTGTGGGTTCTCCTCGTCCCGCAGATCCTGCTGCTTGCGCTGAACCTGCGTGCTTGGAACATCATGCGAAGCGAGATGAGCCCTGAACAACTGCAGCTTACTCTGCATATAGCCCTATACGAAGTCGTGCTCCTCCTGGGGGCCATTGCTGCATGGCGTGTCCTGCAATACCGCAAACGCCCCGTCCATCTTTGGCTCTGTGCCATCATCCTGCTGACGGGTATTGGGTATCTATGGTTTTTTACGGCCCAGGCGCAGCAATTGATGCCTCCAACCATCGCCGATTGGATGCTGCCCGGCTCCCAGCTCCTGTATTACCAATACGCCCTCGTCATGCCGGCCCTGTTCTATGCCGGACTTCGGCTGGCTTGCTTTCCCATCAAACTCGGCAAAGCAGCCGACGTCAGCTTCTCCCTGCTCACCTTGCTGGCCGTACCCGTCGCCTGGTATGCCGGACTCCGCCTATTAGACGCCTTTTGGCGATTTCTCGATCCGGCCATCTACGTCATCCTGACCCTGGCCGTCGGCTCTACCGTAATCCTGCTGATCGCCTTTCTGCGAGTCTTGACCTATACCTATATCTGGCTCTCGTCCGTATCCTGGGGCCGCCCCGTCATGCTCTTTGTTGCTGGACTTATCGCTCCCATCGGGGGCCTTCTCCTCAACCGCAAGATTCCCTTTCCGTACGACTTCCAGGCGCAGGCCGTCTACATCCTGACCTGTCTCAATGCCATCTTCCTCCTGCTGCCGTTTTCCCGACATGCTGGCCGCAATGCCCTCGTCTGGTGTCTGCGCTGCAGCACCTATCCCTTCTCGCTCTATTTCTTTCTTATCTTCCTCCCGTTTCTGCCGCTCGCCCTCCCCGCCATGATTGCTGCTGGTGCTGGCTTTCTGATCCTCGCGCCTACCTTGCTCTTTATCGTGCATACCCGGACGCTTATTGAGGAAGGCCGCAGCTTGAAAACCAACCACGGTCTCGTTCCTGTTCTGGCGGGATTCGTCCTGTGCGTGGCTCTGCTCCCGCTGGGGCTTGCCGGACGCGCCCTGCTCGACAAGCAAGCACTGACCCAAGCCCTGGATGCCGCCTACCGGCCCGACTATGCATCCGGTGCCACGGACCTCAACCGCCCCGCACTGCAACGAACCCTGCGGCGCCTGCATGACATCAAACACGGCATATATCTGCCTTTTATCACGGATGCCTACGATGCCATCGTCCTCGACGGCATGATCCTCCCCGATCGCAAGATTCAACATCTGGAAACAATGTTTTTCGGTACATCACTCGAACGCACAGCACCCAACAATCTCTTCCGGGATGTGTTTAATCCTGCCGCCCAAAGGCGTCGCGCACGTAATCAAAACCGCGTACGGCTCCCGGAACGCAAGGTGCAATTGACGGGGATTGAAGCGCAAAAAGAGGTTGGCGCCGATACCACAACCACTACCCTCGCCCTTTCGCTTACAAATAACGGTGGCAATGGCTCTGAATTCGTTACGGATATCACGGTGCCTGATGGCGTGTTTATCACAGACTACTGGTTGCATGTCGGCACCAACCGTGTGCCCGGCCGTATCTTTGACCAAAAAGCCGCGATGTGGGTCTATCACATGATCCGCGACCAGACACGACGCGATCCGGGCATGCTCACATTCACCGGGCCCAATACCGTCCGCCTGCAGGTTTTTCCCTTTACTCCCAACGAAACCCGCCTGACGGAAATCGCCTTCAGCTACCCCACCGGCAGTACACCGCAGCTACAAATCGGAACACAAACGGTTGCCCTTGCCCCTGAATCTTCCTCATCGCGGGCTATCTTCCAGAGTACGGACGCCGAACGAACCCACCTCATCCTTCCGGCAGATAGCGCCCCAAGCGTAGCCTCCGTTCTGCGCCAGCCGTATTTGCACCTTGTGGTCGACGCCTCGCAGGCTGCCGCATCTGCCTCTGCCAATTTTACGAATATCGTCAAACAACTGCAATCCCAACTCGATGGCGTTGCCATGTGCCGCGTTACGCTCGCCAATTACGAATTTCGCCACCTGACGCCTGATCTGATTCCACTGGAAGAGGCAGCTACCGTCATCGCCGAATACAAGCACGCACTCCCCTTGCGCGGTGCGTTCTGCCCGGAACGGGCCATCAAAAGCGCTTTGCTGGAAATGCGCGATTCACCCATTCTCGCAGAAAAGATGCCAATGGTCCCAATCTTTGTTGCGATACCGGCGCACGGATCCAAGCTTCTGCCAGACGAAGAGGGCTTCGGTCCCTTTGCCGATCTTACGCCGGATATCAATGCCTACTACGTGCTGCGCCCGGAGGAACAGTTCCAGGCCCACAGCTTCCGCGACCGATCGACACGTGTCACGAACAACCTTCCCGCGCCAGTCCCCACGATTCTACTGCAGGTTGGCGACACCCATGCGGCTGCACGCACGGATCGCAGCAGCATCCTGCATCTGCCCGCAGGTTCTCCGGTGGAATACTACGACCCGGCTTCCCATCAATTCCGGCCACTGCCGAACCTACAACCGCTGCCGACCCATAGCCTGTCAGCACAAGGCCTAGCCCTCATGCACGCCTGGCAACAAACCCGCTTTCTGCCCCCTACTGCCGATGACCAGCGACGTACTCTCCTCGCCCGCAGCCGCCAAAGCGGCATCCTGATCCCCCATACCGCCTATATCGTCGTCGAAAACTCCGCCCAGTGGGATATGCTCGCACGCGCCGAATCCAAATCCCTCCAAGCCGATAGCAACCTCGCCTTCGACGAATATATCGAAACCCCGGCACCACCAGCCTTCATCCTTCTCCCTTTCGTCGTCCTCTTCCTGCTGAAAAAACGCCGCTAGCCGATCCTCCACCACAAAAAAAAGGCTTTGCCGTATTGCTACGACAAAGCCCTCAAGAAAAAACCCGGCGACGTGCTACTCTCCCACAACCGAGTGCTGCAGTACCATCGCCGCTGAGGCCCTTCACTTCCGTGTTCGGCATGGGAACGGGTGTTTCCTCCTCGCTATGGTCACCGGGAAAACTGGTGTTGTATCATTCTTACAAAAAAAGAATGACACCTGCCTAGAGAACTGCAAAACAACTTCAATATGAGAAGGAAAAATAAAGATCAAGCCGCACGGCGAATTAGTACTGGTCAGCTAACGTCTTTAGATATACACGCTTACACTTCCAGCCTATCAAGGTCGTAGTCTTCAACCTGCCTTTAGAGGGCCGAAGCCCTGGGAGATCTGGTCTTGGAGGAGGCTTGGCGCTTAGATGCTTTCAGCGCTTATCCGTTCCGTACATAGCTACCCTGCGGTGCCGCTGGCGCGACAACAGGAACACCAGAGGTACGTCATTCCCGGTCCTCTCGTACTAGGGAATGTTCTCCTCAAATCTCCAACGCCCACAGTGGATAAGGACCGAACTGTCTCACGACGTTCTGAACCCAGCTCGCGTACCGCTTTAATTGGC
>CAZRCN010000171.1:0-5275 GCA_964598575.1 uncultured Victivallales bacterium | reverse complement strand
CACGATCATCCCCTGTGCGATGTCGGGCACTATCATCGCAAGCATCAGGATGTCGTATGGACCAAGCCGCACCTTTCGATTCCAGCACAACTGCAATATAAGTTTGTTTTGTCCCTTGAGGGCAATGATGTTGCTACCAGTTTGAAATGGATCCTTTCATCGCGCTCGTTGTGCCTGATGGCCCGTCCCCGTTTTGAAAGCTGGTTCATGGAAGGGCGTCTGGTGCCCGGAAAGCATTATGTGGAGCTGCGGGATGATTATGCGGATCTGGCCGAAAAGGTGCAGTATTATGTGGCACATCCCGAAGCGGCTGGTACGATCCTTGATGCGGCGAACCAGTGGGTTGCCCAGTTCCGGGATCCGGTGCGCGAGCGGATGGTTGTGCTGCTGGTGCTCTGGCGCTACCTGTATGCTTCCGGACAGCTCGCAGCGCGCCCGCCGGATGGCCCCTGCGCGTGAGGTAGCGTCTTTCCGCTTTTCCGCTGCTCGCAATTGGCGTATGTTCCCGCAGCAGGCATCCATCCGCCGACCTGGGGGCAAAACGTGGCGGCGGCATTGGGCGATGAGAGGAAAAAGCTTTGTTGCGCACCTTATTGATAAAGTGCGCGACAAGGAGGGGCGTGTTTTTGAGCATGGAGTAGGAGTGGGTTGAGTACAAGAGGGGCAATATCATGAAAAGCTGGATGCAATCGTTGTTTAGCGGAAAAGGGGGGGACGGGATGGATAAACGGGTATTGGTGACGGGTGGCAGCGGGTTTCTGGGGATAAACCTGATTCGTCACTTGCAGGCCAAGGGGGTGACACGGATTCGCTCGCTGGATGTGGCGCCGTTTGATTATCCCGAGCAAGATGAGATTGAGGTAGTGACGGGAGATATTCGTGACCGTGCGGTTGTGGATCGCTGTATGGAGGGGGTTGACTGGGTGATTCATACGGCGGCAGCCCTGCCATTGTATACGCGGGAAGAGATTATGACCACCGATGTAGATGGCACGCGTAACCTGACCGAGGCCGCGCAGTCGGCTGGTACCGTCGAGCGGTTCGTCCATATCTCTTCCACGGCCGTCTATGGTATTCCCGATCACCATCCGCTGTGCGAGGATGACACGTTAGACGGCGTAGGGCCGTACGGGGAAGCGAAGATTGCCGCCGAAGAGGTCTGCCTGGCTTTACGCCAGACCGGGATGTGCGTCCCCATTCTGCGCCCCAAATCCTTTGTGGGGCCCGAGCGCCTGGGGGTTTTTGCCTTGCTGTATGACTGGGCGAAGGACGGACATCATTTCCCGATGATCGGCAACGGCAAAAACCGCTATCAGCTCCTGGATGTAGAGGACCTGTGCGAAGCAATCTGGCTGAGCCTGACACTGGATGCCGAGGTGGCCAATGATACATTCAACATTGGCGCGGCAGAGTTTACGACAATGCGGGAGGACTATCAGGCGGTTCTGGATCGTGCCGGGCATGGCAAGCGTATCATCGGCACGCCTGCCCGCCCTATCATCTGGACCCTGCGCATCCTGGAGGCGCTGAAGTTGTCGCCGCTCTACAAGTGGGTCTACGAGACCGCCTGCGAGGATTCGTTTGTCAGCATCGAGAAAGCCCAACAGCGGCTAGGATTTGACCCGCGCTACTCGAACAAGGATGCGCTCATTCGTAACTATGAGTGGTACCTGGCACATCTTTCCGACTTTGAGAACCGCAGCGGCATTTCGCATCGGGTTCCGTGGAAACAGGGTATCCTGCGGTTTTTCAAGGTGTTTTTCTAGGAGCCGATATGCCGCAGGCACAAGAGGCACATCCGCTTCCGGCGCTATACACCGCGTTTGCGGGCTGGTGGCCGTTGCTGTCGGCCCCGGCGGACTATGAAGAAGAAGCTGCAGTGTACACCGAGCTTTTGTGTGCGTTGACGCAGGGGGAGACGCGAACGGTTCTGGAACTCGGTTCGGGAGGCGGCAACAATGCGGGCTTCATGCAGGACCATTTTCGCATGACGTTGTGTGACCTCTCCCCGGAGATGCTGGCAGTCAGCCGGAAACGGAATCCAGCCTGCGAGCATATACAGGGGGATATGCGCACGCTGCGGCTCAGGCGCCAGTTCGATGCCGTGTTCATACACGATGCCATCATTTATATGTGCACCGAGGCAGACCTTCGGCGTGCGCTGGAAACGGCGTATTGCCATTGTCGACCGGGTGGCGCGGTGCTGTTGGTGCCGGATTATACGGAGGAGAGCTTTGCGCCTGCCACGCATCATGGCGGGTGTGATGGAGAGCAGGGGGCGATGCGATACTTGCAGTGGGATCACGACCCCGTGCCTGGCGATGGGCAGTATCATGTCAACCTCGCCTATGTGCTGGAGCAGCCCGATGGTGTCCTGCCGACCATCAGCGGTGAAACGCATGTATGCGGTCTCTTTTCGCAAGCAGACTGGTTTCGCTGGATTCGCGAGGCGGGCTTTATCGAGGGGGAAGTTGTTGTGCAAGCCGAAGATGGCGAAGGGGCCGGGCTTCAGATGTTTTCAGGCCGCAAACCGACCGGAGCCGAAACGGCTCGCGACTGATGGCATGTGCGTTCAGGAGCGATACGTCCGATAGGCCGGAAAGGTTCCGCATATCCGCAAGCTGAGGGCCTCCTTGCGCGCAGCCGTAAAGGCCCGCTGGACAGATGGCATGCGGGCATGGGCATCCAGATCCACCAGAAAGGCATATTCCTGCCGTTTGCCGCGGATGGGGCGTGATACCAGCCGTGATAGGTTGATCCCTTCGTGCTCGAGCGTTCCTAGGAACCGATACAGACTGCCGGGCACATTCGGCAGCCGCAGTGATATCGTGGTCTTGGTGCTGCGTGGCAGCTTGGTGGGTCTGGCCGCCACGACCAGGAAGGTCGTAAGGTTGGGCGTGCTCGTGGCAACGGGAAAAGCCAGCTGGTCCAGCCCGAAGCGGCTGGCGAGCTGCCGGGCGCACAGTGCCGCACCAAAGGGATCTTCGGCAGCGCACGCGGCTGCTGCCGCCGTGCTGCCGCATTCATGTTTTTCAACGGTAGGCAAGTGGCTTCGGATCCAGGGGGCACAATGCTCCAGTGGGACAAAATGCGAATAGAGGCGCTTGATGGGTTTTCGGGCATGCCCGAGCATAGCCAATTGCACATGCAAGGTGAGCTGCTCATGGATGGCAATCGGCTGCGAATCATCCAGCAGGATATCGACGGTTTCGTTGATGGTACCCCCTGATGAGTTCTCGATGGGGATGATGCCGCGGCTACGCGGATGCTGCATGATGTAGGAACAAACATCCAGAATGCTGGTCTGCGGCAGCAAACGGGCACTCCGGTAGCGTTTGGTCGCAACGAGATGGGAATACGTTCCCATCGGCCCAAGAAATGTGACGGTTGGTTTCATCATCAAGACACGCTAACAGGTTCCGAATGCAATATGAAGACGAAAACGCAGTAGGTTAATCGTCGCCTACCACTTCTGTCACTTGGTCCCAGGCCTCGGGGTCACCCCGGCGCAGCCGCTGCAGGTGGGCGTACTGGTAGAGCAACATCTTGATCTGCTTGTCTTGATAGGCCTCAGGAGACATTCCTTCGGCAAAGGCGGGACGCTTTTGCTCGTCGGCCTGCAGGATCTCGCGGCAGCGCTGCTTAAGAGTCGCTTTGGTGTAGCGGGCAAACCCCGTCACATCCGTCAGCAGTAGCGGGGTGTAATCATAGCGCTCCAGCTCTACGGCAGTTTGTTCGATAACATCCGCGGCAGGATCTTGCTCCAACTTGTCAATGTCCTGCGAAACGGTTTCCAGGTCATACATGCAAAACCTCCTTGTTGCTGCGCTTGCAGCGTAGCGTACGATGATTGCAGGATACCAGAAAAAAGGGTGTTGGTAGCGCTGGGCATACGCGACGTTCCGGATGGTCGGATGCCGGGGGGGCGGATACTGTTGCATGCCATCTGATGTTGTCGTACTGTACGAAACGACGATGAGCCCTACGACTGGGGCGCAATTCTTGACAGAACGCAGTTGGACAATGGGAGAATGCTATGCAAACCAACGATCACCTACCTATCGAAGCCTATCGGCCTGCTGAAAACAGGTATGCATCGATTGCGTACCAGCGTTGCGGCGCAAGCGGGCTCAAACTGCCGGCCATATCGTTCGGGCTCTGGCACAATTTCGGCGCTAACGATAGCTTGCACACCGCCAGGAAAATGCTGCGCACAGCGTTCGATCTTGGGATTACACACTTTGATTTGGCCAACAATTACGGCCCTCCCTATGGCAGTGCAGAGGAAAACTTCGGGCGATTTTTTGCCAAAGACTTCAGGTCCTATCGTGATGAGTTGATTATCTCATCCAAGGCTGGTTATGATATGTGGAACGGTCCTTATGGCAGTGGCGGCTCAAAGAAGTATATCATTGCCAGCTGCGAGCAGAGCCTCAAACGCATGGGGCTAGACTACGTGGACATCTTCTATCACCACTGCCCGGACCGTGACGCACCGCTTTACGAGACCATGGAGGCCCTGGCCCAACTGGTAAAGCAGGGCAAAGCGCTCTACGTCGGCATCTCGAACTATTACAATGGGGATGCTGTGCTGGAAGCGAAAGCCGGCCTGCATGCACACAACGTACCGCTATTGATCAACCAGTTACGGTACTCCATGTTTGACCGCTGCGCAGAGAATGCCTTTGCGGCAATGGATACTGCCGGTGTTGGCTGTATCGCGTTCAGCCCGCTCGAGCAGGGCATTCTTGCGGGCAGATATGTCGACGGTATTCCGGATGACTCGAGAGTTAAGGCTTCCGGTTCGTACCTGAATGAAAGCAAGGCATTTGCCAAAAAGGTGGCAACATCTATCAAACTCAATGACATCGCAAACGAAAAAGGCATTTCCCTGGCCGGGATGTCCCTGGCCTGGGTACTACAAAAGGACACGGTCTGCTCAGCCCTGATCGGTGCCAGCTCCCCCGACCAGCTTGTGGAAAATGTTCGTTGTATCAACGACGTGACCTTTACCGAGGCAGAGTGCAAAGCCATAGACGCTCTCTGCACGCCAGGCGGAGTGTTGGGGTAGCAACCTCTCACCCTCCACACACCCCAAAACATACACACGCACACACATTGCGCAAAGAGGGGGGTAAAATGGCTGACAGCGGAAATACCTGTACACGAGCCATTTCCTCAGTGAGATCGCTCAATGATATCAATCCGAATCAGGCATCGAAGAAAGTTTGGCTCTTCCGCAGAATCTGTGGGTTCGTTTTAGTCATTTCGTGGC
>CAZRCN010000170.1:0-5321 GCA_964598575.1 uncultured Victivallales bacterium | reverse complement strand
TGGAAGGAATCGCCGGTTCAAGGTCTGGTGAATGCCGCGGGTTTACCTGCTATTCCATTCCGCACGGAAAAGACGGGCCATCAATGGTTTGTTCGTCATGAAGACGACGATCTGGCTGAAGAATATTATACGCCTGCGAATGAGTGGAAGAGTGGGGCTGTAACGCTTATCAATGCCCAGCTTGAGAAGATTGGGTATCCGCACTTCAGCGGTTGGGTGGGACCGCTTGGTGTAAAGACTGGCCCGTTCGGGCCAAATATGGGGGTCAGTAAAATTAAACCTGATTCGCCGGCTGAAGGTAAGCTGGTGGTAGGCGATATGATTTACAGCGCCAATGGCAAGATGCTCGGTGATGACGAGGAAATGACCATGGCCGCCGCCATAACCGCGTCTGAAGCCAAAGACGGAAAACTGGTTCTCGGCGTGCACCGCAACGGCGAGAATATGGATATTGCCGTGCAACTCAAGGTGATGGGGCGCTACAGTGCGACCTCGCCCTGGAATTGCCTGAAGAGCGAACGGATCGTCAGCGAT
The DNA here is from genome assembly GCA_964598575.1 of uncultured Victivallales bacterium. Lineage (GTDB taxonomy): Bacteria > Verrucomicrobiota > Kiritimatiellia > UBA8416 > UBA8416 > T3Sed10-140. Next base: position 4,787 of record CAZRCN010000170.1, on the reverse strand, counting down.
TTGGAGGAATATCTTGCCGCCAAAGGGGCGCCCAGCGGCTTTTTGGATACCGATGCGATGTTCCTGCTTGGGGCGGGCTCACCGGAGTACCAGTGGCTGGTCCGAAAGACCGCATCGGGGATGAAGGGCACGGGTGGCCACAATTGGGGACTCGGATACAAGACCCAATACTTGAGCGAATATTATCTGTCCACCGGTGACAAACGGGTGCTGCCGCAAATCAAGGCGCTTTGCGACACACTCAAGGAGATGCAGATTCGCGAAGATAACCGGCGTAATGGCGGCTGGTATGGGCGCGGCGGCGATCCGCGAAACTACCCCGCGATGTCGCACGCCGGTATCAGCGCGGTGCTCGGACTCGCCTTGGCCAGGGAATGCGGCGTTGCTGTTGATGCGGAGACCTTCCAACGCGGGCTTGCTTACCTTGAGCGTACAGGTGCCCCCGTGGGGCAGATTGTCTATGGCGACGTGTTTCGTGATACCCCCCGCAATATAGACCCACAACAACTGCTGGCGGGGAAACTGACAACCGAGAATGGCAAGATTCCCGAAGCGGCGGTTCTTTATGACCTTCTCGGTGACAGACGCGCGGCTCATCTCAACTCGCACATCAGTACCCATGCCTGGTATTCGACCTATGGCGGTCATGGCGGTCACTTCTGGGATCAGTACTGGACACCACTGGGCGCAGCGGTCCACAGCAAAGAAGCCTATATCTACTTCATGAAGGGGCACCGTTGGTTCCGTGAAATGAACCGCATGTTTGACGGCAGTCTCATTACGGGCGGCAAAGCCGAGGCTGCTACCGGCCTGGCGCTGGTGGTTCCGCGCCGCCGTCTGCGAATCCTGGGTGCCCCGAAATCACCATTCTCCCCCGATGCGCCGGACGTATTGCAGCCGGCACTGGATGCTTATTATGCCCGCGACTACGCAAACGCGCAGGTGCTCGCTCTGGCACTATTGGATGACCGGAAGCTGGAAAAGCACGCCGCTCCAACTGTCAGCAAACTGGCCGAAGAAGCGAAGCGTATGCAAGCCAGTATCGCCTCTGATCTCGCGAGTATTGCGTCGCTTAGCAAAGCGGGCAGGTTGTATGAGGCCGGATTGATCATGTCGGCGCTTCAGCCGGTCATTGCTGCGGATGATCCGCGGCTTGCAGCGGTTTCGGCGCAGATTAAGAATGCGACCGCGCGACCGGATGACAAGATGCTCTACGTGGCCTCATTGAGGGCGGGTAGTGATTCTGACATTGATTTTTCCAAGGCCGAGAGTGCCGATGACCTGAAAGCGATGGAGGCCGCGAAGAAGGCTGCCGAGGAAGCCGCCAGGAAGGCGGCGTATACGTGGACATGCTTGACTCCGAAGGAGTTCGTTCCCGACGGTAAGAACAAAACCCCGCGCGACGATGCGTTGCCTGCTGATCAGGCAACGAAATGGAAAGTTTCGATTCTGGAAACACGCGATAACGCGCCGGACGGCTGGGAACAGCCCGGCTTCGACGACAGCAACTGGATGGATGCCATGCATCCGATCTCCTGGCATCTCAACCACAGCGCGCTTCAACGCGCAACGTTTACGGTTGATGACAAGGACGCTTATGACCTGCTGAAATTCAGGTCATGGGTATTTCGTCAGCAGGATGTCGCCATCTATCTGAATGGCAACTTGATCGGCCGCATCAACAACATTGAGAATAAGACCGGGACGATCGAAAACGAATTCAAGCCGGCGGCTACTCAATATCTCAAGAATGGCGAAAACACGCTTGCAGTTGCCACGCGTCAGAACTGGCGCTGGGGCATGCTCTTCATGAAGGTCTACAACGGCGGGTTCGACTTCATGCTCTTCGGCGGCCAGGCGGAATGAGCAAAATGCCGATTCGTGGTGTGAATGGTGCCTGATCGTTTATTAAAAGGACGACTTGCACGACAAGGTTAAACGGAAAACGTTTTTGTGTCGTCTGTTAACCCCGTTATAGATGAGAATGCGAAAGGTGTTTATCATGGAGTTGATGTGTAAAGCCGATTATGAGGCGGCAACGGCCGCGACACGCGACGAACGGATGGCCTGGTGGCGGGAAGCCCGATTCGGCATGTTTGTGCATTTCGGGCTCTATGCCCTCTACGGACGCAACGAATGGGTCTGGGCGCTTGAGAATATTCCCTACGATGAATACGTGGCTCGCGTTGATGACTTCAAGCCGCGGGCCGGCTGTCCACGCGAATGGGCCAAGCTGGCCAGCGAAGCCGGCATGAAGTATATGGTGCTGACAACCAAGCATCATGAAGGATTCTGTCTTTGGGACACGCAGATGACCGACTTCAACGCCGTCCAGCATGGTCCCAAGCGCGACATCGTGGCTGAATATGTTGACGCTTGTCGCGAATTTGGGCTGAAGGTCGGATTCTACTACTCGCTGATGGATTGGCATCATCCCGATGGCGGCAAGTGTGCCTATGACATGGATGCCCGTCTGCGCTTTCAGGCCTTTACCCGCGGTTGTGTCCGCGAGTTGCTCTCGAACTATGGCAAGATCGATATTCTCTGGTATGACGTGCCGGCACCGATGCAACATCACGAGGGCTGGGATTCACTGAGACTGAACCAGATGGCGCGTGAGCTACAGCCGGGATTGATTATCAACAACCGTTCCCGGTTGGATGAGGACATTGGCACACCGGAGGGCCATGTGACGCCCGAGAAGGGGCGCGACTGGGAGGCCTGCATGACGTTTAACGGATTGAGCTGGGGCTATACAGACTCCAAGCAGGCACTGCCAGACAGCTACAATGTGCGGGGAATCCTGCGCATGTTGTTGACCGCCTGCGGCGGGCAGGGGAACCTGCTGCTGAACATTGGCCCGACACCCGACGGATCGGTTCCCGAAGAGGCGATCAAACCGCTACAGGATACCGGGAAATGGATTGCGAAACACGAGCAGGTGATTTATCCGCGCAGCGACAACTGGCGCACAGGTCGTCTGGGTGGCTGGGTCAGAGGAACCAAGCGCGGTAATACGCTCTATGTCTGGACGATACTATGGCCGCATGAACCGGCTGGTCTTGGCGGCATTGAAACCCCGCTGAAATCGGCTTGTCTACTACCTGATCGGACCCCGCTGGCATTCGAGCAGAAGGATGGTAGAATCCTGCTTACTGACTTGCCGACGGAATGTCCTGACGAGATCGCGAATATGGCCATCATCGAGCTGAACTTCGATGAGGACCCCGTGCACCGTGGATGCAGCGGCCAACCGGCGCTTCACCAAGGGAAAACATGCGGGTAGATGCTTGAATCGTCACCCGTAATCCTTAACCGAAATGGGTGGAAAACAGCGTAACGAAAGGACACGCAATGCGGACAGGAATCGTCACAGCCGTCATGGCTTTATCAATGGGTTTAAGCCTGCATGGTGCGGATGCCAAACCGCTCAAGGTCTTTATCTTGTGTGGGCAGTCCAATATGGAGGGACACGCGCAAACCCGGACATTTCCGGCGGTTGCCGCTGACCCCAGGACGAAAGCGATTTATGACGTGATGGTTGACGCCGAGGGCAACCCCGTCGTGTGTGAGAATGTCTGGATCTCCTATGCCTATGGCAATTTCAGCGGTGACCCGATCGGTCGAAAAGCCGGCAACCTGACGGCGGGGTGGGGCAGCCAGCACCATGTCGGCACAGGGAAGATCGGTCCGGAATTCACATTCGGGATTTATATGCAGAAACTGCTGGGGGAACCGATCCTGATTATCAAGAACGCCTGGGGCGGGAAAAGCCTGATGGTTGATTTTCGTCCACCCAGCGCCGGTGCTCTTCCGGATACCGCTAGCGGAAAGGAGCGAGCGAGCGCGGGGCAATACTATCAGCATATGATTGACCACGTAAAAAACGTGCTTGCAGACCCCAGGCAGGTTTACCCCGCGTATGATCCCAAAGCGGGATATGAAATTGCCGGTTTCGTGTGGTTTCAAGGCTTCAATGATCTCGTGGGTGACTATCCGCGAATGGATCCGAGTCAGGGCAAAAAGGGGGTCAAGGACTATTCGGAGTACAGCCGGCTATTGGCCTGCTTTATCCGCGATGTTCGCAAGGAATTGTCTGCTCCCGATATGCCGTTCGTGACCGGTGTGTTGGGAACCGGAGGTAAGGATGCGAGTGAAAACACCGTTGCCTTTCGGAAAGCGATGGCCGCACCGGCGGAGATGCCCGCGTTCAAGGGGAATGTCATCAATGTCTTCTCGGAAGCATACTGGCCATCCGAAATTGATGCGGTGCAGGAGAAGATCGCGCCGATCCATTCCGAGGCCCATAAACAGCGCAAAGCGCTAGATAAGCTGGAGTTGAGCCGCACTGAGCGCAAAAAACACATTGATACGATCAATGCTGAGGCGCGTAAACAGATTGAAGCGATCCTTTCGGAAGACGAACTGTTCGTGCTGGACCACGGTACGTCCAACTTTGGGTTCCACTATCACGGCTCCGCCAAGTTCTTCGCCCAGCTAGGCAAAGCATTCGCCGAAGCATTATTGGCGCGATAGCCCGCATTCTAATCCAGGGCAGACGCATCTAAATTTTAGCTGACCATGGACAACTCACCACAGAGACACAGAGACACGGAGAATTTCTAACTCCTTGTTGCTCTGGGCACTCTGAGAACAACCGTCAGGTGAATTTGGCGCAGATTGGCTGACACCCTTGATTGTGATATAAATATGAGTCAGCCAATCTGCGCCAAATTCACCTGACACAGTCATGAGGAGAAGAGTTTTCTCCGTGCCTCAAGCGTAGC
>CAZRCN010000169.1:0-5333 GCA_964598575.1 uncultured Victivallales bacterium | reverse complement strand
ATAACCGGACAGCGTGCTTGCGGGGTATGCACTGGTCATGATACAAGCGGGGTCTGGGGTATGATTTTATGAGATAGGGAGATTTGTATGGCGGAACCGATTTGTTTGTTAGGGGGTGCGGCGTTTCCCGCATACCGGTTGCAGGCGTTGCTGGCCCGGTGCCGGGCGGCGGGGGCGCGTATAACGAAAATAGAGGCGTTCAAGGTGTATTTTCTGGAGCCGGCCGCGAAACCGGAGGAACCGGAAGCACTGGCGAAGGTGTGTCGCCTGCTGGGGGGGGCGCAGCCTTTTGCGCGCAAGGACGGATTTCTGGTGATGCCCCGCAAGGGCACCATATCGCCGTGGTCCTCGAAAGCGACCGACATTCTCTCGCATTGTGGCGTGGAGGCGTACCGCCGGATTGAGATGGGCACGTATTACCGGCTTTTTGGGGAAGACGGGGAGATTGCCGGGCCGGATGCTGTGCAGCCCTTCCGGGATGTTTTGTATGACCGGATGGTGGAGGGGATATATACGGATATGGCTGACATGTTTGAGCATCCGGAACCGGCACCGCTGGTTACGATTGATATCAGCGGGGATGCGCATGCGGCCCTGCAGGAGGCGAATGTGCGGCTGGGGCTTGCCCTGCGCGAGGAAGAAATTGCGTATCTGGTCGAAGCCTACCAGCAGATGGACCGGAATCCAACGGACGCGGAACTGGTTATGTTCGGGCAGGTAAACTCCGAGCATTGTCGCCACAAGATTTTCAATGCAGATTGGGAGATTGATGGCACATCCATGCCGAACACGCTGTTTGACATGATCCGGCACACGCATGCGCAGCACCCCGGCAATACACTGGTGGCCTACTCGGACAACTCGGGTGTCATGCGCGGTTTTTCTGATCGTTGGTTTGAAGTGGACCGGAGCGATACCGTGCGTCGATACTGCTACCGGGAAGAGCAAGTAGATACGCTCATCAAGGTGGAGACGCATAATCACCCTACCGCCATTGCCCCATACCCAGGTGCTGCCACGGGGGTAGGGGGGGAAATTCGTGATGAGTGTGCAACCGGTATCGGCGGAAAGCCGCGTGCGGGGCTTTCGGCCTATATGGTGTCGAATCTGCGGGTTCCGGGCTATGAGATGCCTTGGGAGCGGGAACGGTCGGAATATCCGGATCGGCTGGCGACGCCACTGGACATCATGATGGAAGCCCCGATCGGGGGGGCATCGTTTGGCAATGAGTTTGGTCGTCCGCAATTGTGCGGTGTTTTCCGTACCTTCGAAGAGGAGCATGCGGGGCGCGCGCGGGGCTACCACAAGCCGATCATGGCGGCTGGTGGGATGGGGGTAATCAAGCGTCGGCATGTCGAGAAAAAGGATATTACGCCCGGTGCGGCCATTGTGCAGCTCGGTGGTCCGGCCATGCGGATTGGTCTGGGGGGTGGGGCCGCCTCGTCGATGGATACGGGACAAAATGCGGCAGATCTTGATTTTGACAGCGTGCAGCGCGGCAATGCGGAGATGGAGCGTCGCTGCCAGGAGGTGGTGGATGGATGCATAGCCCTTGCGGATGAGAATCCGATTATCAGCATTCATGATATTGGTGCCGGGGGGCTTTCGAATGGCTGCCCGGAGCTGGTAGCAGCTACGGGCGGACACTTTGCGTTACGCGAGATTGCCAACGAAGACCGCTCGATGAGTCCAATGGAGATCTGGTGTTGTGAGGCCCAGGAGCGCTATGTGCTTGCTGTTGATCCTGACGCATTGGAGGTATTTCTGGAGATCTGTGCGCGGGAGCGTTGTCCGGTGGCGGTCATTGGTACGGCGTCCGGGGATCATCGGCTCGTGTTGGAAGATGCACATTTCGGTAATCGCCCGATTGATATCGATCTGGGGGTGGTGCTGGGGAAACCGCCGCGGATGTGCCGCGCGGTGGAGCATGTGTCACGGCCCGTCGAGCCGTTGCGGCTGGATGGGGTCACTGTCGCGCAAGCCCTGGAGCAAGTGCTGCAGTTGCCGGCGGTCGCGGACAAGACGTTTTTGATCACGATCACGGACCGCAGTGTGACGGGCATGGTGGCCCGCGACCAGATGTGCGGGCCGTGGCAAACGCCGGTGGCAGATGCGGCCGTAACGATGCTGTCGTATACCTCACGGCGGGGTCAGGCCATGGCCATGGGGGAGCGGACACCGGTGGCGTTGATTGATCCGGCGGCATCCGGGCGCATGGCCATCACCGAGACGCTGACGAATCTGGCCGGGGTTCCGATCGGCAAGCTGGCAGATGTAAAGCTGTCTGCCAACTGGATGTGTGCCTGTGGGGAAGAGGGGGAAGACGCCGCCCTGTATGATACCGTCGAGGCCGTCGGCAAGGCGTTCTGTCCGGCATTGGGAATCAGTATTCCGGTGGGGAAGGATTCCTTGTCGATGCGTACGCTCTGGCAGGATGCATCAGGCTCCGAACGTAAGGTAACCTCTCCGCTGAGCCTGATCGTCAGCGGGTTTGCGCCGGTGTATGATGTGGCGAAAATCGTGACGCCGGACTTGAAGCCGGGTGATGCCCGGCTGGTGTTTGTGGATCTGGGATGTGGGCGCAACCGGCTGGGTGGTTCAGCCCTGGCACAAGTGTACAATCAAGTCGGGGATCAGAGCCCGGATATGGATGATCCGGCGCAGTTGGCGGCTTGTTTCCGTGCGATGCAGGAGTTGGTGGATGATGGCTGTTTGCTGGCCTGTCATGACCGGTCCGATGGTGGGCTGCTGGTGAGTCTTTGCGAAATGTGTTTTGCCGGGCGACGCGGGGCGGACATCCAGGTTGATATGCTCGGGGAGGATGCCCTGGCCGTCTTGTTCAGCGAGGAACCAGGGCTCTTGCTGCAGGTGTCGGAGGAGAAGATGCCGCATGTGCTGGGGGTACTGGAGCAGGAGGGGCTGTCGGATATTGTGCATGATCTGGGGGTTGTCCGGAAGGAGCGTCGGATCCAGGTCAAGCATGGGAAAGAGCAGGTTCTGGATCAACGCCTTTCGCAGCTGCATCGGCTTTGGTCCGCATTGACAACGCGGATGCAGGCCTTGCGCGATAACCCGGCTTGCGCGGAGTCGGCATTTGACCTGTTGGCCGATGAACAAGACCCGGGGATGCAGTTCTCGCTCACCTATGAACCGGAGGCACCCTTTATCAGCAAAACGCAGCCGCCGCTGGCGGTTTTACGCGAGCAGGGGGTCAATGGGCAGGTAGAGATGGCGGCGGCATTTGATCGGGCCGGGTTTGCCTGTCACGATGTTCATATGAGCGACTTGCTGGAAGGCCGGTTGACGCTGGACGGTTTCCGGGGGCTGGTGGCATGCGGCGGTTTTTCGTATGGCGATGTACTGGGGGCCGGCTCGGGCTGGGCGCATACGATCTTGTTCCACGAGCGGCTGCGGGAGCAGTTTGCCCGCTTTTTTGCGCGACCGGACACCTTTACGCTGGGCGTATGCAATGGCTGCCAGATGGTGGCACAGCTTGCGGATATCATCCCGGGGGCCGGGCATTGGCCACGCTTTTCGGGGAATGAGTCGGCCCAGTTTGAGGCACGCTACGTAACGGTTGCCGTGATGGAGTCGCCGTCGGTGCTGCTGTCCGACATGGCGGGCTCACAGATTGGGATTGCGGTAGCGCATGGCGAAGGGTTGGCAGACTTCAGCCGGCACGGCAATCGCGAGCAGGTCTATGCCGGGAAGCTGGCGTCGTTATGCTATGTGGATCACCGTGGGGAACCGACAACGCGGTACCCGCTCAATCCGAACGGATCGCAGGGTGGCTTGACGGGCCTGACCACACCGGATGGACGGGTTACGATCATGATGCCGCATCCGGAGCGGGGCTTCCGGTCACAGCAGCTTTCGTATCGTCCGGCAGGCTACTGCGAGGGCGAAGCCGGCCCGTGGCTGCGTATGTTCCAGAATGCTAGGCGTTTTGTGGGGGATTGAGGTGCTGCTGGTGCCTGGTGTACCACAGCAGCCCGATACCGGCTGCGACCAGAAAGAAGCTGTAGAAAGAACCGCGCGAGAGTCCGAGAATGAGGGCGGCATCCGGTTCGCGGAACCATTCGCCGAGCATCCGGAGCAGGGCATAGAGGATCAGGAACTCCCCGCTGAGCTGGCCGGGCTTCCGGGGTGCCTTGGTCGCGAACGTGCGCCAGAGGGTGTAGGCCATGAGGACAAGGCCCTCGAGTCCGGCTTCATACAGCTGTACGGGGTGTCGGGGGAGGATTTCGGATACCGGGGTGCCATAGGGGGCGGAGAGAGGAAAGATGACGGCCCATGGTACGTCCGAGGGGGTGCCCCAGAGTTCCCCGTTGATAAAGTTGGCCAGGCGTCCCAGAAACAGCCCAGGGGGCGTCATGACGGCTGCTGCATCACCGAGCTGCAGGAGGGATTTGTTGTGTTTGCGGGCAAAGATCCATAGCGCGATAACCACGCCGATAAACCCCCCGTGGCTGGCCATGCCGCCGTGCCAGACCTCGAAGACCATAAAAGGGCGCTGGACCCACGCATCGAGGGCATAGAGCAGCATGTAGCCGATTCTGCCGCCGAGAAAGACGCCGAGGATCAGATAGCTGAAGAGCGACGATTGCTCTTCCACGGTTATAGGAAGAATGTTCTTGCGGCGCAGAAGGGATAGCAATCCGAAGGCGATGGCAAAAGCCGCGAGATAAGCCAGGCCGTAGTAGCGGATACCGACATTGCCGGAAACCTGCCAGAGGAACGGGTTAATATCGTGTACCCAGTGTTCAGTTGTCTGCATCAGATGGCTCTCCTCTTGTCACGGCAATCCGCATATACCGGACGGATTGCCTACTGTATCGGAATGGGGTATAGCATAATGCGGCCCACGCTAACGAGATAAATCCGGGGTGCCGGTGATGCGGCGTGCTGGCGAGTGAGGCGAGGGCTTTCGTCGGGCGTTTTTGGCGGGGGGCTCCACGCTCTGGCGAGCGAGGCTACGGTATGCTGGCGCGCGACAGGACTGATTCTTTTGTCACGGTTCTGCACGGAGAAACGGCGGACGATTACGGGCGACGATTACGGATTACGAGGAAACCCTCCCCATCGTTCACCGTCATCGTCGCCCGTCATCGTTTTCCGAGGGTAAATGGGGAGAAAGAGACACGTTGCGGGATCACATTGCGCAGCAGAGCCTTACGGCATTACAAGAATCAGTCATGGGCGCGCGGGGCTACGGGCATATATCCGCTCCTAGCGGAAGCGGAACATGCTAGGCTTGATGGCCTCTACCGTAAGCATCAGCGTGCTGCCATCGATCGTGAGGATGCCGTTAAACGAATCGCTTGGCAGATTCA
>CAZRCN010000168.1:0-5366 GCA_964598575.1 uncultured Victivallales bacterium | reverse complement strand
CCTTTCGTTGTACTTGTTTCGCGGTGTACGCAAGACGCTGGACTCTATGACCCGATCCAGACCTGGCAGGGGTTTACAAATTCTCGAATGCCGTGGGGCCCGAGTTCGCGGCCATAGCCTGATTGTTTGATGCCGCCACTCGGGAGTCGCGGATCGGTTTTGACAATCCCGTTCAGGACGACTTGTCCGGCTTGTAGCTGTTCGAGAAGGGGGATGCCCCGTTCGCGGCTTGTCCAGAGGCTGGCAGCCAGCCCATAGGGGGTGTCGTTGGCAATGGCAAGAGCTGCGTCGGGGGTATCGGCCTTGAGGACAGCGGCGACGGGGCCGAAGGTTTCTTCGCGGCAGACGGTCATATCGTTGGTGACCTCGGTCAGCAAGGTGACGGGGTAGTAGAAGCCTGTACCGGCGGGCAGGGTGCCGCCCATCCGGCAGGTGGCACCAGCCGCACAGGAGGCTTGTATCTGGCGGTGGAGGGTATCGCGGATATCCTGTCGGGCCAGGGGGCCTATGTGCGTATCCTCGCGGGCGGGATTACCGACATGGTAGCCTTCCAGTTCAGCTTGCAGCAGTGCGACAAAGGCATCGTGGGCCTGTGCTTCCACAATGATCCGCTTGGCGGCAATGCAGGACTGTCCGGCATTGATCAGGCGGGACAATGCAATCGTCTTGGCCGCTTTTTCGAGGTCGGCATCTGCCAGCACGATAGCGGGGTCGGAGCCACCTAGCTCCAGGACGGCAGGCTTGATCATAGCGGCGGCGGTTGCGGCCACGCGGGCACCGGCACGGGAAGACCCGGTAAAGGAAACGGCTTGGACGGCTGGGTGCCGAATCAGCGCGGCGACATTCTCGTTCTGCACGGGGGTCTGGACGACCACCGGAACCGGCGCATCCTGGAACAATCCGGCAATAGCCGCGGCACACCCGGGCACGTGGGGGTCGTGCTTGATCACGCAGGTGTTGCCTGCCATCAGCGTGGGGGCCAGAAAGCGAAAAGCCAGCCAGAACGGGGCATTCCACGGTAGAATGCCGAGAATGGTGCCAAGGGGGGGATACGTTACCTGGCTTGTAACTGCGTCTGAAGCTACGGGTTCCGGTGCCAGGTATGTGGCGGCATGCTCGGCATAATGCTCGGCACACCAGGCGGATTTCTTGACTTCGGCCCGGGCTTCCTGCATCGGCTTGCCCATTTCCTCGGTCATGAGGGCGGCTAGCATATCAATCTCGTTGTGCATGCGACGGGCTACGGATGTTAAAAGGGCCGCACGATCCGCGAAGCTGGTCTCGCGCCAGACAGGAAAGGCGGCAGCAGCACGCTCCACTTCCGCGCGTGCCTCCTCCGGTGATAGCGCCTTGGCTTCGCGGATGACGGTTTCATCATGCGGGTTGACGGCAACCAATACGCTCATTGCTTGCCTGCTTTCTTCTGCAAAACGGTTGGAGGGGTGGCTACCGCCCGCGTCGCGGGTTTGGTTGCTGTTGACGCGGTCGGCGCGACCTCTTTCGCTTCCCCATCAGGTTTTTTGGCCCCCGATTTTACCACAAAATCCTCGTCCAGTGAGAAGAAGGATTCGCAGCCATCCTCGGTAACATAGAGGGTATCGGAAATGCCGACCGTCTGGCGTCTATCCACGCCCCACAGCCAGGGGATGATATGAAAGGTCATTCCCGGCAGCAGGATACGGGAATCTCCCTGCATGAGACTCAAGATGTAGCCCTCATCCCAACTGGGGGGAAAGGCGATGCCAATGGAGTAACCGGAGCGTGTAACGAGCTTGCCATCCTCGTCGTTGGTTTTGAGAATGTTGCGGACGAGGTTGTCGGTATCCGAAACGGTAATTCCCGGACGAATGGCTTTCTTGACTTCTCGCAGGGCCAGTTTCATGCGTTCCTGGGCGGCAAATTGCTGCGGGTTGAGGTCGTTCATGAAAACGGTCCGCATCATAGCGGTGTGGTAGCGACGGTAGCACCCCCCCACCTCGAGGAATACATGTTCATTCTCGCCTACGACCCGGCCCTCCCAGGTTGCATGTCCAATCATGGAGCGCGGTCCCGAGGTTACGTAGGGCAATACGGCTGGGGGCTCACCACCGGCTTTGAACATGGCATCGCAGATGGCTGCGCCAATCTCGTTTTCGGTGGCACCAACCTGACAGGCCTCAAAGCCCGCTTGCATGCCGGCCTCGGTTGCTTTGGCCGCAATGCGCATTACGGCAATTTCATGCTCGGACTTGCACACGCGTCCGTGTTCCACAATGCCGAAACAGTCCAGCAATCGGCCGTCGGAGAACGTGGTATGGATGGCATCCTGTGCATAAGCAGGGAAAAAGTAGCTGTTTCGTTCGTAGCCGATATCCTTTTTCGACAGGCCGAATTCGCGCAGCGATTCCACCAGCATTTGGATGGCATCGCCGGTATCGGGATACGGACGGGTCCGCTCAACCCATGTGCGGGCATGCACATTCGATTCTTCCAGATAGCGCGTAACCATGAAGGGTTCGTCTTCCAACGGCACGACTAGGGCCTGGAAGAACGAATAGCCGGTTGTCTGGTAGTCCGTCAGATACATCAGGTTTTCCGGATCCGAAATGATGACGGCATCCAGGCGGCGGATTTCCATTTGTTTGCGGAGGTTGCTGATGCGCCGCTCGTATTCCTCGGGAGGGAATGTCATGTCGGTACGTGGTTTCATGTGGTCTCCAGTTTGTGTTTGGTTACGTTTACAAAGATGTCGAGTCCGAGCTGCAGGTCCTCCCATGGAATGGTGAGGGGAGGAATGAGTTTCAGGACCCTGCCCCCACTGCCGCAAGGGCCTACCAGTAAGCCGGCTTCAAAGCAGGCAACGGCAATTTCCTTGGCCAGCGGGCCATCGGCAACATCGATGGCCTGCATCATGCCTTTGCCGCGCACGTCGAGTGGTTTTGCGGGGAAGGCAGCCGCCAGGGCTTCGAGGCGTGCGCGCATCTCGGTGCCCTTGCGCTTCACCTCTTGCAGGAAGCTGTCATCCTCGAAGTAGTGCAGCGCTTCGGCGCCCGCCACAAAGGACAAATCCTGTCCCCGAAAGGTGCCGGTATGTTCGCCGGGCTGCCAGTGCTGGTCATACTCGGGTTTGACCAGATTCATGGCAATAGCCGTGCCGGCCCCGCCGAGGCCCTTGGCCAGGGTGATGATATCCGGCGCAATCTCCATGTCGTCAAAACTGAAGTACTGACCGGTTCGTCCGCAGCCGGCCTGGATATCATCCACAATGAACAGTGCCCCGAAATCGTTTGCCATGCGCTGGACTTCCTGCAGCCAGGCTTTTTGGGCAACATGTACACCGCCCTCGGCCTGGATGACTTCGAGCAGAAAGGCGGCCGGTTTGGGAACACCGCTGGCTGGCTCCTCGATCTGGGCGCGCAGGGCCTGCAAGGCCTCCATGCCGCAGCCTTGCCGGCAGCCCTTGCACTTCGGTTCGCAACCAAACGGGACGCGGATGACGTTCGGTAGGTCGACACCCGCAGCACCCCGGAAATAGCTGTTGGCGGTGCAAGCCAGGGAACCGAGGGTCATGCCGTGAAAGCCATGGGTAAAGGCCACGATATCGCGACGCCCTGTCACCCGCCGCGCCAGTTTGAGGGCGGCTTCGACGGCATTGGTTCCCGTCGGCCCCATGAATTGCAACTTGTAGTCCATGTTGCGGGGCTTGAGGATGACGTTGACAAAGCGCTCCATGAAATGCCGTTTTGCGGTTGTGTGCATATCGAGGCTGTGGAGAACGCCATCCTTTTGCAGATAGGCAATCATAGCCTGCTTCATGCGTGGGTTGTTGTGGCCGAAGTTCAGTACGCCTGCCCCGGCAAAAAAGTCCAGGTAGGTTTTGCCGGCCTCATCGGTCTGTCTGGCATTGACGGCCGTATCGAAAACCGTGGGATAGGTGCGGCAGTAGCCCCGGATGTTGGATTCATATTGCTCGAAAATATCCATGTTGTCTCCTTTTTTTCTATATTCCATCGCCCTGCACACCCGCGAGGTTGAGAAAGATGCGGGCTACAACAGGGAGTAGGTCATCATTGAACGTATAGTCGGCGGCATGACAGGCAGCGCGATGCTTGGTTGGGGTTGCAGCACCAAGGAGCATGAACGCCCCGGGCTTCTCGTCCAGGTAGTAGCTAAAGTCCTCGCTGGCCATGAGGGGCAAGGGCAGTCCCGGCTGGGTGGCCTGTTTCCCGAGGCAGGTTTGCATCACCTGCCGGCAGCGCGCGGCGGGGCCCGGGGTATTGATGGTGGCACCATAGCGCGGATGATACGCGCATGCCACCGTGGTTCCATAGGCTGCCGCCGTTTGTTCAGCCGTGGTCGCAATCTGGTGTCCGATCTGCTCGCAAACCGCCCGGCTGGGTGCACGGATGCTGCCCTCCAAGTGTGCCTGATCACGGATGATAGTGGGAGAGCTGACGCAATCAAACGACGTGACGCTGAGCACGATTGCATCCTGCGGGGCCTGCCTGCGGCTCACAATTTGCTGGAGGGCCTGCACCACGGCGGCACCTGCCAGCAGGGGGTCGCGGCACGATTCCGGTTGGCTGGCATGGCCGCCCGTACCGGAGATGTCCAAGCTGAAAGAGGCATTGGCGGACATGACAGGACCATCGGGGCAAGCCCCGGCACCAAACGGAATAGCGGGCCAGTTATGCCAACCATACACCGTGTCGACGCCTTCCAGCGCCCCCTCTTCCAGCATCCGCTTGGCACCATGCCCACCCTCCTCGGCAGGTTGGAATAGCAGGGTGACCTTGCCCGGCATGCTTTGTTCGTTCTGCTTGAGCCAGGACGCTGCCAGCAGTAAGGCGGCAGTATGTCCGTCGTGTCCGCAGGCGTGCATGCAGCCTGGTACCTCTGATGCCCACGGAACTCCACTTTGCTCGGTAATCGGCAAGGCATCGATATCCGCCCGCAAGGCAATATGCTCGCCCGCACCGTGTCCCACCTGCGCAACCGTGCCGGTCTCAGCACATACCCGCCACGGAATAGCAAGATCCGACAACACCGCCCGAATGGTTTCAGCCGTGCGGAACTCGTTCCAGGTCAGCTCCGGCCTGCAATGCAGGGCCCGACGAAACGCAACGGCCGCTTGTACCTGCGCGTCCCAGCTTCCGCGAAATGTGTAGGCATCCATGGCTAGTACCCCACCACAAAAACCTGACTTCGGAAAGCCAAAAGTTTGCGCATGACACCATGCGGAAAGGCCGGCAATGCGTACGCAAAAGAGGCGTGCTCCCTGCTGGTGGTAGCACGCCTCCTGTGTTGTAGCGCCAGATTGGCTCCCATCCAGATTAGATCTTAGGCATGACGACAGAATCAATAACGTGAATGATGCCGTTACTGGT
>CAZRCN010000167.1:0-5368 GCA_964598575.1 uncultured Victivallales bacterium | reverse complement strand
TCCCGCGATCAGCTATGGCATATCCTACCCACAGATTCTGCGGAAGACCCTTTTTTCGCTCGTGGAATTCGTATAATCATCCTGCGGGGGTGCTATGATTTGGGCTCCACCAACCGTGTAAGCCGATCGGGTAAGGGTATCCGAGTAAGGGGGGCGGTTAAGAATGCGATTACGTGTGGGCTTCCGCCTCCGCTCTACGAGCTACGGCGGACAAGTCGCTCTCTCCCTACTCTTACTCGTACACTTCTACGCACACTTCCTCGCAACTCTTACTCGGACACCCTTAGTCGACCTGCTTATTCGCTCTCCAATCACCGTAGGTACGGAATTATACCACAAGTAAGATGCGTCTGCCCTGACTGATGGCTCGCATTCCATCCTGATTTGTGTTTGTATGCGCAATCGTAAGCTTTTCGAACAAACAGAAACTCGATGCGTATGCATGCGTGAACCACATAAAGCTGCCCCTACAGCAGCCCGGGAGACATCATGGCTACCAACAAAAAAACTTGCCTGTATGATCTACACCTAGCCCAAGGTGCCAAGATGGTACCTTTTGCCGGATACGATATGCCCGTACAATACCCTATGGGCGTCATGCAGGAACACCTGCATACCCGTGCCAAGGCAGGGCTTTTCGATGTCAGCCATATGGGCCAAATCCTGCTGCACGGCGATCAAGCCGCCAGACAACTTGAAGCTCTCGTGCCCGTCGATGTGCAGGGCATAACCGAGGGACACCAACGCTATGCGATGTTCACCACCCCATCCGGAGGCATCCTGGACGACCTCATGATATCCAACTGGGGCTCGCACCTGCTGCTGGTTGTCAATGCGGCCCGCAAAGCGCACGACCTGCAGCACCTGCAACAACATATTCCCGATGGTGTCGAACCCATATCCGACCGCGCACTCCTCGCACTGCAAGGCCCCTGGGCCGCGCAGACCCTGGAATCCCTGTTGCCCGGCATCGATCGCCTGCGCTTCATGCAGTGCACAGTCGCCCAGTGGCAAGATGCCACCTTGTGGGTCTCGCGCTCCGGTTACACCGGCGAGGATGGCTTCGAAATTTCTATCCCCGCCCAGCAGGCCACTGCCTTTGCCCAAAGCCTCCTCGCGCAGGATGGTGTTGCTCTGATTGGTCTTGGCGCCCGCGATTCGCTCCGCACCGAGGCGGGCCTATGCCTCTACGGGCACGACATCACCACCGAAACCTCCCCCATCGAAGCTGGTCTCACGTGGGCCATTTCCCCTGCACGGCGCAAAGGCGGCAGCAAACAAGGCGGCTTCCCAGGGGCTGACCACATCCTCGAACAATGGGAAGCTGGCCCCACGCGCCGCCGCGTCGGGCTGCGTCCCGAAGGCCGCGGCGCCATGCGCGAAGGCACACGGCTCTTTGCCGACGAAACCGCAGACGCCCCCATCGGCATCGTCACATCCGGTCTCTTCGGCCCCTCCCTCGCCGCACCGGTATCCATGGCCTACCTGGACCAGGCCTACACCTCGAAAGATACCGTCGTATATGGCGAAATGCGCAAGAAGCGCATCCCCGCCACCGTCTCCAAACTACCCTTTGTCCCCAATCGCTATAAAAAATAATTCTACAAACCTCCATACCCAAAGGAGCCTGTATGCACTACGAACCCATTCAGTATAATCCCGACGATTTTGCCAATCGCCGCCATATCGGCCCTTCGCCCGCAGAAATGCGGGATATGCTCGAAACCATCGGTGTAGACAACCTCGATACCCTCATCGAAGAGACCGTCCCGGTCTCCATCCGTCAAGCCGAACCTCTCGCGTGGGAACCGATGTCCGAACAAGCCCTCCTGCAGAAAATGCGTGAGGTTACGGACCTGAACCAGCCGCTCGTCAGCCTCATCGGACAAGGCTACTACAACACCGTCACGCCACCTGCCATCCAACGCAACATCTTCGAAAACCCCGCCTGGTATACCGCCTACACCCCCTACCAGCCCGAAATATCACAGGGCCGCCTCGAAGCCATGCTCAACTACCAGACCATGATCTGCGACCTGACCGGCCTGCCCATCGCCAATGCCTCCCTGCTCGACGAAGCAACCGCCTGCGCCGAAGCCATGACCATGGCCCAGCGTGCCGCCAAATCCCGCCAGAAAACCTTCTTCGTGGACGAGAATTGCCACCCCCAGAACATTGCCGTGCTTCAAACCCGTGCCGAACCCCTCGGCATCGAACTCGTCGTCGGCCCACCCGCATCCCTGCAGCCTGAAACCGTGTTTGGTGCCATCTTCCAGTACCCCGGTACCCTCGGGCACCTGCAGGACTTTTCAGCATCCATTGCCGCGCTCCACGACAACAAGGCCCTCGCCATCATGTGCGTCGACCCCCTTGCCCTGCTGCTGCTCAAGGAACCCGGCGCCATGGATTGCGACATCGCCGTCGGCTCCACCCAGCGCTTCGGCGTCCCCCTGGGCTTTGGCGGACCACACGCCGCATTTCTCGCCACCAAAAACGCCTACAAACGCTCCGTGCCCGGACGCATTGTCGGCGTTTCCGTCGACAGCCGTGGCAATCGTGCCTACCGGCTCTCCCTCCAAACCCGCGAACAGCATATCCGCCGCGAAAAAGCCACCTCCAATGTCTGCACCGCCCAGGCACTGCTCGCCGTTATGGCTTCCTTCTATGCCGTCTTCCATGGCCCCAAGGGGCTGCGGGCCATTGCCGAGCGCGTGCACTTCCAAACCGTCCGGCTCGTAACCGCCCTGCGCGAAGCAGGTGCCGTCGTGGAACCCGACGCCTTCTTCGACACCATCACCGTCACCGTCGGCGTCGGACAAGCCGGTATCCTCGCCGCTGCTCGCCAGGAAGGTCTCAACTTCCGCAAGGTCGGGCGCAACCGCGTCGGCATCAGCCTCGACGAAACCACCGACGAAAACATCTTGCTCCGCATCCTGCGGGCCTTCGGCATCGAACACTTGCCGCCGATGGAGCAGCAACCCGGGTTTCCCGAAAACCTGCTACGAACCACAGACTACCTCACCCACCCCGTCTTTCATATGAATCGGGCCGAATCCGAGATGATGCGCTACATGCGGCGCCTATCCGATCGCGACCTCGCCCTCGATCGTGCCATGATCCCCCTCGGATCCTGTACCATGAAACTCAATGCCGCTGCCGAAATGATGCCCCTCTCATGGCGCAATGTTTCCAGCATGCACCCCTTCGCCCCCGCCGACCAGGCCGCCGGCTACACCGCAATCATTTCAGACCTGTCGGACCGCCTCTGCACCATTACCGGCTACGACGCCATATCCATGCAGCCCAACTCCGGCGCGCAAGGCGAGTATACCGGCCTCTTGACCATTCGTGCCTACCATAAGGCACGCGGCGACCACCAACGCAACGTGTGCCTCATCCCCGTATCCGCACACGGCACAAACCCCGCCAGTGCACACATGTGCGGCATGAAAGTCGTCGTCGTGAAAACCGCCCCCAATGGCGATATCGACGTCGAGGATTTTCGTGCCAAAGCCGAAGCCGCCGGCGACACCCTATCCGCTTGCATGATCACCTACCCCTCCACCCACGGCGTATTCGAGGAAACCGTCCGCGAGATCTGCAACATCACCCACGATTGTGGCGGACAGGTCTACCTCGATGGTGCCAACCTCAATGCCCTGGTCGGCCTGGCCAAACCCGGCGAAATCGGGGCCGACGTCTCGCACCTCAACCTGCACAAAACCTTTGCTATCCCACACGGCGGCGGCGGCCCCGGCATGGGCCCCATCGGCGTGAAAGCCCACTTGGCCCCCTACCTGCCCGGACACCCCGAAACCGGCACCCCGCAAGGTGCTGTCAGTGCCGCCCCCTACGGCTCTCCATCGATCCTGCTCATATCCTGGGCCTACTGCCTTATGATGGGCGGCTCCGGCCTTACCCAGGCCACCCGCGTGGCCATCCTCAACGCCAACTACATCGCCTGTAAACTCAAAGACGCCTACCCCCTCCTCTATACCGGGCGTAACGGACGCATCGCCCACGAATGCATCATCGATACCCGTCCCTTCGCCCATCAGGACATTACCGTAGATGACATTGCCAAGCGTCTCATCGACAACGGATTCCATGCCCCCACCATGAGCTGGCCCGTTGCCGGTACCCTCATGATCGAACCCACCGAAAGCGAAACCAAAGCCGAACTCGACCGCTTTATCGCCGCCATGCTCTCCATCCGACAGGAAATCGAAGACATTGCCACCGGCGTAGCCGATCCCGAGGACAACCCCCTCAAACGCGCCCCGCATACCGTCGAGGATCTCGTTGCCAACTGGGACCGCTCCTATCCCCGCGAACAAGGCTGCTTCCCTCCCGGCGCCTTCCGCACCGACAAATACTGGCCCCCCGTCGGGCGCGTCGACAACGTCTACGGCGATCGTAACCTCGTCTGCACCTGCCCCCCGCTCTCCGTCGACCCCTAATGCCACAAACCACCCACCGCACACGAAAACAACATGCAAACCGAGGGAATATAGTATGACAACAACCATGACCATGACCGGTTCAGTGGCAAATGCCCCATCCGATGCAAGAGCGCTATTCATCCGACGTACATATGCCCACCTGGCAGGGGCGGTAGGCGCCTTCGTTGCCATCGAATACCTCCTGCTCGATTCGCCCGTCGCTGCATTCATGCTCAACATTGCCTTTGGCACATCATTCGGCTGGCTGGGTGTGCTGGGCGCCTTTATGGTGTGCGGCTGGATGGCACGCAGCCTTGCAGCAAGCACAGCATCTGTTCCGGCGCAATACGCCGGACTAGCACTGTATATCGTGGCCGATGCCGTAATTTTCCTGCCCCTGATCTATCTGGCTCTCTCCCTGTCAGACCCGACACTCCTGCCCACGGCGGGAATCCTCACCTTGGGACTGTTCGGGGGCCTAACCCTTATCGCCTTCACCACACGCACGGACTACTCATTCCTGCGCGGCGTTCTCACCATCGGGGGCGTTCTGGCTCTGGGACTGATTGTCTGCAGCTTCCTCTTCGGCTTCGAGCTGGGTCTGGCCTTTTCCGCCGGTATGGTGGCTCTCGCCGGAGCTGCAATCCTCTACGACACCTCCAAAATCATCCATAGCTATAACCCGGCCCAGCACGTGGCCGCTTCGCTTGAGCTCTTCGCTTCCGTTGCCCTGCTGTTCTGGTACATCCTGCGCATCCTCATCCGCATGCGACGCTAGAACGACCCCCCTTTTTTTACCCCCCTGAAAATACACCGTTCCGCCAAAAGGGAAATGTGGTGATTCACTGTTTTTGTGGAAGTTGTGTGGAGTGCGGCGACGAGCGACAGCGACCTCGCTGCCCGGTGGATTGCGCCGTCAACCCCAC
>CAZRCN010000166.1:0-5479 GCA_964598575.1 uncultured Victivallales bacterium | reverse complement strand
CCCTATTATAGGGGGCGCGTTGTGTTTTTGGTGGTTTACGCGGGGGGTTGATTATGGGACGATTCGGATTGTTGGTGGGGCAATGCTGAGGGCGATTAATCGAGAGGAGTTGTTATTTTGCATCCATTTATGACTTTGTTTTTGTTGTTATCTGTCGCGGGGGCTACGACTAATGAGGTGGTGGAGTCAGTTGGGATAGAGGATGTTGCGGCTGTTCAAGAGGGGGTAAGTGCGGTAGTCGCGCTTTCAGATGGTTCGCGGCTTTCTGGGAAAGCATTGATTGATGTTTTACCATTTTCTTTGAGTTTTACAGAAATTGACATTCCATTGGGCTATGTTGAAAAGGTGGCAATGGAGGAGGGGCAAGCGATCGTTCGTTTGGTCAATGGAGATCGGTTAACAGGGAAAGTTATGCTAGACGCCTTTCCCATCGAGACAATATTGGGAGTTTTGCATCCTCCATTTTCAGCGATTCAGAGCATTGACATATCAAAATCTTTGATTACCGCCCTGCCGGCTGGGGAGGGGCCCATCGCCTTCTGCGGCTTCAACTGGGTGGGCTGGCGCACCGGATTTGAGGTGCAAGATGACAAGGTGTTCACACTTCCCAAGGCGGCCGATGGTTTCAACTACGGCCATGGTGGCAATGGCCGCGGCGGTATGCTCTATACGAATATCGGGAATAAAGAGTGGAAGGATTATCGGGCTGAATTCACGTTCTGCATTCAGCCGGCAGATGCGGCCTTTAATCACTACCGAATTGGTCCCTCACAGCGAGCTGGTTACATCCGGTTTCATGTGGCCGATGCCCGTCAAAGCTGGAACGAGAAAGGGTTCAGCGGTTATAGCCTATTCATAGGCGAAAAGGGTTCCTGGGGGCTTGGACGAGCTGTCAACGCCCACGTTCCTCGTCCAGTCGGCTACACGGACACGATTGCCGATGGACGCAAATCCCTAGCCAAGGGCGATGATTTTGTTCCGGATCCAATCAACGGGAACCGCTATGTGATTGAGGTAAAGGGGCAACGCATCCGGATTTATGTGGATGGCAATTTGCTGGTAGATGTCGAAGATCCCGAGATGCATCAAGAGTACGATGGTGTCCATTTGGGGTATGGTGGCGTCGGCGTCGAGTGGCTGTGGGAGAACATGGGCTGGTTCAGCGACTTTTCGGTTACGGGGATATAGGGTTATTGGTTCGTAATTGTGAGTTATTTTGTGTGGTTTGTGCTGTAGCCTCGCTCGCAAGAGCGAAGGGATGGGTCTGTGCGTTGGGTGGTGCTGTCCACGGTCTTGCGACCGAGGCTACGGGGGCCGGTCTGGGGGGTGGGTGGTTGTCTAAATTCATTTGGGGGATGATTTTGGTTGTGATGGCGGCGTTTGGCTGGCAAATTGTTGCGCATGAAACTTTCGATTGTCATACCTGCGCATAATGAGGAGAAGCGCATCGGTCCTATGTTGGATGCGTACCTGGCATATTTTTGTGAGAAGTATGCGGCAGATGTTGAATTCATTGTGGTTGTAAATGCTTCTACCGATGGAACTGCGCAGTTGATTGACAGATATCGGGAAAAATGGCCGCAGGTGCAATTGATTGTGGAACCCCGGCGCGTGGGAAAGGGTGGGGCGGTACGGCTGGGCTTTGCAGCAGCGAAGGGGGTGCTAGTCGGGTTTGTGGATGCAGACGGAGCAACCCCGCCGGCCGCGTTTGATGATCTGGTGGCGCGCATGGGGGATGCGGATGCGGTCATTGCCTCGCGTTGGTGCAAGGGTGCAAAGGTTGTAATCAAGCAGACCACGCAGCGACGGATCGCCTCGCGCTGTTTCAATCTGGTGGTTCGCGTCCTTTTCGGGCTGAATATCTCTGATACGCAGTGTGGGGCAAAAATCATCAGGCGCGAGGCACTGGAAGTGGTAGCCCCGCAGCTCGGTTTAAGCCAGTGGGCCTTTGATGTGGACTTGCTATACCAACTCAAGCGGGCGGGATTTACGATACGCGAACTTCCCACCGAGTGGCATGACGTGCGCGGTTCGAGTATCCGGCTGGCGAAGCATGGGTCCGGGATGGTTGCGGCCCTGATCCGGTTGCGGCTGATGTATTCGCCATTTCGCGGTTTAGTCAAGCTATACCGTCCGGAGATAGACATTTTCCATCGTTATAAGAATATGATCAAAGAGAACAAGGACGCCGGGCATGCCTGATCAGCCACTTGCTGTATTTGTTGCCTGGAAAGATATGCGGCATCCGGCTGCCGGCGGGGCAGAAGTTGTCCAGCAGGAATGGTCCAAACGCTTGATCCGAGATGGGTATCGTGTTGTACATCTCGTGCCGGGGTTTGCGGGGTGCTTGGAGACCGAGACGGTAGACGGGGTTGAAATTCGTCGATTCGGAAAAAGCGTCCTCTCGTTCTATGCCGCTGCGCGCTACTACCGGAAAGAATTATCGCAGAAGACCGACTTGCTGGTGGACGTATTCAACTGCTTTGGTAGCTTTGCCTTGCGTGCTGGTTGCCGCGGACAAGCCCTCTTCATGATCCACCATATCCAGGATCGGATGTGGTTTTACCAGACATCCTTTCCGGGGGTGCCTCGTGTCCTGATGCCTATGATCAATGTTCTGGGATATGTCCTGGAAAAAATCCAGCTTAGGCTGCTTGCGCATTTGCATCGTGGTCCGGTCCTAACCGTATCGCCGTCGACTGCAGAAGAACTGTCCCGCTATGGGTTTGCGGCAGACCGGATCAGGGTAGCACATAATGGGAACCCATTGGAGCCGTTGGCGTCGATAGCCGACGCAGCACCGAAATACGAGCGATTCACGGTGCTGTTGATCGGTCCTCGCAAGTCGAAGCGCCCGATGCACACGGTAAAGGCCTTCGAACGGTTTCAGGCGAAGGTGCCCGATGCTGCATTGATTATTGTGGGCTGGGGAACAGAAGGTCGACGGATGCAACGCTATGTGCAGCGAAAAGGCCTTCGCAATGTCACATTTGAAGGGCGTGTGACAGATGAGCGGAAGCAAGAGATATTGCAACGTAGCCATGTGTTATGCACGACCCCGGTCAAGGAGGGGTGGGGGCTTGTGGTGAATGAAGCCAATGCCATGGGCACGCCCGTGATTGGGTACGACGTGCCGGGTTTGCGAGATGCACTGAAATTTGATAATGGGTATCTGTGTGCGCAAAGTCCCGAAGCGATGGCAAAAAAACTCGATCTCGTTTATGCGATATGGAAAGATCAGCCAGACGTTTACCGAGAGCAATGCGCGTGCGCGTTGGAGGCTTCCCGGCAATGGAGCTTTGAGCGGTCGTATCGGGAATTTCGTGCGGCGATGACGTGATGGATTGGTGCATTTGTAGCCTCGCTCGCCAGAGCGTGGGTTGCACCACCCAACGTCCACGACAATCCCCCCACGCTCTGGCGAGCGAGGCTACGTGTGCGGCCGAGGCTACGGGTGCGCGGTTATATGTGGATTATGAGATGTAGCCTCCGTCGCCAGACGGTGGAAAGGAACAAGGCGGAGCGTTGGCGCGAAGCATCCACGGCCTACGCGGCCGAGGCTACGGGTGCGCGGCAACGTGAGGCGTTGTCTTGCATGAAACGAGGGTGGACATGATGCGTTGTTTGCGGCAGTATGCTTTGGCATGAAAAAACATAGGCTTAAACTTCTGGTTGCTGGAACGATTCTGCTCGTGCTGGTATTACTTGGTGTTGTGTACGCATTGATGCCAATGGGCGGTCCCTCACGAGAGATTTCATTGCGTACCGAGCTGCCTAAACTGTTTGATGTCAATCAGTTTGCCATGCCCCCGTACGGGGTGTCGCGTCTTGATTCTTCGTACGACCGTACAGGCGGCAACCGGGACTGGGCGCATAATGAGGCCGTTGATCCGGATGGCCTGATTACAATTGCAAAGCTGGAAGGTCCTGGGTGTGTGACGAGAATCTGGCTGACCGGCCAGAAGATAGATGACTGGTTGTTTTTTGTTGATGGGGAGGAAGATCCACGCATCCAAGGGATTCGGCGCGATGCGCCAGATGGATCAAGCGATGTATTGCATGCATTTCAACCTCCACTGCAGGACATTGCCAGTGGGGGGCAATATATTTACACGCCCATTCCATTCGAGCAGTCGCTGCGAATTGCGGTTTCACCGGATGCAGCCAAGCGAGGCCGCCCCTACCACCAGATTAGCTACAATACATATCCACGGGGTGCCTCGGTAGAAAGTTTTCCGCGGTCGTTGTCGGACGCGGACCGCGAAGCAGTACGCGACGCACAGCAGGCATGGAACAACCAGGATGCGACATTGCTTGCGGCAGCGCAATCGACCGAGCAACAGGATTCCGTTTCCCTGGAACCAGGCGCTACGCACACCTGGCTAGATGCGGCGGGGCAGGGGACCCTGCGTACATTCTGGATACGAGTATCCCCAGAAGCAGGAATCTCCCCAGTAGCAGCAGCTCGCATGTTGCGGGAACTCACGCTTAAAATCTACTGGAATGGAAACGAGGAACCGAGTGTGCAGGCTCCCTTTGGCGATTTTTTCGGGAATGCCTTTCATCGCCGCCGCTACAGTTCCCTTGCGATGGGGTATTTGGTGGATCGGTATATTTGCCGTTTCCCGATGCCATTCCAGAAGGGGGCGCGCGGGGAAATTGTCAATGCGTCTGAGATCCCCATTCGGCTGTCATGGGGCGTCGATATAGATGAGGGGGCACCGCCTTCCGATGCACGGATATTTCATGCCGAGTGGCGGCAGACCGATTCATTCGGAAAGCCGCCGAGGCGGCCACACTTTGTCATGGGTGCGCGCCTGCCTGGCCACATCGTCGGGTGCTATCTTAATGCCATCAGCGCAGATCAATCCTGGTATATTCTGGAGGGGGACGATCGCATTTGGATCAAGGGGAAGCATGCACGAACGCTGGCAGGAACAGGCCTGGAAGACTATTTTAACGGTGCTTGGTACTATAAGGGCTTATGTGATCTGCCCTTTAGTGGGCTCCTGGAAAAGGCTGCCATGTGCACGGACCAGTACCGCCTGCACCTGGCGGACCGCATCGGATTTACCGACGACGTTGACTTTACCTTTGAGTTCGGACATGGCAATGCCAGTAAAGGCTATATCTCGTCTACCGCATTCTGGTATGCGGATCAGGCGGATGGGGTCGCACCCTTGCCGCCACCCAACGAACGCTTTCCTGCGGCACGTCCCATGGAACCCCACGTTTTGATCTTGGAGTTGATCGAGTTGGAGCGTGCTGGCCTTTTTGAAGAGGCCTTGAATCGCTGTCAGTACTATACCGAACGCTATCAGGGGCATGAATTGGGTGCAATTCTTGCAATGCGAATACTGGCATATCAAGACCTACTGGGAAGGAAAAAGGAAGCTGTGGCGGGATATCGGCAAGTTCTCAATAGTAATCTTCCGGACTACATGAAAAAACAAGCGTCGGATCTACTTGCCATCCATGA
>CAZRCN010000165.1:0-5525 GCA_964598575.1 uncultured Victivallales bacterium | reverse complement strand
GCATGGAGAAACTTCGGGAGCGTTGGGAGCGGGGAGATCGGCGTGTACGAGTACGGTGTGGGAACTGCATGATTTCCGTACTCGTACACGTACTCGTACACACAAATCTCTTGTGGCAATTGTTAGGAAAACAGGGAAGTTACAACTTAGTCCCGGCCCCGAGCGCGCTCGGATAATACGATGTTGAAACTTGAGAATTGTGTTAGCATTCTGAGAAAACTACTACATATTGTGGTTCTGAATGAAGTTACAGGTTAACAAAGGCACTTGGCGGCCAAGATGATGCATGAGTGAAACTTGTTCAATCGTCAATCGCTCTCGTCGCCCGTTATCGTCGGCCGGTGGACGATAGCGGGCGACGATAGCGGAAAACGAGTGTGGAAACAATGAAGTTACAGGTTAGTAGGGGCACTTGGGCGGCCAAGATAATGCATGGAGAAACTTTTTTAGCTTGCTTTTAGACTGCCCAGAGACAGGAGATTAGGGCGAAAGATTAAGATTAAGGGTAAGAGTAAGAGTACGATGAAAACATTGAAGGTAGAGACAAGGAGGCGTGTGTATGTTGGGTCGATGGTTAGGACGAATGGTGTTTGGGTTTGTGCTGATACTCGGTATGGGAGTAGACCGAGTCGTGGCACAATTGCAGCAGGGGCCGAGTGAACCGTTACAGGTGTACCTATTGATCGGGCAGTCAAATATGGCGGGGCGTGCCCCCATCAAAGATGCGGATAGGGAACCGATAGATCGGTGTTTTCTGCTGAATGCCGAAGGAAAGTGGGAGCCGGCGGTCGTGCCGTTCAATCGGTACTCGACAATCCGCAAGGGTTTGGGCATGCAAAAGCTGAATCCCGGCTACGGTTTTGCCCAGACGCTGACCGAGCGGCAACGTTTTGTTTCGATCGGGTTGGTCGTGAATGCCAAAGGGGGAACCCGTATCGGGCAGTGGGAGAAAGGTACGCCGTTTTATACGGAAGCGGTACGCCGTGCACGTGAGGCGCAGAAGAGCGGTACGCTGCGGGGCATCTTGTGGCATCAAGGGGAAAGTGATAATGGCAACCCTGACGGGTATGTGGAGAAACTGGTGCAGCTAGTGCAGGATTTGCGGAAGGATCTCGAGGTGCCGGATCTGCCGTTTGTTGCGGGTGAAGTCAAGGCGGGCTCGGCTATCAATGCGGAACTTGTAAAAGTACCGGATGTTCTGGCGCATACCGCTTGTGTTAGCTCGCAGGGGCTGACAACCTATGATCGCTGGCATTTTGACCGTCGTAGCATGCTCTTGCTCGGAGAGCGGTATGCAGAGGCGATGCTGGCGTTGCAGGAATAACGCTGCTACGGCGGATGATGGAAGGAATGGTATGTATGGCACAGGATTGGTCGATTCAGGCGCGCAGTCATAGCTGCCAGGGTTGTGCAAGGGGGTTTGCGGACGGTGAGGCGTGTCTCTCGGCCTTGTATCGGGATCCGCCGGGGTTTGTGCGTCTGGACCTGTGTGTGTCCTGCTGGCAGGAACGGGAACGTGATCCCCAGTCTGATCCGCCCTTCAGCCTATGGAAGAGTATCTATCAGTCCCCACCGCCCCCGGAAGAGGAGCCGCTGAAAAAGGAGACAGCGGAGTCATTGTTGCGGCGTTTGCTGGAACAGGAGGATCCGGCCGATATCCCCGTACTGTATATTCTGGCTCTCATGTTGGAGCGTAAGAAAATGCTGCTGGAACAAGACGTGCAGGTGGATGATGACGGGACGTTGCGCCGGATCTATGAGTATCGGGGTACGGGTGAGGTGTTTGTCATTGTGGATCCGCGTTTTGATTTGGATGCGCTGGAATCGGTACAGCAGCAGGTTGTGATGTTGCTGGGGGCCGGGGATGCGGCTGCAGCCAAAGCCGAGGAAGCCGCACGTCAGGCGTCGGCGGCGGGGGGCGACGAGGATGCGCCGGATACGGATCTGGCCGGGGAGACCCCGGAAACGGTTGCGGATGAGGACGCACCCGATGCGTAAGATCGTCAATGGGTTGGTGTTGGATGGGAGTGGCGCACCGGCATGGCGGGCGGATGTTGCCATCGACCATGACCGGATTCATGCGGTGGGAGACCTGGATGCGCTGGAGGCGGAGGATACGCTGGATGCATCCGGTTGTATTGTCTGTCCTGGTTTTATCGATATACACACGCATTCGGATGCGTATTTGTTGCTGGAACCGGAGGCCCCGAGCAAGCTCTATCAGGGGGTGACGACAGAAGTGGTGGGGAACTGCGGGGCTTCGGCTGCGCCGTTGTATGGTGCCGCCCGCATGCCCTCGGACTGGCGGGTACATACCTATCCGGGAAGCTGGCAGAGCGTGGCAGAATACCGTGCCCTGCTGGAAGAGGTTGTGCCGGGGCCGAATGTCGTGCTGCTGGTAGGGCATAATACCCTGCGGGCAGGCGTGATCGGGTATGAACCGCGCCCGGCCTCAGGGCCGGAGTGCAGGCGCATGGTCTGGCGGCTGGAGCAAGCACTGGCAGAGGGTGCCCGCGGCTTGAGTACAGGGCTCGTATACAATCCCGGCCGATTTGCAGAACCGGAGGAAGTGCATGCGCTGGCCCAGGTTGTTGCACAACAGGAGGGCATCTATGCGTCGCATATGCGCAGTGAAAGCAGCCGGCTTCCCGAGGCCATTGCGGAAACGTTGACGGTCGGGCAAGCAACGGGCGTACGCGTCCAGATTTCCCATCTCAAGGCCCACGGGCAAGCGAACTGGCATTTGTTGGAACCCGCCCTGGCTCAGATCCATGCGGCCCAGGAGGCCGGGCAATCGGTGTTTGCTGATCGGTACCCCTACACGGCTTCCTGTACGGATTTGGATATCATCTTTCCGGAATGGGTCGTGGCCGGCGGGCCGGATGTCCTATTGGCGCGGTTACGGGATCCGCGGTGCCGTTCGCGCTTGTTAGCGGCATTGCGCGAGGGGCACCCAGATAGCTACTGGGCGTCGATCACGATCGGATCCACGGCAGAAGCAGCTACCCGGCAGTTTGCGGGCAAGCCGCTGTGCGAAGTGGCACGCCGGCTCGATATGCATCCGGCCGCGGCGGCTATCTGGCTGGCAGAGCAGGATGCACTGCGAACGGCGGCCTTTTTTCATGGTATGTGTGAACCGAACCTGCTGCGTGTGCTGGCGCAACCGTACGTGATGATCGGGTCTGATGCGTCGCTACGTGCCCCGGAAGGCCCGTTGGGCCAGGACTGGCCGCATCCGCGTGCCTATGGTACGTTTCCGCGTTTTTTACGCATGGCGCTGCAGGGGGATACGGTGCCGCTAGCGGAGGCGATCCGCAAAATGACGTCGCTCCCGGCAGAAGCATTACGCCTGAAGGATCGCGGGCTGTTACGGGCGGGCTATGCGGCCGATATCGTGGTGTTTGATCCGGCTACCATCCGGGATTGTTCGGCGTTTGACCGTCCACATGCATTGGCAGAGGGGATACGGGATGTGCTGGTAAACGGAGTCCCGGCCTTATGCCAGGGGCGGATGACGCATCAGCGGCAGGGCCGGTTCCTGGACTAGCAGCAATAAGGGCTGGTGCTTATGGCAGGTACATGGTAGAGAGGGCAGCAGGAGGCGGATACGAGCATGAAGCATAGGGTAAAGCACTGGGTGGAATACGGGTTGTTGCGGTTCTGGGGGTGGATGTTCACGCATCTGCCCTATCGGGCGGCGCTGGCAGTGGGCTGGGGGGCAGCCTGGATCGGGCATTACCTGCTTCGGTACCGGGTACGGATCGTGCATGCACGTATCCGGCAGGTGTTTCCGGATGCGCAGGCGCGACGCGTGCGCCGGATTGCCTGGCTGAGCTGGCGCAACCTCTTTTTTAATCTGGTCGATATCTTCCGGCTGGGTCGCATCGATGCGGCCTGGATGCAGCGTCACTTGGTTGACTTTGCGGATGTCCGGGAGGCCGTGGAGGCCATCCGCATCAAACAGCAGGGTGGCGTGGGGGTTTCGCTGCATATGGGCAGTGTCGAGGTGATGGCGGTTGCCCTGCAGCGCCTGGGCTTGTCGGTGTTTGTCATTGACGGGCGTCAGAAGAACCTTCTGGCAGATGCGCATATTCGGAAGATGCGCGCGGCGACGGGGATAACGTTCCTCCCCAAGGACTCGAGTCTGCTGCGGCAGGTGTTCCGCGAGTTGCGGGATGGAAAATTCTTGTTATTACTGGCGGATTTGCGCATGCGGACCGGTGGGGTACTGGTGGATTTTCTGGGGCATCGGGTCAGTGTGGCCCCGGGGCTGGGACTGTTTTCCAAGCGATCACAGGTGCCGGTGTATCTTTCGATCCTGTTGCGGGAGGGCTGGACGCGGCACCGGCTCGTCATGTATGATCCGATTGAGCCGCGGGAGGATCTGAAGCGGGATGCCGATATCCAGCGTATGACACAGGCGGTATTTGATGTTTTTACGCAAGCGGTGTATGAAGTCCCCGAGCAGTGGTTCTGGTACAACAAGCATTGGATTCTGGAGCCGGTCGAAACCGAACAACCCCGGGGGGAGGAAACAACATGATGCGTCCTGCGTTTGATGCGGTTCGGCGTTGTGCCCTGGTGACGGGATGTTCGTCGGGGATAGGCCTTGCCACAGCCGAATACCTGCGTACACGCGGCTGGCGGGTGATTCCCACGGCACGCAAACCGGAGGATCTGGTGATGCTGTCGGAAAGAGGGTTTCGTCCGGTGCGATTGGATCTGGCGGAAGGGGCATCGGTGGCAGAAGCGGCGGAAGCGGCGATGGCGCAGAGCGAGGGGGGGATCGGGGCGCTTGTGAATAATGCCGGTGTGGCGCAGTATGGCGCAGCGGAGGATTTGACGCGGGAAGCGCTGCAGCATCAGTTCGCGGTGAACACGATCGGTGTGCAGGACCTGACAAATCGCTTGATTCCGCATTTTCGGGCGCAGGGGGGCGGACGCATTATCAATGTAAGCTCTGTATACGGAAGGGTGACGGCGCCTATGGTGGGGGCGTACTGTGCGTCGAAGTATGCGCTGGAGGCCTTGTCGGATGCCATGCGGATTGAGCTTCGGGCCGAAGGGATTGCGGTGGTGTTGATGGAGCCGGGGCCGATTTTTTCGGCGTTTCGTTCGAACTCGGCGACCCATTCGGTGGCGTACATGCATGCGGATGGCGGGCGCTACCAGCAACGCTACGAAAAGCGGATGGAAAAGGCCCGGCAACCGCAGAAAAAGAATATCTTCACGAAGCCCCCGGAGGCGGTTGCTGTCAAGATCGGGCATGCGCTGGAGGCTCGCAGACCACGCACCCGGTACTGCGTGACGGTTCCGGCGTATGCGGGGGCTTTTCTGCGCCGGTTTGCGCCGGATGGCCTACTGGATCGCCTGCTCGTCAAGAGTGCCCGTGTTTGAGGAATTTCCGCAGTGAAGCTTTTTCACCGCCCGCGCTGTCGCGCTTAAGACGCAAAGTACGCAAAGGGTTCTAAAATAAGGGTCTTCCGCAGAATCTGTGGGTAAGTCAAGGGCGTAGGCTGCGTAAA
>CAZRCN010000164.1:2748-5564 GCA_964598575.1 uncultured Victivallales bacterium | reverse complement strand
GATGAGTCCTTTGCAGGTAGTCAAGGACAGGCTATCTCTACAATGGGTCAAGCCTTAGGGCAGGTTGCGGAGAGGATGCAGAAGGTTAAGCTACTTAATGAGACGACCAAAGCCTCAAGATATGCTGATAATAAAATGACTGAATATTATATGCAGGCTCAGAAAGACCCTGATGTCTGGGATATGGATAAATATAACAAGCTAGCAAACCAAACCAGAGAAGAAGCAGCAGGAATGATTTCAGACAGAATGGCTAGGCAACAGTTTATAGGGCAAATTGATAATAAAATAGCACAAGGAAAAGTAAAAATATTCAACCTTAAATACAAACAACAACTACAAGACACAGCAAGAGAAAATCTAGGGGCTATGTCTGATAGTTTTAGAGTAATTAAAAACTCAAAAGACCCTAAAGTTATAGCATCAGAGAAAAATGAAGCTAAAAAACGTCTAGAAAGCATCAAAGATATATTAACACCGGCTCAATACAACGCCAAAAAAGACTACATAGAAGAAGATTTAGAGGTAGAGAGGTTAGATAACTTAGCCAGAATAGACCCCGAATATGTACAGGAATACATACAAGAGAAAAAAGGAGACAAAGGATACAACCTACCTGCTGATAAGGCTAACGAAATATTAAAACTGAGTGAAACGGTAAAGAAATACCGGATTAAGAAAAGAAAACAAGAAAGGCAAATTGAGGCAGGGCAAGTTCAAGATAAATGGATTGAGATAATGGAACAAGGAGAACCAACAGAGAAAGACCTAGAACAACTAGAAAAGGATAAGCTAGAACACCCTGAAATAAAGTCTTTTCTTCAAGAGATAGAAAAAAGTATTACTAATCCCAAAACAGTAGGAGCAGGAACTGAAAACGAAACAATGGAGAAACTTATCCGTGACTTTGGAACTCTTTTCACCAAACATAAAGGAGGAGGTTTTATACCAGTAGAAGATACTAACTTTAAAGACATCTTACGCTTTAGAAAAGAGGTTATGAATGCCTATGCTGATGGAAAAATCAACTCAACATATAGAAATAAATGGTTAGAAAATACAGTAATGCCCCTTAATGAACAGGCTGATTCCTATTTAACGGACAAATACAATTCAAATAAGCTAGTAGTAGATAAAATTAGTTGGTGGTCTAGAAAGTTTGGCAAGGCAAGTGATGATCCACAACAGATAAGAGCAAGACTTATGACAAGATTTTTTGATAGAGATGGTGATGTAGAAGTTGCTGATATGTCTAATAAACAAATAGATGAATATGTAAATGGAATTATTAAGGACTTTGTAAGAGAAGAATACCCTGAACTTATGGGGAAAGAAGATATACCAAACGCTGTTAGAGATGAGGGAGGTAAGATAAACAAAGTGTATCAGGAAGAAACTAACATAAATCCTGATGAAGAATATGAAGAAGTTATGGGAGAGCCTGATGAATATGGCTATTCAATAGGGCAAACTTTTGTAGGAAAAGACGGAAAAAAATATCGTTATATAGGAAATAATCAAGCAGAGGAGATTGAATAATGGCAGTAAGTATGGACAAGGTAATGCCAAAAAAGGAACAGCCTAAAACTGTGCCTATGGATTCTCTTATAGAAAAAGGGGCTAAGCCGGTAACAGATTCTATCTCTGTATATGATAATAAAGACAATAAAGTTAAGAAATACCCTAATACTGTCAGTATGGATGAGTTATCTAAATATCTTAAAGGACAAGAAACACCTATTGCTGTAAAACCACCGGAACAAATAACTGATGCAGCAAGAATAACATCACCGGCTCAAGATGTAGAAGCACTAATACCGGAATTATTTACTCCCAAAGAAGGAGTCAAGTATGGATATGAAAGAACATTATCCTCTGTAATTGAAAAACCTGCTTGGGCTTTAACTTCATTAGCTTTTAGAGGACTAAGAGGAGTTATGAATTTTAGCAATAGTGTAAGACCTAACTATGAAATTGAAAAAGGATTAAAAGAAAAAACAAAAGGGTTTTTAAATAAAGCAATAGATTATTATTCTCAACCAGAAAAGTATGGAGTTTGGACACCCAAAGCAGAAACCAAAAGAGCTCAATATAGACAAGCTAATTATCAAAAGAATTTTGCTTTAGGCTTAGCGGGAGATTTAGCAGAAAGTGGAACTGATTTAATGTCTTTAT
This sequence comes from uncultured Victivallales bacterium, assembly GCA_964598575.1. GTDB lineage: Bacteria > Verrucomicrobiota > Kiritimatiellia > UBA8416 > UBA8416 > T3Sed10-140. The sequence goes on along the minus strand of CAZRCN010000164.1, from coordinate 3,389 downwards.
TCTTACAGATGGGAGCAGTTAGGGGAGCAACAGCTGTCCAAGACACAACAACTTTAGGATTAGGTAAAAGCCTTTCTTCTATCTATAAAAGCGTAGGAAGATTAGGGACTTTTGGGTTCTTAACAAAAGAAGGAAATGTAAGCGAGAGGGCAAAAGGTGCTTTAACTTTGATGGGTTATAACATTACTCCTTACATAGCAAATGCAACAGGAGCAACAGGATTAGGTGCGGTAACAGTAGATACTATGTTAAATACTTTCCTCACCTCACCGACTTATATAGAAGCCTATAAACAATCAGGCGGGTTTAGCAAAGAATTTCTTGCAACAGCAATCCCTCAATTTGTTATGGATGTAGGGATGGCTTGGAGGACAAGAGGGCTTCCACAAAATATAAGAAATAAAAGAATTGCTAAATATATAGAAGGAAGAATGGATACAACGGGAATACCTACTAAAGAAGGAGTTGAGCTTATAGGCAAAATGCAGCAACAGATGAGAGAAGGAGAAAAAGCAGAGGTCAAAGGACAAGTAGAAAAAACCTTTAGAGAAGAAACAAGAGAGAGAAGGAGAGCAATAGAACCAATAGAAAGAGAAGCTGAAAGAGTAGAAAAAGAGATTGCTGTTAAACCAGAGCCAAAA
>CAZRCN010000164.1:0-2648 GCA_964598575.1 uncultured Victivallales bacterium | reverse complement strand
GGACAAATCAAACCTATTACAGAACCGCAACGCAGAGATGTTACAGAAAAGATAGAGAAGATAAAAAGAAACCAAGTATATAAAAAAGACGGAACTTTTAGGGCAAACTATAAAGAAGGACTTAAAAAAATAGACAAACTACAACAAAACCTTGATGAGTTTACACAACAAAAGAAACTAAGGCAAAGAATACACGCCTATAAAGCAGTTAAAGGAATGACTGACGCAGAGCTAACAAGAGTTATAAAGAAAAGAACAGGAAAGACTAAACTAACTCACGAGGATCTAATGGTCAAAGACCTAGAAAAGGTTTTAGACTCTGTTAAAAGGACAAGACCTAAATACATAGACCACAAAAGAGTTATAACTCCTAAAACAGAAAGGAAAATAAACCAAGCTAAAGACGCAATGCTTAAAAGAGGGGAAATGACCGAGAAAGACTTTGAAGATATTTTAGATGTTTACAATGTAGATTATCTTGGTTATCGCTCAAAGACTACTTTTATGACCGAAAAACAAGGCAAAGATGTATTAAGAGATATGGTTTATCTTTCACCAATTATAAAAGAAAGGACGAAATTAGAGCAAAGCCTTGAAAAAGAACCTGCACTAAAAGCATCTTATAACAAAATAGATAGCCATTTTAAGAATAAATTTAAGGATAGACCTGCAAGGGTCAATGGTTTGTTGGATATGCATCATTTTGCAGATAGTATGGAAAAGCAAACCGGACTTCCTTTCGGTTTTATGTGGAATAGATTTAACGAAGCAAGACTACAAACAGAAAGAGATGTTGATGAAAGATTAGATCAACTACCCAAGCTCATAGGTGATAAAGAGTTTAAGTCAATAACGACTAACGAACAATCACTAGACAGGATAGAGGATTATATAGCCTCAAAGTTACCTGAATATGTAGATCGTAAGCCAGCAGAACCTAAAGATATTACAAAAGAAGAAAGACAAGTTGCTGATTTCATAATTAAAGACTTTAAGAGCTTTGAGTGGATGGTTAGATACAACCGATTTTATGAATGGTACGAAAAGGGTGAAAGAATACCCAACGCACCACAGAAAGAGCTAAATAAAGGTGCTGATATTTTAGAAAGCAAAGGCGATCAAGCATTAAGAGATTGGTTAAAGACAAGAAGCTGGGGAGTTATTAAGAAAGGTTTTACTCCGGCACAAGTTTTATCTCATAAAGTAAGAGCTTTCAAGACTAAGGCGGCACTAGGGAAGAAAGGGCTAAGAGCAAGAGAATCTAAACAATACAAGAAACCTGAAAGAGATATTCTTAAAAGATACTATTCTTATATAAGGGGTATGCTTGCAAGGACTAACCTTAAGCCAGAAGTCAACGCTTGGACAACTCTTTTTAACAATAATACCGATGCTTTCTATGATAAAGAGAAAATGCAGATTTATATTCAAAGGAATCTTAAAGAGATGTTAGGGCAAAGAGAGCCCTCAGTAGGATATGAGAAATTATTTCAAGCTGTTTATGGACAAGCAATGAGGGCAGTATTTTTAGACCCTAGAAAAGGATTAAGAAACTTATTTCAAAATTTAGCTTTCTATACAAGTTTAGAAGATTCTTTGAAAATGAGACCCTTATCAGCCAAAGACAAAGAATATTATGATACTCAAGTATCACAGTCATCCGGAATTAAAAAAGACTGGTTATATTCAGATATTAACTGGATTAAAACCTTACAAAACAGCGATAGCACTATAAATAAAGTTATCGGCAAAGGATTAACCCCATTAGATAAACTTAATATGATGGCTGATGCTGTGAATGTAATGGGTAGAACTGATGATATTAACCGTTCTATTGCTTTTAGAATGAAGTTAGGTTCTGTAAGAAGGGCAATAAAAGCCTTCCCGGACTATAAAAAAGATGTAAATACTCTTAATAAAATGATGAAAAAAGCAGGGATAGGCGATTTAACCCTTATGGAAACTAAACACGCTATGAGGGAACTTGCCACAGGTGGAGAAGATGCCTTTGCACGGTATGTTGCTAAAGCCTCAACTCAGAAGGTTCATTTCTTATATGAAAGGGCTCAAAGAGAACCGATAGCACAGGGTAACGAATTATCAAGGATATTAACTAACTTATTAACTTTTAGAAAGGGTTATTTACAAAGATTAACTTTAGACTTTCAGAAGTTTGGAGATAAAGAAATCACTAAAACATTTGGTATGAGAAAAAGAGCTACAAGGTCTATTATCGGGGCAACGGTAGGTGCTGCTTTTGTAGGTGGTTTATATCAACTTATTACAGGAGATAAGCGTAATCCTTACAGGGCAGACTATATAGCACAAGGATTATCTTTAGGTGGATTAGCAACAGGGGCTCAAGAACAAATTGGAGAGTTTGGTTACACTATGCACAAGGCAGCAATGGGAGATGAGAGTGCTCAAAACAAATTACCTTATTTAATATCAAGGACAGCAGATACTTTTATTCCTTTCTTTAGTGATTATATAAATTTGATGGAAACATTACAAGATACACAAGATTATGATCAGCAAATTATAGATAAAGCAAGAGAGTTAATAGAAAAGAGATATAGAGCAAAACCAAAAGCATATTGGAGAAAACAAAGAAGTTTAATAGAAAAAGGTCAACACGCCTTATTTGG
>CAZRCN010000163.1:0-5590 GCA_964598575.1 uncultured Victivallales bacterium | reverse complement strand
CGTAGCTTCAGCGAAGGCGGAAGGCAAGCACCGGGCATGACAACGCGGGGGTATTATGCGGCCGGGATCGCAGTAGACGCCTGGCTCTGCCGTACACGGGAGCACCTGGCGGGGTTCTTGCCTCAAAGCAAGAACCCTGACAGGTGCGGGGCCTGCATAGATACCGAGCCGCGATAGCGGCGAGGGCCAAGGCATGCGCATCGCTCCCGCATGTCCCGCCGTAGCCTTTGGCGGAGGCGGAAGCCGTCGGTAGGCGGCGAGGGCAGCTAAAGGGATAGGGCAATAGCAGTCACTGGATTCCGGCACCGTCCGCGACGAAGCCCCCATGAACATTGACTGAATCAACGACTTTGATCTTGTTCTTCTTCCGGGATAGCTGTTTTCTATTTTCGAGGGCTGCCGGGGCCTCCTTCCGGCTTTTCGCCCTCATGCTGGTGGCGACGCTTCTCCTCGAAGATGACGTATCTGTACATCGGCAGTTGCTCGACCATAGACTTAACCTCTTGGTATTCCGGATAGTACCGTTGGGAGACCTTATCAAGAAAGTGCTTCCAACAGCGTGCACGGGTGACGTCATGCGGCTCGCCGTCTTCGGCATCCCCACCATGGATCGTAAAATGTAGCGGTTTTGCTGTAATAATGCACGTCGACTCAACTTCATTAGACGTGACCGCAAGTTCGGCCGCGACTGCGATCTCATACTTCCCTACAGGCAGCCGATCATTTACCCGTTGGTTCTGCGGAAAGGCAATGAACTCGATCACAGCTTGCGTGGGAAAGGCGCTATTCTGCGGCTGCCAACCCCAGTCCCAGTCATCGCCGATTACCGTACCGTCACACGTCACGGAGATACGCCAAGGCAACCGCCCCCGGACATTCTTCACCGTCACATGACGGTAAGACGGGGCCGCTGTAGTTGCGTCATGAGCCGCTTTTCCCCGGCGTTTATTGATCTTGAGATTCCATTCGGCATCGCGATGCGCTTTGTAGATACGCAGGTTTTCTTTAATCTCAAGCCTACCGCCAAACCATAATGGGCAGCCTTGCGGAAACTCGCTGCCAGCCATCCACGTACTCAAGGACGCATCAAGCGTCTCAAGCTCCGCCGCATTGCCCAAGTCAGACTTCCCCATGACAAAGAAGGCGATCGACGCTGACAGCAACACAGGGCACAACATTTTGCTTCTCACGACTATCATGGCTAGTTCTCCTTAACATCAATTCTGTAATAGCAGGCACCATGCCCGGCATCCAGATCCGGGGAACCTAGATCACTCGGGTCCGATTTGGTAGTGGTACAGAAGCCAGTCGTATTGTCGTTGTATGTCATGTGACAGCTTGAGTCACCGTTGGTATTCGCCCCGGAGGAATGATGCTGAAGGCTTACCGTATGCCCCATCTCATGTACAACGGTCAGCTTCTTCTTGTCGGCGTCAGAATGGGCAAAAATACGGCAGTGCTTGTCCACATCTGCATTCGCACTTCCGTATGCGTAGTAGACTTGAATGTTGAGACTCCCGTTCGTCTTGATGTTTCCAGAGAACTCAAGCTCTATACTCCCTGCCGAAGCATCCACGATGTTCGCTGTCGTTGCCTTCTCCCAGCCGCTCGCAACCGTATCACCCCAGGCTTCAATAGCCACGAGGGGCGTGACAGATAGAGGGATCGTATGCGCGAATTCGTTCGTGAGCGTTGTGGGTTCTAACCATTCGATGTCCCCAGAGTACGTCCGCAAAGTACCGGGCCCGGCAGCAATGCCAATATACGAGCTGCCCATAGTACCACTCCAGGAACCGCTCTTCACCGCATAGTAGACGCTGCCGGAAGTATAGAACCAGAAAAGCACCTTCCTCCCATCGTCAACAAGTTTCACACCGTGCTGTTTACCGCACGTCTTGCCAGACACACGGTAGACGTTGGCAAATGGGCACTCCCCGCTGTTTAGCTCGTATTCCCCTGCGGCGAGTTCATGTCTCTTTAGGTCCGAATCGTCATCGAAATGCGACGCGTCGAGACCATCACCGTTAACAGTGAAGAGATCTCTCTTGTACGGGTTCAGACGCTCGTGCGCTCCCTTGATCACAAAACCTCGATACTCCTCGAACACCGCCAGACCATCGCCGATGTAGTCGTCCGCAGTGATTCCGGATGGCAGAGATGTGACACCGTCGGTGTTGTCGAGGTCGGTATCGTCGGTGACGTCTGCCCAATCATCCCACTCGTAGGCGTCGCCAATCGTATTGGCAGCGATGCCGTTGAATCCGTCCTTGGGGACCGGAACGGTCAGGAGATTTGTTCCGACATAGGTTGCATCACACCAAACGCCTGACGGCAGCTGCACCATGCAGCTCAGCCGACCCCATGCAGCATAGTCGAATGACTTGATAACAACTGTTGCTGTGTTGCAGATGCCGGTTGTTGTAGCCTGTTGACCGTTCGACTCAATGGTCCACTCAGCGCTCGACGATGCATTTGTAAACTTCAGGTCTTCCCATGAGCCGGAGTGTAGCCCTGTAGCTGGTACATTGGACGGCGCATTGACGCAGTAGCCCTTGTACGCGGTCGTGTCCTGAAGGGTGAATCGGATGAGACCCTCCGCACTTGGTGGAGATATGGTCGCTTTGAATCTGATCTCGTTGCCGTCCGTTGCTCCTGGACCACCTTCAGGTAACCACTGGCCCCAATCATCGACACATTCGAACTCGACTTTAATGATGGTCAGAGTGGCGGTATCGAGGCAGTTGGTGAGGAAGCTGGCGCGTGCGGTGATCGTGTGCTCGCCTGGCGGCCAGTTGGTGGGGACTATGAAAGAGAGGGGTGTTTCGAGCGGATGGGTACCGAGGTATTCGTTGGTGGGGCCGCCCGACCAGATCGCGGTGCCGCCGGTTCCGAGATAGCTATCGTCTGTCAGGTTGAATATCACAGGGCTTGTACTCCGGGCACAGTGAAGCACATTACTCTGCTCGATGTCCACCTTGATAATTTCAAGAGGGTGCGTAGCAATGGGTGTCGGCCAGCCTTGGTGATCGAGTTGTGCCCTGACTTCCCCTTTCCCCGGGGCGGTTCCGCTAACGGTAACTTCAGATCCCTGCGTGGGCGCAATATTCACATTTCCGGGGGGATAACCGTAATGCCAGGACCAGTCTGCATGTACGAGATGGGGAACATCGTTCGAGTCCAGCAGCACCGAATTGAGCATCACGGAACTTGCGGGGTTCAGGCAGATGTAGTCGGCGGGATCCGTTGACGGGTCGGGTACAATTTTGAAAACAATGGAGGCATTCGCGATATTGGTGGCCATGCCGCCGAGTGTATCGGCATCTCCGCCACTGCCCTCGCCCGCTCCAATGGCTGCCTCCGCCTTTACCCATTTGCAGGTCACCAGGGCAATCGACTGCATGGGTTCCCAGCCGGCATTGAGCACGTGGAGGCTATAATTGCGCCCATCAGGGGTGCCCGTGATGGTCCAGGGCATCTCATAGGGTGGCGGTGGGGCCGGGGCCACATATGCCGAGGAGGAATGGAATTCCCACTCCGCATTCTCGTGTATGGAGACAGTGAAGACGGCATCATCCCCCGGGGCCAGGGTTACCTCCCTGGTCTGGAAGCGGGTTGCGGCGCTATCGGGCCGAAGATTGATGGGGGGAGGATTATGTGTCGTGGCACCGTGCACCGATATGGCAAACAGAACCCATCCGCTCATGCTCCAGAGATTGCGCGTCATCTTGCCCTGTTCCCTTCTGCTTCGTTGCGTGCCTGCATGTTCATGAATGTCTGGCGGATCTGATCGCGCTCGCCGGTAAAGGTTTTGACCTGCAGATGGCGCAGGCGCCGGATCTCATAGTCCGGCAACTGCAGCGCGTTATAATAATAGGCAGCGGCCTGCTCGAAGCCGGCACGCTCAGCAGGACGCATTTGTTCCAGAGGCAGGGTATTGATCTGTTCGAGTAGTCGTCCGGCCATCTCGCTGCCGGGCTGGCCGTAGGCGAGGATCTTGAGCCAGATGGTAAAGAAACTCGATTCAGTGATGGCACCTTCCTGTTGCTGCCACCACTGATTCATCAGTTGGTGTGCCTGCTCTTCGTGCCCGTTCAGATACAAGGCATTTGCCCATTGTGCGGTGACCCGGTTCCGATACGACAGGGGTAGGGATGTATCCGCGAGCAGTTCCATCAAGCGATAGTGGCGACTCTTGCGCAGAGAGGGCCGTTGTTCAGGCGCGAAAAGGTGCTCGTTCATGAGGACGCGGGTCTGGAGCATACCGGTGTTGATTTGCCATGTACGCAGGGCAGATGGCTCAGCGCGGGCCCAAGCCTCCACCTCATCCTGCAAGCGAACGGTCTGCGGGAAGTAGCCCGTCTGGCTCCAGTGCTCACCAAACCGGCGCATGATCCGGGAAAGAACCAGGATGGCTGGCTCCTTGTTGCATGCCGGCGCGCGGCGCAGCAGATCGAACAGTGTCCGCAGATCCTGTTCGGATTCGGGATAGGTGCGTTGTTCAAACAACAGCGACCAACCGTACAGGGAGCTGACAGGGATTTGCCAAGTGAAGCGGCCGAGGGGCTCATGCAGATGACGGCGTGTGTAGTCGATGGCCTCGCGCCGTTTGGCTGCCAGCTTCTGCGGCAAGTCAGTAGATCCGCCCCGGCCAGGAAAGCGTAATTCGTCCTGTATGCTATATATGGATCGCCCCAAAGGACCGGGATCAAGGTGGGAGGGGATTTCATCAGCATGCATCAGGGATACCGGAAGCATCAGGTAGGCGGAAACCTGGAACAGAAAGAAGCAAGTCGTGGCCCTCATCTGTCCCCCCCGTCCGTCTCGATTTCTTCCAGCACTTCATCAAGCTGGCGGTGGATATGGGGATTGGCGGCCTTGCGGGGGTAGTGGGCAATGAGTTCCTCGTAGGCTTCACGTGACTCATCCCATCGTTCCGTGACTTTCAGCAGCCAGGCATGCGTGAAGAGGCCCTGCTCCCCGAGCGGGCCATCAGCAAATTCATCGGCCTGCGTCCGGCACAGCCGGATAGCCTGCGCCGCATCGTTGCGGTATCCGGCGGCAAGGACGGCCAGATGCCAGCGGGCGCGGCCGCGCCATTCATTCTTCTCGGGTGCCTCCGTGACGACTTGACGCCAGAGGCGTTCGGCGCGGTCAAGTTCCTGCTGAAGGTAGAGGGCCCAGCCGAGGCAGGTACGGATTTGCCAGGCTTGCTCACGAGTGGGGTTGGATTTGAGGGCGAGTTCGTAGAAGGCGGTAGCCTGGGCGGGTTCGTTGACGGTCAGAAGGTGATCGGCCAAATCGATTATGCTGCGGACATCCGGGACGCCGCGACCGCCCTGTGCGCGGGCAAAGGCCAGGAAGCGTTGATCCAGGGTACTGAGCGAGGCCTCAACCACACCGTAGAGACGAACAGCAGATACCAGATCGCCGCTCTCGATCCGGTTACGGGCTTCGGTTACGTATAGCTCGACGACGGTTTCATGCTCCGTCCCATGCTCGCGGGCAAGCCCGGAAAGGATGTGTTCGCGCTCGGTGCGGTTACGCTCGCCGGGCTGGTGTTCATATAGGTCCGCGGCCGCCCGGAGGCGGG
>CAZRCN010000162.1:4461-5611 GCA_964598575.1 uncultured Victivallales bacterium | reverse complement strand
ATACGTCCTTGCTGTTGTGTATGAGCTATTTACATAGACACAAGAATCAGTCCTGATGACGCCCGCCTTTTACCATATTTTTACCTTGATACTTGTAAAGATTTTGGTAAAAATACACTTGTTTGCAAGAGGGTGCTTGCAAGGTACCGTGATATGATGTCACTCACTGAGAGTTCGGAACGAATGTACTCATGAGATCTATTCACAAACGCGCTGTAGAAGAGACTGGCGACATCGCGCAGTTTCTTCGCCTGGTAAATGCCAGCCGCAGCACCGCAGACCTGATGCATGCGGCCACGGATTTCTTCCAGGAGAAAACCAGAAAGGAATGGGAGCAGACATTCGATAGCGTACCGGATCTGATCTGCATATTGGGTACCGATCAGCGCATTCGCCGCGTCAATCGGGCCATGGCGGAGCGTCTCGGCGCAGCACCAGACACCTGCATCGGCAAACCCTGCCATGATTGCATCCATCCCAGCGAGCAGCCGCAAACCTGTCCCTTCCTGCTGACGCTGGCGGATGGCCGTATTCATGACATGGAAATACATGACGAAAAATGGCATGCCGATTTCCTGGTTTCGACCAGCCCTGTTTTTGATACGAACGGTGAACTTACCAGTATCGTGCATGTGGCGCGCGACATCACGGCACGGAAACGTGCAGAAGCCCTGGAACGCGAAGCAGAATCCCTTGCCTGTGCCTCCCAAACCGCCATAGACATTCTCGAGTCCATGCACGAAGGGGTGATGCTGCTAAACATGGATGGACGGATCATGTCCGTGAATCCAGCGCTTGAAACCATGACTGGCATTCCGGCGGGGGAAAGTGTCGGGCGTTTTGTCCAGGAACTGATCCCTGAGATGTGCACCCCGCAAGACCAGCAACTTGTCATGGATGTGCTACCCATTGCATTCTCGGGACGCATTCCGGACATGCCTGCCCTCACCCTTTTCAGCCGTACCGGAAAGCAGATGCATGTCATTCTCTCCGTCTCGTTCGTACGCGACTTGAATAAGCAACCGCGTGAAATTGTCGTGACGATGCGTGATATCTCTGATCTCGATGGGGCAAGACAGGCACTGGAGGCGAGCGATCAGAAGTACCGCGAACTGGTGCAAAATGCCAACAGCATTATCATGCGGATCAC
>CAZRCN010000162.1:0-4361 GCA_964598575.1 uncultured Victivallales bacterium | reverse complement strand
TCAAGGAGATCCTGTGCGTGGGCACGGATATCACCGAGCGCAGGCAACTGCAAAACCAAACCATGCAAGACCAGCATCGGCTACGGGAACTCACGAAACGCCTGGCCGCCGCCGAGGAACAGGACCGTTGGCGTATTTCACGCTACATTCACGATACCATTGTGCAGAACCTATCGCTATCTCATATCCGCCTAGGATCGCTGCTGCAGCCGCTGGAGAATGCCGCCTTGACGACAGAAGTGCAGAAGCTCGCCACAATCCGGAATCTGCTCGACGAGGCGATCAACGAATGTCGCATGGTTATGTCGGATCTTACCCCCGCCCTGCTGTACGAACTGGGTTTAGTTGCCGCACTGCAGGAGCTGGCCCAGCAGCTTGCGGAAAAGTATGGCGCTGAAGTGATCATCGAGAACGACGGGCAGGAACTGCTTCTGGCACAGGAAGAGCGCGGCTTCCTGTTCGAGGCCGTGCGCGAGCTGATCATGAATGCAATCAAACATGCCGGTCCGTGCCAAATCCGGGTTGTCGCCTGTGCGCGTGACGGCAGGTTGCACATCCGCGTATCCGATAACGGCAAAGGCTTCGATCCATTGGCTGCTACATCCACCAATGACAACCACGGGGGGTTTGGTACCTTCAATATCCGCCAGCGCCTCGAAGGCCTCGGGGGTGAACTGCAGATTGCTTCGCAACCCGCCCAGGGCACAACGGCAACCATCCGCCTGCCGATCGACACATGAGTCCATGAACCTTCGGGGCAGGCATCAGCCGTACACATCCTCCAGGTATTGCCCGGAGCGCCGCAGCTTCTTACCATAGGCTTGCGCCTCTTCGTCGGACAGGTTGGCCGCACGTGCCGCGCATGCCACCAGGGCGGCAAAGACATCGTGCGCCATGTCCGTTGCACCACTGACATATACCTTGGCTCCCGATTCCAGCCATGTGTAGATTTCGTCGGCATGCTCCAGCAGCAGGTGGTGCACATAACGCTTTTCCTGCTGGTCACGCGAGAATGCCGTGGTCAACCGCGAAAGCGTACCATTCCGCAGGTATTGCTCCCATTCTTCGCGATACAGGAAGTCCGTTGCCTCATGGGGATTTCCGAAAAACAACCAGCTTTTGCCGACGGGCTCGGAATGCGGCAGGAGGGCACGGGCCTGCAGGAAGGAGCGGAAAGGTGCAACCCCGGTCCCGGCACCAATCATGATGAGGGGCGAGCTATGGTCCTCCGGCATCCGGAACCCGTCATTGGGCCGAATGAAAACCGGAACCTTTTCGCCCACGCGCACCCGGTCTGCCAGATAGGTTGAAACCATGCCTTCCCGTTCGCGCCCCAGCGAGCTATAGCGCAACGCACCGACGAGCAGATCCAGTCGTCCGGGGTGGAGAACCTGCGCCGAAGTAATCGAAAAGAGCCGTGGAGGGGCTGCTCGTAAGACGGCCAAAAGATCTTCGGGGGTATAGGCCACCGGATAATCCGTAACCAAATCAACCACATCGCGCCCGTGGATGTACGCCTTCAGGCGCGCGTCATCGGCCAGGATGGCGTCCAGTTCCGGACTTTTAGCCAAGGCATTATGTTTGGCAATCACCGATGGGATCAGGACTGTGAGTTCCCGGGTTCGTAACGCATGTGCCAGCGTCTCGCCCGTTGCCAGCGTGGTATCGCCATGCAGGTGCAAGGCAGACAACAGAGCCTCTATCAAGGTATCCGAATTCTGGGCCATCACCGCGCAGGTGTCTCCCGGGAGATATTGCAAGCCCGGCTTATCAATGATCAGCTCGAGATGATACGTTTCCTTGGGTGAGCCGTGGCCGTTCAGGTTTGCCTTGGCTTGCACCGTCGCATAGTAGGGCTTGTGCGGGGAATAGCCCTCTTGCTCCGCTTCGGCTAGCGCATCGACTGGCAGCTCGAACGCGCCCGCCTTGTCCGGCAATATGGCTGCAAACACCTGTTGGGTCCAACGCGCAACGTCGGCATGAAAATCCAGATCGGCATCCACGCGTTCGCACAACGGCTGCCCGCCGGCGGCTGCCAGCATCGCATCCAGATCGGCGCCCGCCTTGCAGTAGTGAATGTAACTTTTGTCGCCTAAGGCCAACACGGAATACCGCAGCGCATCCAGTCGCGGAGCCGCAGGCCCGCTCAGATATTCGAACAGGGCCTCAGCGGCAGCAGGTGGATCCCCCTCCCCATACGTACTGATGATGGCAAGCAGGTTTTTCTCGGCTGCCAGATCTTCCGGCTTGTAGGTGCCCATATTCATCATTTTGATAGGGATCCCGACCGAGGCTGCCTGCGCAACGAGCCGCTTGGCAATATGCTTGCCGTTGCCGCTGTGCGAGGCAACCAGCAAGGTCCAGACTTCCGCATTGGGATCGCAAAGGTCCATGGCCGGGAACTCGGGCTCGGGAGCTTCATACTTGGTGATGGGGACTTGAACCGTGCGACGGCGTGACGATTCCGGCAGCAAGGCCGCCATCTCGTCTTGCAGGCGCTGCTGGCACTCGTCCAGTTGCTTCAGGATTTTCTGCCGGGCGGCCTCGGTTTCCTCCGTCAGGGACGGCACAAGCTCACGATAATAGGTGATGCCTTCCGCCAAATTGGTGTGAAACTCCTCGATGACAGCATCTTTGGTCTTGCCAAATCCGGTATTCAGTTCGCTGATCAGATTCGCCAGAAAGTCGATATTCAGCCCCATCTCCTTGATGAACATATGCGGGCGATCCGTGCGGGTAAGCCTTGGTCCGCGCCCGTAGATGTGATCGATCATGTGTTGCAAGGATACGACGTGCTCGTAGTAGGCAATATTGGGCCCGGGACAGACCGCCGGGAAGGTGCCTTCAGGCTTGGAAATGTTTTGTTGCACATAAGCCGTATCGCCCAGGTCGCTACAGATGCAGGCCTTGGCCAGCACCTTCCGGACATGCACCTCCAGCTCATCCGGCGGCAGGTCCAATGCCTTCAGTGCCGCCAGCTTGAGTGCCTGATATTGTCGCGAAGCGGTACAGATCGGCTGCTCCGTAAATTCCGTATTGCTCACCAGGTGCCCCAACGGGCAGGAACTGCCGGGATTGTCCTCCTCTATCAGCTTTTGCTTGTGGAGCTCGCTCTGCGAGACACGCAAATTATGGAAGGGTACGCCGAGCGGGGACACATCGCTCAGGAACACATCGTCCTCGCGTGCCTGCTGCAGCTTGGCAAGCGTATCGGGCTCAACCTGGGTTGCCTCCGGCACCAGCAGGAACGGTGTCCCCCAGCCCGTGCTGTCAATGCCATACAGGCGGCGCAGCGCCGCATCCTCGGCTGCCGTCCCGATCCCGCCTTGCGCCGTGACACGGAAGGGCGAAAAAGCTGCAGGCACCGTATGCTTCTGTTTGGCAAGCGTTTTGCGGCAAAGCGCACTCAGTTCCTGATTCAGTTCTTCCCGTTTTGCCGAAAGTTCGGCAAACACCGGCCCGATCAAGTTCCCATTGCCGGCAAAGGCATGGCCACCGCAATTCAGCCCCGACTCCATCCGGTATTCCGATACCCATAATCCCTTTTTGGCAAAGAACCGGCCTTGGATGACGGCCGAGCGGTAGTCGCTGATTTTCAGGATGATCTGCTTTTTGATCCAGCCGGTCTCGTCGGCAAAAAAATCGGGGAAGGTGCTGAAGTAGGCATATAGACGCCGATTCAGGCCGGCCGATAGGACAATACCGGACGTGAGGGTACTGTTGGCATAGCCCCGCAGCGCGGAGAGGGCATCGGAATCGGTCTCCGGCAGCGGCTCGCACATACTGTCGAAGTTGGCACGGTCCAGCTTCGTCATGATATTCACATTGATCCATCCCGGCGCGATACTGCTGCGAAGCTCGGCCTGCATCCCGGCCTGCTCCTTCGGATCGGCCGCAAGCATCTCCTGATATCGCTGCCGTAACGGCGCAGCATCAGGCAGCAGTTCAAAGTACTTGGTGATTTCGCTACCGGGAACGAAATCGGAGGCCCGCAGTGCCTCAAATTGTCGCCGGACAATGCGATCAACCAAATTCAGGTATTCCGTGATGCGGCGGGCACGCCAATCGCGATCGTACTTGTTGATCGGGGCATAGGGCTCCCCGTATTCGGCCGCGTATTTGCAGCGCATCGCTTCGATCAGCGTATCGTCGACCAGCGAAATCACCGATGAGATTCCGTAGCGGGCCACCCGCAGCGGACTATCAACCGTGAATCCGGTCCCCATGACCGGTATGTGAAACGTATGTTGTGACAAGTTTGTATGCATAAAGTAAAACCTTTTTGAATATATAACAGAAAGGCAATCTACCAGCAAGACCTGTCCTTGATCAAATCCAATCGACAGGCAAAAGCGCCTCGG
>CAZRCN010000161.1:0-5624 GCA_964598575.1 uncultured Victivallales bacterium | reverse complement strand
TGGCCATGTGCCACGAAATGACTGAAACGAACCCACAGATTCTGCGGAAGAGCCTGTTTTCTTTGCGTGCTTGGCGTCTTGAGCCCCGGCTCTGCAAGAGGTCGGGGCGGGCGGTGATTTTTCGGATGCACCGCGAAAGCGCGAAGTCGCGAATGGGGGGGGTGAGGGATGCGGGGGGCAGGGAATGGCCCCCGATGCTTCGTCCTTCTTGACTACGCAGGGCACAGCAGAGAACACGAAGAATCACAGAGAGGGAGGCGGTTGGATGGAAGAGGGCGCCGTGTGATGGCTACGCCAAACGCGGGCTTTGCGAGGTCGGCAGGTGGACGATGGAGCTTTTGAACCATATTGACCTTCTAGTAGAGAAATCCGAATAGATAAAGCGGAATCTTGTTGGCAAAACCGAACTCGATAGCATCGGCAGCAACAAAGGCGTTCGGTATGGTCTTGATTTGGCTATGGCCTTTGCCAGCCCCACCGATTTCAAAGACATGCTGGTCAGCGATTTCGAAGTCTCCTTTGTCAGCAATTGTCGTCTTGAAAAGTGGGGCTAGTTGGCTCACAAAAAAGGTTTCCCGCACGCTTCCGCGTTCAGCTTCCGCCTGCATCGCACGGTTAACAGCAAAAAGAAGGTTGCTATTTGCCATCAGGATCTTTGCGGGTTTGCGCACGGTTCGATAACCGGTTCCACCATAGGGAACGGCATTCATGAGCCCAGCGGTATCAAGATGGTCAATATACTCGTAGACGTACTGTTTGGATATTCCCAGTTCCCTGCTCATCTTCTCGATGTTCACCTGGAACGGGACCGAGCTGGCAACAAGCCAGAGAATCTTCTTTAGCACGGGGATATTGGCCTGCTTCATGTCGGCGGCGATGGCAATATCCTCGTAAAGTACCTTCTCTATGACATTGAGCAGTTTCGAAAGATAGGTACTTTTCCCCTCGGTGATAAACGGATACATTCCTTCGGTCAGATAGTTGTTGAAAAGCTTGAGTATGGATCTGCCCTTGGTGATCCGTTCCGCGTATTGAACATGCCTGGTGAGAACATCCTCCAGCGACAGCACCGGTAATTTGATCGATTCGGTCAGTGCGAGGTACTCACGGAACGAAAGATCCTTGAGATTGTAATAGACAACGCGTCTGGAAAGATCGGCTTTGCCCTTTTTCAGTTTGATTGCCGAACTGCCCGAAACGAGAATCTGCTTCCGCTTGAAAGTATCAATAATGCTTTTAAGCTCAGCTTCCCAATTCGGCGACTTATGGATTTCGTCGATAATGATCGCTTCACCACCGAGCTTGAAGTACTCACTGGCGATTTTTAACAACCCGATTCCCGCCACCGCCACGTGGTCAGCAGAGATATAAAGGCACTTTTCCACATCATTATAGGCTTCTAGATAATACTGGAGCAGCAGTGTCGTTTTGCCGGTGCCGCGGCAACCGGTTATGCAGATATGTCTAGCGTGCCAATCAATCTCGGCATGCAAGTAGCGCTTGAAAGCCATGGGCACGTCTTCAACCGTTTTCCGGTGAATGTAGAAAAGTTCCTCAAACATAGGTGTAGACTCCGCTGGATTTGAACAGGTAACTACACATTACGAAATGGCATTATTACTGTAAAGTCTACATTGCGAAAATCGGGATGCGGGATGCGGGATGCGAGATGCGGCGGGGGGATGGGTAGGCCCAGGTTGTGCTGGAGCGGTCTAAAGTCTATGGTCTGCCTTCAAGGGCCCCTTTGGGCTCTCGCCGCCCCCGCACCGCCTTTTACGCGATCACCTTGACCCCGTAGTTCTCATAGAGGGGGTCGAACGTAACCAGCGTAAGCTTCAATGTCTCGGCTTGCGCGATGATAATTCGATCAAACGGATCCGCATGGTGGTTGGGCAACGAAACGGATTTGAAAAACACATCCGCCGAGACCGCGAGTTCTGTCACATCGTATTCCGCAATGACCTTGTCCCACAGTTGCCTGGCATCAGAAAAAATGCCTAGACAGAGGTTCTTCTTCTTGTGCTTGATCGCAATTTCGAACAATGAACACGCGGAGATGTAGACGTTTTCTGCAACCTTGATGCGGTTTAACGTATTGTTGCTCAGCCGTTTCTCGGCAAGTCCGGCAAGTGATAGCAATCCGCATGTATCAAGCATTAGATCCATCCCGGCACATCCTCCTCCGTGACGGGCGCGATAGCATCCTCCAGGGATATGGTCGGTTTTACACCGCGGAGAGGTGTGGTTTTGCGCCCCTTGCGTTCATGTGGAACCAGATCAAACCAAGGCTTGCCATTGCGAGTCACGATGATTCGCTCACCGGAATGCGCCTTGTTCCCCAGGGCACTGAGTCTGTTTTTGGCCTCTCTAACAGCGACTTGCATCATTAACCTCATTTCGATTTAACACAAGCAAATTGTAGCTACAGTAGCCACCGTGTCAATACGTAATATTGCTATGGACTGCGGTGACTTAGAGAGAAAAAAGGGCAGGTAATCTGATGTTTTGTTTTCTTTGCGTGCTTGGCGTCTTGAGCCCCGGCTCTGCAAGAGGTCGGGGCGGGCGGTGATTTTTCGGAGGCACCGCGAAGGCGCGAAGTTCGCGAAGGCTGGTGGGCTTTTTGGAGGGGAGTTGAAACACGAAGACACGAGGGATGCGGGATTCGAGATGCGGGTGCCGGGTGAGGGACGGGGGACGTTGCGACCACGCAGAGGTCGCAACGGGAGGGTAAAAAACGGCCTTACAACGCTGCACTTGGGGGCTTCATTGGCCTTGGGGCGTCCAGCCAGAAACAGGGATGGGGATGCCTTGTGTTTATGCGCCTTGCTCATGGTTTTGGTAGTGGTGGTAGTAGTGGCCGTAGCCGGTTTTGTCGAGTTTTTTGAAGTCGACATCATTGAGGACGAGGGCGATGTTCTCGATGCCGGATTCCTGGAAGCGGTGGATGGTGTGGAGGGTGATGCGTCGGCGGCTGACGGCAGGGCGAACCATGACGAGGATGCTGTCGGCAAGGGGGGCTAGGGCGAGGGCATCGCTGACGAGACCAAGGGGGGGCGCATCGATTACGATGTGGTCATAGTTGGCACGGCCCCAGGCGATGAGACGTTCGACGGCGGTGGTGCCGGCCATTTCGGCCGGACTGGCCCCTGAATGTGGCCGGGTGGCAATAATATGCAGGTTGGGGCAGTCGGCGGCGGGGTAGACGAGCTGTTGGCCGTCGTTGAGGTCGGGATTTGTCGCCAATGTCTGCAGGAGTCCCTTCTGTCCGGCAGGCATGGGGAAGATGCCGGCAACCTGCGGGCGGCGAAGATCAAAGTCCAGCAGAAGGACCTTGTGGCCTTTGCGGGCCCAGGCAGATGCCAGGTTGCAGCTTGTGACGGTTTTGCCTTCGCCGGGAATGGAGCTGGCAATGAGTACGACATCGGCATTGCCCTTATGCTGGGGTGAGTCGAGCATCGCGCGCAAGCCAGCAAAGGCTTCGGTGACCTGGCTGAATCGATCCTGTAGCGATGCGGTTGCGATGTTGTTGCGGTTTTGCTTTTGCACACGGGGGACGACGGCCAGTAGGGAGAGTCCCCAGTTGTGCAGATCCTCGGGGTCGCTGACGTGGTCTTCGATGAGCTCGGTGGCAATGGCCAGGGCAGATCCCCCGCCCAGGCCCAGCAGCAGCGCTAGGGCGAGTATGATGACAGGACGTGGTTTGACGGGGGCACGCGGCATAGTCGCTGGTTCGGCGATTTTTACGGTGGCGGTGTCCTCGTCGGCGGCCATGCGGGCTTCCTGGATACGGGTAAGGATGCCGCGATAGGCCTGTTCGGCGGTATCCCGGGCTCGGGTAAGGCTTGCCATCTGGGTGCGGCCTGCTGCAATTTGCGCATCCAGATCGGCTGCAAGCTCCGACTGCTCTTGCTTTTTCTGACGTAAGCTATCAGCCTGCCGGGCCAGAAGCTGCTGATTGGCCCGGGTGGTGTTGCGTGCCTGGTTAATGGCTTCCATGGCCTGTTCGCGGTAGAGCTGGATCAAGCGGTCCTTGTCCTTGACGTCAGGGTGGTTTTCGGTGTAGCGCGCGAGCAGCTGCTCCCTGGCTACGATGACTTCGCGCCATTGGTTCAGGACCGTGCGGATTTCATCGGCCCGCGGGATGTCGGATGGCAGAGACTCCGCTTCTTCGGGGGAGATTTCCAGTGCTTCCAAGGCAGCTAGCAGATCGCGTTCCCGGGCTTCCTCGCTCTCGATCTCGACCAGTGAGCGGTTGAAGGACAGTAAGGCTTCCTCAACGGTTTTGCGGCTGCTTTCGATGGCATCGATCCGGGATTCGGTAGTGAACGTGAGCAAGGCCTCTTCGGCTTTCTGGAGGGCTTCCCGCTGCGTTTTCTCCTGGCTTTCGAGCCAAACGACGGCAGCATCGGAGCTGCTGCGGTTTTCCTGGAAAGCACCGGCCACGGCCGCTTCGGAAAAGGCGTTGCAGGCGGCAGTTGCCAGGGCGGGGTCGGTGTGCTCGAAGGTGATTTTAACGATCCGGGTGCGGCGCATGAGGTCTAACTGGATATGATTCATGAAGCGGCTCAGTTGCATTTGCTGCTGGTGCTCGTCGCTCAAGGCCTTGTCGTCCGCCTGCAGAAATGCGTCGGGGTGCTTCTCTAGCAGCCGATGGAGGGCCGCAGTCATAGTGGTGCGGCCGCGAAAACGCTGGATGCGGGTATTGAAGATTTCCTCGGTTGAGCCCGCTGAGCCACCGGCATCCTCGATGACGGCAGCCTGTTGCGCGAGGAAGCGGGGGCGGCGAACGCTGAGTTCAATGAGGCTTTCGGCGCGATACACTTTCGGGGCCTTGGTAAGGTAGAAGGTGGCGGCGGTTGCCGCAAACAGCAGGCAGAGCAGCACCATGAGCCATCTCTTCAGGAGAATCCGCAGTAAGCGCAGCGGGTTGTCGAAGATGGAGCCGGATACGGTCTGCATGTCATAGGCACCCCCGTACTGCGGGTAGAGGGGAGAACCGTATAGGGCCGGGTCGTTAGGGTGCGTGTGTGGTGTGTTTTTATTCTGCATATGCCTTTTTTCTGTTTTCGGGGTTGGGTCTATATGTGTTTTTGGTGAGATGCCCGGAGCTAACTCCGGGCAGGGCTGCTAGCAGTGTTGTCCAAGTCCACAGGATGGCTGGGCTTCGGAATGGTAGATCAATGAGGCTGAAGATGTAAACGAGAATCAACCCGGTGGTTGTCATCCAGAAAAGGGAGCCATGCAGAATGGGACGTTGTACGAGGGGCACGATGAGGCAGCCTAGTGCCAGTAGCAGAAGGCCAGAACCTACGATGCCGAATTCGCTCAGGAACTGGATGGGATCGTTATGGACGTTGGCGCGGCCTGATGGGCCCACGAGGTAATCCCACTGTGCTTCGGGGGTATGCATGGCGGCGTCATAGCGAAAGCCCCAGCCACCATTGCCATACCAGCGATTGGCCCAGAACACGCGCCAGCCGGCGCGCCAGAGGTCGGGGCGGACGGTGAGGTCCAGATTGATGGCTGAGCGCGTCAGGACGTTTTGGATGGTGATGGGTTTCGTCATGGAAAATTCGCGTTTGATGGCACTGCTGCCGAAGCCGGAAACCAGAAAATAGCAGACG
>CAZRCN010000160.1:0-5652 GCA_964598575.1 uncultured Victivallales bacterium | reverse complement strand
TGGAGAGGAAGTTTATCGCCGTGACATCGGAGGAAAACCGGAGTTGACCAAGGTGACACTCGAAAGCGGCCGTCGCTATCCGATAACGATTACGTATTTGAAAGGCGGTTCAGCGGCCTTCTGGATGGAAGTAGTGGATCTGAAGGGCAAAGGCGATTTGGAAACGCTGGTGAAGCATGACGGCAAGTTTGGCTGGTTGATTGATGATGCGGATGCGTGGACCGTTCGGAATGATGTTGTTCTGTGCGAGTCGTATCTGGATAAGAACAAGTTCAAAGGGGGGCGCAATACACCGCTCACGGCCACTGCCAACGGCAAACATATCGGACCGGAACTGGGTTTTGGCTATGTGATGGGGACATTTCACGATGAGCCCGTGCTGCTGATAAAGGCTGATATCGGAAACCGGAGTCTGGCCTGGGATTGCCTTCCTCCGGGTAGCGAACGCTATGAAGTGGATGGGATGATCTACGCGGGATACAAGGATCCGCAAAGCAAATGGAAAAAAGGAACAGACCCCAAGCCGGGCGGTTGGTACGCGGGAAAGCAGTATGACGAATTCACCAAGGCAATCCATGGTGTGCTCGATAACTTTGACAGCTTGTATCCCCAGTACAAGGATCAGGGGTATGAGATTGCGGGGTTTGTCTGGTGGCAGGGGCATAAGGATCAGAATGATGTTCACGCCAGTCGTTATGAGCAGAACCTGATCAACCTTATCAAGGCGTGGCGCAAGGAATTCAAAGCACCGGATGCAAAGTGGGTGCTGGCGACCATTGCTTTTGGCGGATGGGATTTGGGAGAGCCTGGGTTAACGATTGCCAATGCGCAGCTTGCCGTAGATGGTGACAGTGGCCGGCACCCAGAATTGAAAGGCAACGTCAAGACCATCGAGGCTCGTGGTTTCTGGCGCACACAGGCCGAATCACCGACGGGTACGGGATATCACTATAATCACAATGCCGAGACGTATTATCTTGTTGGGGATGCACTTGGCAGGGCCATGGCGGAGCTACAGGGCGCAGCGGTCGAGCCAGGGCCGGTAGCACCGCGTGAGCCCATGCCTCCGAAGAAGTGGTCGGCTGAGCCTACACTTGCTGAAGCCGCTGAGATGATTTACACAGATGCATTTATCTCGCCGTGGGCACGCGATGATGCCGAACCCACCAAAGAGCAGATGACGGCGATGGGTGATGCGCTCAAGCCTATGATTGTCGGTTCCCTGATACCGGCCTTTATTAGGGCAGCACCTGGCATTCCGGCCTATCGGCGGGGTGGTAGAAGTCTGATGCCCATCGTGACCGGCCAGCTATCTGAAAGGCAGAAGAAGCGTTGGAGGGGGAATCTCGGAAGTCAGCTCGATATTCTGATTCGTTACTACAATGCGGCAGGCGTCCATGACTATGATTGGAAGCCGTTCGGTCCTGAGATGCGCACGGGCGAATGGTATTACTTCAGTTTTGACCCTCCCGAAAAACAGGATAAGGCAAAGAGCGACCGCAATCGTGAGATTTCGTATCCCGAAGGGATGGAGAACTGGTATACGGTTGACTTTGACGCGGCGGCGGCGGGCTGGAAGCGCGGCACGGCACCATTTGGCCAACGAGATGGTGAAGCGTTGGGCACGATGTGGGAACACGAGGTGCTGCTCATGCGCCAGACCTTTGATATTCCCGAATTGCAGGAGGACCACCGTTATCGTCTGATTGTCGGTGAAAGTATGCGCGCTTTCTCCGGCGAGGGATACAGCATTTACGTTAATGGTAAGCTGTTTACAGAAAAAAAGGGTGGTCACTACAAAAGAGGAGGGCTGCGGGGTGAGTATATACTCGATGACTTCCTTGCGGACCTCAAGAGAGGCAAGGTTACCATCGCTGTGAAGGGATTTTTGCGCTACACAGGTCATCGAAACAAAGAAGCGCCTCCACACGGCCATCTCAGCGTGTGGCTGGAGCAGATGAAACTTCCGGCTGCCGTTCTGGAGCTGGCGAATCAAGAATAAGGCCTTGTCATCAGGTCTTAATACATACTGCGAAGGGAACGAAACCATGAGAACAGCCGTACGCACCGTTTTGTCTTTTTTAGCTATCTTCCATGTGGCCATAAATTATCAGCTTGCAATGGCGGCAAGCGAGTCCTTCTACACTCGCCCGGCGTTATTTTCGACTCGTCCGAAGGCTGAGTATGCGTTCACGCAGTCGGTTGATCGTTTTGGCCCTGTGGGAATTGGAATTGAGCTGACGCAGCCGGCGTTCGGCATGAAGATCAAGAATGTTGAACCGGGGTCACCGGCGGCGGCAAGCGGAAAGCTTAAAGCCGGCCAGATCATTGAGACGATCAATGGGGAGCGTTTGAAGGATATCGACCCACGTATCCAGCTTGGTCGAATTATTACCGCAGCCGAAGCAAGCGATGGCAAGGTCACATTTGTGGTGCGGGATACACCTGAAGAAGAATCACAAACGATCACGGTATCTATCCCCGTGCTTGGCGCTTACAGCGAGACCTGGCCCTTGAATTGTCCCAAGTCCGACAAAATTGTGCGTGACCTTGCAGCGCGGTTCAAAGCGGAAGGGTATAGTGGGGGTATAGGGCTGGATGGCCCAAAGATACTCTTCCTGCTATCGACTGGAGAAGCGGAAGATCTAGCGGTCGTGAGAGAGTGGATGAAACGGCTTGTCGAAAAGAACCAGAACTATGGCAGCGGAATGCCGTATCAGTGGCACATTGCGTGGGGTGCTCCCCCCATCGCTGAATACTACCTGCGCACGGGAGATGCATCTGTGCTGCCATTGATGCAGCGGATTGCCGATGCAGTGAAGAAGACCCAGTATCAAGGCGGATGGGGTGGACGGGGGATGGCCGGGCATCACATGGGCTTGGCGGGAACCGGAACGCTGACCTTCCTGTTGTTGGCGAAACAATGCGGGGTGGATGTTGACGATGTGATGTTACAGAGTGCGCTCGAGCACTATTTCCGCTTTGCGGGACGTGGCACCAACCCGTATATGGATCATCCGCCGGAAAGTACCTTTACCGATAATGGTCGCAACGGACGCCTGGCCTTTGCCATGGCTGCTGCCTCCCGACTGCATCCCGATGGCGAAGCATCGCTCTATGCGAAAGCGCGCGACATCAATGCAATCAAGAGTTTTTATTCGACCTCCTACATGCTGCATGGCCATACCGGTGGCGGTATCGGCGAGGTCTGGCGATCGGCAGCGATGGGGCTGATGGTTGAGAAGAAACCCGAGCACTACCGTGAATTCATGGACACGCGCACATGGTTCTATGATCTTTCAAGGCGCTACGACGGCTCTTTCGGCATCATCGGTGGAGGGAAGCGCTACGACAAGACCGACTGGGGCATTGCCATGGGGCTAACCTACACAGCACCCAGAAAACAGCTTTGCATCTTCGGGGCACCGCGGAGCCAATACGCCAAGGTTAATGATGCCGTTCCCGATCGACCGTGGGGGACAGCCGCCGATGATGCGTTTCTCTCTCTGGAAGCACCAGCGATGCCGGATGGAACTGTACGTAAACTTGAGCAGGAAACCGTTGCAGACGATACGGGGCTACATGTTGATCACAAGATGCGGAATCCCGATCTCAGCGACGATGAACGCTTGAAGTATCTTTACCATCCTGAGCACCGTTTGCGTGAGGTGGCGGCTCTGGATGTGAAAAAGCACAAGCGGTTACATGTCATTCCACGACTATTGAACGATTCGGATCCTCGTGTTCGACATGCGGGTGTAGTGGCATGTGATCCTTCCTTCTTCGCGGCGGACAAACCACTGCCAGGATTCCTGCGTGATGCGGTGAAGGCGAGGATCCTGGAGATGCTGAATGATCCGAATGAGGCATGGTTCACGACCTATGAGCTACTTAAGCTGGCTGGTGGGTTGCCGGTTGAAACGCTGGTGCCGCATGTTGATCGTCTGACGGGACTATTGGGTCACCAGGAGTGGTGGTTGCGTCATAAGGCGTTGGAAGCCTTGATTCCGTTGGCGTTGGATTCCCGAACCTATCGCAAAGTCTTGCCGGCCATTGAAATGAACTGGCCGAACTTCATTCGCAGCAACTGGCAAGTGGTTAAACGGCTGGAGGCTGCCGGCAATGCGCCGCCTGAGGTGCAGCAGGCGGTCCGCGAAACGCTGGGCCGGGTGTATCTGGCTTATCCGGGGCCGAAGGCGGTTGATCCACCCGGCGGTGTATATCATCTTGCCGAAAAGAACGTCCTACGAACGCTGGCCTACGCTTTTGAGAAGGTTCCTGGCGGGTTAGAAGTGCTGTTTGACGTTTCAACGAAACGCTATCCGAACCAGTCGTTACCACATCGGGAGCAATTTCTGTCCGATGCACGTGGCACTTTACAGAATGAGAAAATCAAAAAGGCGATCCAGGCCATCGTGGCGAAGGAATTGATTCCCAAGAAAGTGGCGAAGGACTGGAAGAAGCTGAAGGCATTTGCTGCTGGCGAGAGCGGCCATGCCTCCGTTATGCAGGAGTTGCAGAATCTTTACGCGCAAGCAGGGGTTGAAGAGTACGACTGGGCCCCATACGGTCCAAGCCGCGATGAGATGGAGTGGGACTACTACAGTTTTGATCCACCGGAGGAATGGGCGGGGGTGAGTGATCGGCTCGGACGCTATCGTGATGTAACCTTCCCCGAAGGCATGGCGAACTGGTTTTCCGGTGACTTTGAGCCGGATCAGCATGGCTGGAAACGCGGTTTGGCACCCTTCGGGTCAGCCGATGGAAAGAAGGGCTACATCAGTGGAGCCACAAGTCCGTGCGGATTGTCAATCTGTGGTTGCGGCGAACCCATCCATACGCTCTGGGAGAAGGACGTGATTCTGCTGCGAGGGACGTTTAAGGTGCCGCCGATGGAGGAGGGGTACTGCTACCGCCTGTTGCACGGCGGCATTTCGCATGTCGGCTCAGGTGATGGCTATCGACTATACATTAATGGGAAGTTGTTCTTTGAAGACAAGACCGGTGTGGATAGAAGAGGCGGCGGTCGTGCAGAAGGAAAGGTGATTACAAAGGAATGGTGGCCCGAATTCGAGAGTGGCAAGGTGACGCTGGCAGCCATTAGCTTCATGAAGCACCACCCTCGCACAAAGAAGTACGGCGGCAATATATCCGTCTTCATGGAGCGCATGAAAGTTCCGCCGTTGACGACGGAGTCGCTGGAGACGGCGGCTGCCGCCACGCCGTTGCTAACCAGCGAATGGCAGGCGCTTCAAGATCCCGACCGGGTGATTGATGACCCCGATGAGGGGAAATTCGCCTGGGATGGCACATTCGTCTCCAATGCCGATATTGTCGGAACGTGGCAAGCCGTGGCTCAGGTGTCGTCCGTTCAGGCGTTCGATCCAACCAAGAAAAAATCGGTGGGGCGAGTTCCATTCAAGACGCTTGTTCTCAAGGAGGATGGTAAGACGGCGGATGCGCAGTGGATCTGGTCGGGTGACATGCTGATGGACCTTGATAAGGGGCAGGCCCTGCAAATGACAACCGAGAAGGTAGACGACATGGATTATCTATTCGTTGAAACGGGCGGTTTCAGTGCGAAGCACCCCGTCGGTTGGGAATGCACGCTTGTGGTGATGAAGCGAGGGAAACAGCGCTAGGGAAGGCGTT
>CAZRCN010000159.1:0-5711 GCA_964598575.1 uncultured Victivallales bacterium | reverse complement strand
GCGGAAATTCCTCCGCGCCTTTCGCGCTAGACAGGCGCGGACGCCTGTCCTACGGTACATCCAAACCGACGTGGTGCCTATCAACAGCAAGCAGCACCGCCAGAAGTGAGATGAGCCCCTATAAGGAGCAGAATGCCAACCTGGAGAATGGATGTCGTGCAAAAGCTGGCCATATTGCAGCAGTCCGCCATTTTCAGGGGTCTTGATGCGCACGGCCTCAGGGCTCTGGCAGAAATTGCGGTGCTGCAGGAAGTGGCTGCGGGCGAGACTCTCTTTCATCAGGAGGCTGAAGCCCGGGGATTTTTTGTGCTGGTCTCCGGGACCCTGCAGGTGTACCGGACCGGGGAGGATGGACGCCAGCAGATCCTGCACGTTTTTGAGGATACGGGCGATATGTGCGGCGAAGTGCCGGTCTTTGAGGGCAGCACATACCCCGCAGGTGCAGATGCCGTGACCGATCTGCGCTTACTCTTTTTGCCGCGTACCGACTTTTTGACCATAACCCGGCGGCATCCGGACATCCTGCTGGAAATGCTGGCAGAGCTCTCAAAACGCCTGCGCCGGTTTGTCGGGCTAATTGATGATCTTTCGCTCAAGGATGTGTACACCAGACTTGCACAGTACCTGCTGGATGCATCCGGCGGTCAGCAGCAATTTCGGCTGGCATCGACCAAATCCATGCTGGCATCGCAGTTGGGCACCATCCCCGAGACCGTCAGTCGTGTCTTCCGACGCTTGCAGGAGGACGGACGCATTGAGGTAGATGGTCGTAACATACGCATCCTCGATCGCGAGGGCCTTGAGGATCCTTGATGCCAGCATTCCTGCGGCCTGAAACCGATCAGCCTCACCGAACTGCATGGCGGCTACCTGCTCCTCTTCCGCGAGCGCTGCAATCCATCCGAACATACATCGTCAAACTCGCCTGGCTAAAGGACTGCCAGCTTCAGGTCGAAAATTTGACAACCGGTGATTCCGCTACGCACACACTCGACGCTGCCGGAAGCCTGCCTGTATCCATTAAGCATACCCCTGGCTTCCTGTTCCTCAAATACACACTTAAACCTAGACCTTTACACTTAGGCTGCCCCCAACCAGATCATGGACTATCTCGTGGCAGTTGGCAATTTATGGACGAGGCGCTGGCGTAATCGTCGCGCCGGTTACCATGATCATGGCGTCCTTTGAGACCAGACGTTTGCCCCCGACATACATGCCCCAGCGGAAGGTACTCGCCAGCCCCTGTCGGTCATACTGTCCGGTAAGTTCAAGGTTGCCGTCCACATAGACTTCGTACGCAAGGCCGTTGTCACGTACCCGCAGATCAAACTGCCGACCAGCATCCACGGTCTTCCGCTCCCCCCTGCGCTGCTGCAGCGTGATACGATCATCACCTGCCGCCGAGATCATCACCGCCCAGTCGACCGGCCCCGGTGCCTTCACCTGGAAGATAGCCCCCTCCGGCGCGACTAGCGTATAGCGCCCTTCCCACTGCTGCCAGCCATCGCCGTGTTTCCATTTATGCGCGCTGAACGCTTCAATGCGGGCCGAATTCGCACGCGTGTTGCGCATATTATGCTCTCCCTTGAACAACCGGAAAACCTGGGTATGACCGTCCTCCTGATACCAGCGCGACCATTTCGCGAAGTCACGGCGCGGGATAAAGCTGTTGCCGAGCGTGTGGATCCGAATCGCAGCGGGAACCGGATTGGTCGCACAGACGCCCTGCTCCACAAGCACCCGGTTGACCGTGACTTTCGCCCCGGTAATGCCATCCGTTGAATTCCGACCAATAGGAATGGCCTTGGCATCCAGCAATTCCTGCCAAGGCCGATCAGTCCCTTCCTGTGTGAAGAAAACGGGTTCATCCGCCGCCTGGCCGACGACGTCGCAGGTAACGGCAATCAGCGCCACACATGAAACCGACAGCGTAAACAGAACCCCATCCGCAAGATTAACCACCACCATAAAAACGCCTCCTTCCTTACCCATGCTCATTTTTTACCAAAGCGACACAGTCCAGATAATCCTACGTTGTAACACCAATTTAAACCACTATATGTTGCGGTTTTTCCGCGACAACACCACGAAGCAAACACAGGTGGAGCGTGACCTCCGGGCACGCTATGGACCGTAGATCGCGCATAGAAAGACCATAGAAAGCCCCCCGGCCAGAACATGGACCCCACATGCACCACTCACGGACACAACGCGCCCGGAGGTCGCGTTCCACCTTCGTTCGCCCCTGTATCAGCTTTATTCACAAATGGCGATGTGGACGAGATTGTCCCCGTGACGGAAAACACCGATGTTCTGGAAGCTCGCGACAAGGCGCTAGGCGGCAAATCCATCGGCCACCTCACAAGAAATCGTTCTGCATTCATCTTGTTCGCTTCCGGTTATCGTCTTGTATTCAGATAGGTGGTGAGGTCTCTATAGTAGTTCTCGTGCGGACCTATCATGATGAGCTCAAGAATGCCGTCCTCTGTCATACGGTAGGAGAGAAGGTGTTGAGTGGCGTGGATCTTGAATTTGTGGACGAAGACTCCACGCAACTCACCTCGCTTCTCCCGGCCAATGGATGGATCCTTGGCAATTCTCCTGACCTCTTGGTCCAGGATCTTCTTCTCCTGCTTGCGGAAGCGGCGTACCCTCTTCTCAAAGGTGCGGGATTGTATGATTCTCATAGTGGACTAACCAAACTGGTATTCGGAGGATTCGCCCTGATCTAGTTCCTCAAGCCCAACAAGAATATCCTTGATGGCACGGTAGGTCAGTTCAGGGTTATCTTCCGCACACTTACCAACCCTAGCCCAGTGCTCGATCTGACCAGTTACAGAACGGTTATCGACGGCACTGATGAGACGTGCTTCTCGCACTAGATTTTCAGAAACGCGAACTGCAGTTGTCATTATATCACCTCGTTTTTTATGATGAGACAAGATTACAACATAGTGCTGCATTATGCAACTTTATTTTTTATCTTTTGAAAGCGAACGTTTAGACGGATTTGATCTGCCTAATGTAGAGAAATCACCCACCGTAAGCTGGCGTTCTTTTCCGGCAGGCAAATCAAAATCCATGGTCTTACCTGCATAGCGGACACTGACATGGCCCGTTGCATTTTCAAGGCCTTGTAGGGAAGCGCGCACCAGTTCACCATCAGCCCACTTCATGTCAACCGCATATCCACCGCGGGCACGGATGCCCATCACCTCGCCATTCGGCCAGGCATCGGGTAATGCAGGCAGCAAATGGATCACGGCATCCTGGCTTTGCAAGAGCATTTCCCCAATGCCGGAGGTGCCCCCGAAATTTCCGTCAATTTGAAAAGGGGCATGCTGGCACAGCAGGTTCTCCCCCCCTTTTTTGATCAGGTTATTCAGCAACAAAAGGGCATGATTCCCATCATGTAATCGTGCCCAGAAGTTGACTTTCCAGGCCATAGACCAACCGGTCCCACGATCCCCGCGTCGTTTCAGTGTTGTACGTGCAGCTTCAGCAAGTTCTGGGGTCTTCTCCGGTGTAATCTCATCGTATGGATGCAAACCATAAAGCGGCGACACATGCCGATGCTTCGGTTTTGCTTCATCATAATCTTCTAACCACTCCTGAATCTGCCCGTGCTTGCCAATCTGATTCGGTGCCAATTGCTTACTGGTTTCTGCCAGTTTGTCTCGAAAGGCTTGATCAATCCCCAGGATATCTGCTGCTTGAATACAATTACCGAAAAGCTCCCGCAGGATTTGCATATCCATGGTAGGCCCCATACAGACTCGAGCCCGCTTCCCATTTGCCATAATGAAGGTGTTCTCCGGCGAATTTGACGGTGCCGTCACCAGCCAACCCGTCTTAGGATCTTTGATCAGCATGTCGAGAAAGAATACTGCCGACCCTTTCATGATCGGGTAGGCCCACTGCAAGAACTGCCGATCGCGGTTGTAAGCATAATGCTCCCACAAATGGTCACACAGCCATGGCGACCCCGTCGCGGTAGCCCCCCAGCCTGCCTGCTCGCCCGGTGCCGTAAATCCCCAGGGATTCGTGATCACATGGGCAACCCACCCATCGGCGTTGTAATAGGTTTTCGCGGTTATCGCACCGGGCTCCTGCAGCGATTCAATCAGCTTGAAAAGTGGTGTATGGCAATCCCCTAGCCCACACATTTCGGCCGGCCAGTAATTCATCTGGACATTGATATCAAGGTGATAGTCACAATTCCAGGGCGTGGCAATACCCTCAGCCCAAAGCCCCTGCAGATTTGCAGGCATGCAGCCGGGCCGGGAACTATTGATCAGCAAATAACGCCCGTAGTTAAAATAGAGCGCCGCAAAGGCCGGATCTGGCTTGCCTTCGCGTAATGCGGTGTGGCGTGCATCTGTGGGCAAACTTGCCATTGCGCGGCTTTCCTCGCTTCCATCATCAAGATGAATAGACATACGATCAAAATAGCTGCGATGGTCAGCAACATGCGCCGAGCGCAATGCGCCATAGGTCTTTGCCGACGCCTTTGCAATGTCGTCATGCGTTGCCTGCAGAGGATCTGGTGTATTGCGCCCGCCAAATCCCACATAGTCCGTTCCTGCCGATACCAGCAATACCACTTCATCCGCATCTTCAATCGTCAACGTGTCCCCATCTACCACAACAGAGCCGCCTGTAGTCTTTGCATGCAATCTGGCAACAAAGGTTAGGCCTTCTTTGCCCCTTCGCGCAAATGTTCGACCCATCATCAGAAGTCCGTTGCCCCCATCGGGGCGTGTCTCTGCATTTGCAAGTCGATCCATCGTCGCCTGAAAAGAGATTGCGCCCGGTTGATCGGCCGTAAACCGGAACACCATGACTTGATCCGCGGCGCTTGAAAATGCTTCGCGCTTAAACGAAATACCATCACGCTGGTATTCAACCGTTGCAATCGCATCACGAAGATACAGGGCACGACGATAGTTCTGCACCTGTTCACTGGGATCCAGCCGCACAGATACTGGTAACTGACCCCGGCGGCGGTAATTCGAACAGTAAATCGCAATCACATTGTCACCTTCCCTGAGATGCGGTCTCACGTCCTGCTCGAAAATATCATGCCCGGGATCACGCCAGCTCGGCAGATTGCCAACCTCATGGCCATTGACAAACACCCGGCCATTTCGGGCTGGCGGCGCAATGCGAAGAACGGGACAGGCCTCGATCTCCTCAGCCGTTAATGCTAGATGATGGCGTAAGATTACTTTTTCATTCAGTGACAACCGGCGTGCACCCTCCACGGCCTCCCCATCTTCAATAAGATAATCAGTCCATCTGCTATCGTCTGCATCTGGCTGAGCCGCAGCCGTAACAAGCCTTGCGACTTCTCGGCGGTGTTTCCGGATATCGGTTATACCCGGCGTCGTGACCATCTTGTACTTCCACTGCTTCAATTCCAGCGGTTTGGCATTGGCATTCCAGGTGATACGCAGATTTCCGAGTTCCTGATAGCATCCCCATGGCCCGTTCGGGCCACCGCGAGAACCGCCCCCCGTACAGGTGAAGGTCTTGTTGACCAATGCTTCGGCTTCAGCATTCTTCCCGGCAAGCAGTAATTCCCGAATGGCCGGCAGATTCTTGTATGCATCCTTGCGGTTCCATTCTGTCCGCATCCCCGACCATACCGTATCCTCGTTCAGTGCAATACGTTCACGCAGCACCCCGCCAAAAACCATGGCGCCAAGCCG
>CAZRCN010000158.1:0-5730 GCA_964598575.1 uncultured Victivallales bacterium | reverse complement strand
CGCCCACCTTGAGCAGATTCAGAACCAGCGGTAGAGAGAATCGCCACAAAGAACACATAGACGCACAAAGAAACGCAAGAAATCGAGCGAACACCTCGAATCGTTAAAGCCGCCATTTTAGGCAAAAAACCGGGTTTTAAGGACCATATTGCGGGGTATCTATCTGCTAACACTTTGCACGGCAACTATTTGCAGCGGCTTAGCCGCAAAGCCCCCCATCAAGTGGCTTGAAGGGTGATTCTAAAGGCAATCCTGACATAACATCTCCTCTACAGAACGGCTGCATCTAGCGCGCAACCTTTAATCGCTGTTCGCGCCAGGTTAATGCGGAGGGTTTTGGGGAGAACCGGAGTTCGACTGGGGCGATTAGGGGTCTCTGGTGCAGGTCGATCAAAGCTCGTTGGCCATCAATGCGGTCATCGATGCCTTTGTGAACATGCCAGCAGTTGTCGCTACAGGGAAATATCAGCTCCTGATCCATCGCCCAATGGTGATTCTTGCAGAGCGACAGTCCGTTGCAGGGATCATCGTCGTGGGACTCCGCAAACGGGATAATGTGCGCGGCATCCACCAGCGACGCGCCATCAAATACAATCCGCAAGCCGCAAGCGGCACACTGGAAATGATAGGCCTGCTTCACCACACGGGCAAAAGCCAGATCACGTACGTCCTCCTTTACACGGCCTGACGCCTTGCGTTCGCCGCGCAAAACCTGTGCGTAAAGCCCGGCCCCTTCCTCCTGGGCCGCCAGACGCATCAGTTCATCATGATGGGACGGGGAATATTTACAGATCAGCGCTTCCCGTGCTTCCTCTCGACCGGCCGCGTCCTGCAACCGCGCAAAAAGCGCATCATCCAGAAAGGCATACTCTACAATCGACTGCAATTTGCGTGCACCACCCGGCTCCGATATAGCCGCACAAACCGCTTCCTGTCCGGGCACCGGCTGATGATGCCAGAATGGCTCGGATCTGAGAAAAAAGAATGGAAGGAGAGGGGAGAATGAATCCACCGGCGTCTTCACAACATCAAAATAGCGGCGAAAATGCTCCAGCAACTCCGGCCCATACACAAACCGGTTCTGCTTCGCGCCCCCCGCCGCCACCAGATCAATCACCGCCAGCATCATCACCGCCTTATGCGGACTCACATGCCCGGCCTTCTTATTCATGTTCATCGAGCAAAGCTGATCGATCATATTTTTTCTCATCGCAGACTCCAGTTAACACATGACAGGGCTATCGCTATAAACCGAAGCAGCTACTTTCAATTTTCGCAGTCTGCCCCCCAAATGCGGTTCATATGGAGTCCCCGAGCAGTTCTGCGGTGACATAATGTTTAAAATCGTCACAGGTGGTGAAGCATCGAAACCCGGCCTGGCTGGCTATCGAAAGAACATCTTCGCCTTCATTTAAGAGAACAGCTACTGGTTGACTTAGCTCTTGCTGCAAGCCATTCGGCCACACTAAGTCAAATACAGCCAATTGGGTCCCACTTTCCGGATCCGAATAGCCGTATGACAACTCTCCTTTTGGAAACCCCTGCTGCGCAACCCACTCGTTAAGATCTTCGAGGCCCTGCTCTTCCTCATCGCACGAGAATCCACCAGAAACAATGGCAGATGGCTGCTCTCGTTCGGCTTGACCTTCTTCGTTCCCTAGATCCTGGTCATGGAGCAGCTGTTTTAGTCTCTCGTTGGCTTCCTGTGCGAGCAGTTTCTTGCGGGCCTCTAGGAAGCAATCATAGTTATCGATTTTCCAGAGTTCGTGATCCATAGGAATCCACTGTGATGCCAATGCACCGGGATGGTTCTTTTCGATCTCCTTAAAATATTCCTCCGGCAGCCGGTCGCTGATCTCAAGGTTTGTGTTTTTGGTCAGGAAACAGAAATTGGGTAGAGCATTTACTGTCGCCCGATCATATCCCTCTTTATAAAGCTGAGCTTTGGGGAATATATGATGGACCTCCAGTTTACTCATTTTCCCAAGCATATTCGCTTTAAGAGGAAGTCCGCTACCCCAGTCTTTTGCTTCACCTGCCCGGGTCAGCCAATACAAAACCGGATAAAACCGGGCCCCCAGGCTCCACCCATCAAAGTGTCCCGGCTCTACCGCGAGCCCGCCATGCCAAAGCCGGATTTGCTCAATGAGCTTATCAAGCCCGCCGTCTTTGCCCTCTAAAGCAGCAAGATCTTTGTCGATAAATGATTCCGTAGAGCCAGAGAAACGTCCACGCATCCCGGTTTGGAGAAACCAGAAGAGAAGCCTGTCCCGTTCAATCTCAGAAAGAGCCCCTTTGCTTGCATCCAGATACCGCACCATAACCGGTATGGCAAAGCGGCTGAACATAACACGGTCATGATCCAGCCCTAATCGCCCCGCAATCAAGTTAAGACAATAATCAATATGATTCTTTGCCTTATTAAGGGCAGCCTCCACCTCTGTGGCTGCTTTGTTGTGTAGATACTGAAACTTTGCTTCACCGGTCAGCACTGTGTTTACAGAGCGAAGAAGCCAGTCTAAATTGAATGAGTAGTCCGCCTTCTCCCATTCTTTGAGCATAGACTTCATTGCATCCCGACCGGCGGGCCATTCAGCGCAAATCTTGGCCAATGCCAGATCACCTTTCGACAGCTTGGTTCCGCCGCTGTTTACACGATTAAAAATGTCGACGACCACTTCCAGCGTTTTGTCGGGACCGGTGACCTCCTCTATATGGAGATCAACATCTACAATGCTCAACACCTGTGAAAGACGGCCTACATAATCACCGACCTTCGGAGCCACCTCCGGATCGCTTGATATTTCAGCAATATAAGACCCCAGACCACTAGAACCGGCTTGCATCAGTTTCGTCACATCGATCCATAACGAGTCGTCCCGCATTTTAACTGGCTGATAGAATTGGAACGTCTCCTCTTCCAGATGGAACTGCAACCCTGTAAAGGCACGTTCGTTTCCCTCAAAAAATTTCGGAGCTTTTCCACGCACTACGCCATACAGGGAAGTCATCCGCTGCTGCCCATCGAGCAACAGCTTTACTACCCCGGACGCAAGCGATCCATCGCCTCGATAATCCGCCCCGGTTGACTCTGTTGCCCAGACTAAAAGGCCGCCGACAGGATGCTTGCGATAGAGTGAAGTGAACAATCCGCGCACCTGTTCCCGGTTCCAGACATACCCACGCTGAAACTCAGGCAGGGCCATATGCCCGTTGTCAATATGATCTAATATTGTCGATACTTTCATTCAGGTTTGCCTCCTTTATACTGTTCAAGATTTCCACCAGGGGTGGCGTATGGGATGTACAGGCTGTCTGAAAGATCGGCGACAAAGCGGTTGCGGCGGTCGATGGTGCGGGTGTCGGCGCGCTTTTCGGTGAAGGGAGAAATGATGAGCATGCGGCCTTCGTCGAGGGAGTGTTGCCAATCCGTGGAAATCTGCATGGTTTCGATTTGGCGGGCCGGACAGAGAATGATGCTGGCGTTGCCTTTCAGGAGCAGGCGCAAGCACTCCTTTTCAACGGGTGAATGGAAGCCGCTGATGACGGTTGTTTCGGGGTCGGTGGCCCAGGCTTTGAAGCGGTCGTAGGCGTCTAGGATTATGTCGGCCGGGCATTTACGGGAACAAAGCAGTCCGGTTTTGGGGCGGTTCAGCAGATCCGCGTCGCCGATGGCGGCGACGGGCTTACCGGTGATCTGGATGGATTGGGTTTGATTCATTTTTTAACCGCGAATGGACGCTAATCAACGCGAATCTATAAATACTCAATAGCGATTTTCCAGAGGTATTCAGCACCTTGGGCTGGTGTCATGTTTCTGTTTTCGCTTCCAAATGCACTCAGTGTGGGCGACAGAACGAGTTGGCCGTTGTTTTCCTCGACAGACAACTGTCCGTTAAACGAATTATTTGTATGGGGATCGATTGAATTGTTGGACAGGAAGTAGATCGACTGCGAAGAAGAGTGCATAGAGCCGAGCCAGATTTTGCATTGGCGCTCACGCTCCCCGTTCTTATAGAAGGAGCACATGAAAGAGAGGTTGGTGATTTCCGCAAAGTCGGCCTCAATGCCGTGCGCATGGGCGGAGAGCTGGGCAACTGCCCGCTGGAAATAGACCTTTGTTTCGCTGAAAGCCGCCGTGATGAATTGATCCTTGTCGCGCTGAGTGAATGTCCTGGCTGAGGCGGGCATGGGAATCGACGGCTCCGGCGGCGCGGACGGGCTGGCTACGGAGGAAGTGCCCGAAGGAAGCAACCGCTGGAATTCACTGATGATTGGAGCGGGATCACCGGTCCATTCCAAAAAGCGCTTGTCGTTCAGTAACGGATAAGCTGCAAAAACCTCACCATGCGCCCCTTCGACCACCAGCGGCAATACTCGCACTTTCCCGGTAGACGCCTCCAGATTGAGAACCGCGTTCAACTCTCGTTGTGGCCAGTTTTTCGACAAGAATGCACGGCTCAAAACAACAATGACATAGCGGGATGTTCCAAGCCCTTGGTTGACGGTCTGTGTAATGCTGTGTCCCCATCGAATTTCCGCCTCGTCATACCAACAGGAAATATTCTCATTTCGCAATGCTTGGAATAACGGGCGAACTACCAGCTCTTTATCCTCACTGGCATGACACAAAAATACATCGCGCATTTCTTTCATAACCTACAGTGCCTTTCACTGGGATTTCCTCCCTGTTTCTTCCAGCCCCTGGAACTACATTTTCCAAGAGTTGGACAGGCGTTCTATTGAGACAGGGGCTCCAGCCCCACGGGATCGTTTCCAGTGATTTCTTTTATCTTCTCACAAATTTCTTTTTTCGTTGTAATATAGATTACTTGACGCTTTTCTTCCGCTACATGTCCTTATTCCCTAGTCCAATCGTGTTCTATAAAATGCCATATGACGTCCAGTAGGTTTCTTGCATCAGACTCTACCTGCTCTTTGATCGAAGTTGGATGTCCATTTGTTTCGTGCGCGAATATAGGGTGGTATGTTCCGAGCTTCATCTTGGCGGTGTGGTAACTGTCACTTAGCTCAGCATCACCGGCCTTTAGAGCTTCAAGAGCCAAATGCGACAATCGCTCGAACTCAGCCGCCTCCTCTTTCGAGAATACACATGGAATTGCATACAGAGGAATGCGATGTGCGATCGGATCACGCCAATCCTTTGTGGAGGTATGCCAATCATTCTTGGACTGGAGGAACTCGGTAGTGGCCACATCATTGAGCTCAATTTGAAACTCGTTCTTAAATAGTCCCACTTTGCGGCGATCTGAAAATTCGTCTTCAGACACCCCGCCAAAAAGGCTCAATTCATGCGCTATCATCCAAGCCAGATTATCGAGCAATCCATGGAGATGGATGTAAAACGAATTAAGATGTGTATCCAACTCGTGTCCCGGATCTCCATGCAACGGCCCTTGACCTGTCCGTGCGCTCATACGAAGGAGATGGACAAGATTTACTCTAATGATCGAAATCCTGCGGCCGACCCCATGTGCGGCATGCTGAATTGCTCTCGGATTTTTTAATTGTTCCCGGTAAACCCCCATCATGGCCAGTACTTCGTAAAACTCCGCCGTTATCGGAGAGATGCCATCAGAGATCCTCCCGCGATATGTCCGATGTGGTATCACTCCCCATCCTCCTGCAAATCCTTGCCCATGCGGTATTTGATATCGTAGTTGATGATGTAGTCCAGCTCCTCGTCCGTGAAGCCGTAATGCTCCGCCA
>CAZRCN010000157.1:0-5749 GCA_964598575.1 uncultured Victivallales bacterium | reverse complement strand
CTCCGGGTGATGTGCCAGCCCAAGGCGGCGTAGGCTGCCGCAACGTCTGGAATCTGGGTCGATAGGATGCCCGCCAGCAGTAGCCGACCGTCTTTCGGGTCTACCGGTGCCACGATCCGCTTGGCATGCTCGATCAGGACGGGGGCCAGAATGTTGGCTGCAACAACCTTGTATGTTGATCGAAGATCCAAGCTGGCGACATCTTGTATGGCCAACTGGATCTGGTCCTGCAGCTCATTTCGTGCAAGGTTTTCCCTGGCATTTGCAATGGCATCGGGATCCAAATCGCAGGCATATATGGGGGCATAGCCAAGACGCGCGGCAGCCATGGCGAGGATGCCGGAACCGGTCCCCACATCAAGGAACGGCCCCGCTATCCCTTGTTGCTGCAACGCGTCCAGCATACGGATGCAAGCCCTTGTGGTTTCATGGCGGCCGGTTCCAAAACTCATGCCCGGATCAATCGCCAGCACGATCTGTCCGGGGGAGGGGGTATATGCTTCCCAGCTTGGCCGGATCACAATCCGTTCCGTTACGTGCTCTATCCGAAAATGGTGTTTCCAGGATTCTGTCCAGTCGGTTGGCGGCATGGAGACGCGCCGCAAGGTCCAGTCGTCGGTCGGGGTGGTGTGCAAGGACTGCAGATGGAGCGCATTCCATGCGCGATCCGCGTCATCATGCGAATCAAAATAGGCTTCATATTGTAGTATGGTGCTATCAACCGGTTGCCAGCAGCTCACGCCCATGGTTGGTAATGCCTGCAACGCGGTTTCGATCCGTTCAGCAAAATCGGCGGGTGCTTGAATCTGTAGTACTTCCAGGTGGGGTTGCTGCATAACGGGTTAACCAGGGTAGAGGTCAAAAGACGGGTTTGGCGTTGGCTCAATACGGACCTGCATGTAGTCATCAGCGCCCATGTTCTCAGGTGTCTCCTTCCGACAACCTTTTTTCCAGTATCTCCCGCATGGCATGCCAGGATAAAACGGCACATTTTACGCGGGAGGGAAATTTCCATACGCCGGAAAATGCCGCGAGCTTCCCCATGGACGGATCCTTGCTGACATCAGAGTGCGGTTCTTTTACCATTTGGAGAAACTTCTCGATCAGGGTTTTGCTCTCTGCATAGGTCTTTCCGATCAAGGCCTCCAGCATCAGGGAGGTGCTGGCCTTCGAGATGGCACAACCTGCACCCTGAAAACAGGCGTCTTGCACGACGTTTTGCGCATTGATCGTGAGAAACAATTCGAAGCTGTCGCCGCATAAGGGGTTATCGGCCTTCATGCTGTGGGTATACTGCGTCGGCTTGCAGAAGTGCCGGGGCTTGCGACTGTGCTGTAGGATGATTTCCTGGTACAGATCGGTAGTTTGTGTCATGCGAACACCTGTAATACGCGTTTGATACTTTTCGTAACAGCATCGACATCTTGTCGCGAATTGTAAAGGGAAAAGGCCAACCGTACGGTGGCGGGAATCTGGAAATGCTGCATGAGGGGTTGGGCGCAATGATGCCCGGCGCGAACGGCAATGCCATCCTCATTCAGTAGCGAGCCCGCATCGTGGGGATGCACGTCTCCCGGCAGAATCGACAGAATGGATGCAGCATGCTGCGGATGCCCAATGAAGCGAATCCCGGGTATGGTGCTGAGCTGGGCGCGCGCATAGGTCAGCAAATCCGCTTCATGGGCCATAATGGCATCGAAACCGATACGCTCGACATACTGGATTGCCGCGCCCAGGCCAATGGCCCCCGCGATATTCGGGGTGCCGGCTTCGAATTTCCACGGAAGATCATTGAAGGTGGTTTTCTCGAATGTGACCGAACGAATCATATCCCCGCCGGTACGACAGGGGGGGAGAGCATCCAGAATGGACGCCTTGCCATAGAGAATCCCGATTCCGGTCGGACCGAACACCTTGTGCCCGGATAGCGCGAGAAAGTCACAATCGAGCGCCTGTACGTCGATCGGCATGGTAGCTGCGGCCTGAGCCGCATCGACGAGCGTCCATATGCCCGCATCGCGTGCAAGACGCAGTATGCTCTGCAGCGGCAGGACGGTTCCGATGGCATTGGATACCGCCGATATGGCCAACAAGCGCGTGCGATTTGTAAAACAACGTGCCACCTCTTCCGGCAGAATATCGCCACCATCGGTAACAGGCACAACGCGCAGTTTGATGCCAGCGTAGGTTTGCAGCATCTGCCAGGGAACGATGTTGGCGTGGTGCTCGAGCCCTGTGATAAGGATTTCATCCCCTTCCTTGAGAATACCGCGTTGCAGGCAGCAGGCCACCATGTTGATCGAGTCGGTCGTTCCGCTCGTGAACACAATTTCTGCCGGGCTGCGCGCATGCAGGAAATGCTGTACGTGCGAACGGGCTTGCTCAAATGCTGCGGTTGCCTGCTCCCCGGGGGTATGTATCGCTCGATGCACATTGGATGAGCAGGTGTGGTAATAGGACATTATGGCCGCCAGGACGGGATCCGGCTTCAGTGTGGTCGAGGCGGAGTCCAGCCACACGAGCGGCTTTCCGGTCATGGTTTGCCGCAAGGCCGGAAAGGCGTCACGATCTGGTAAGCTGGCGATAGGTGTATTCATGCTGTCTTGAAAAATGTATGTATCGTTCTCATAACTTGTTCCTGTTGGCGTCGCGCGTTCTGTCAAAAATTGACAGAACATATTCTTTATAAATATCTATTTGCCAATGGGTTAAGGTCGATCTAGACCGTCTCCCCCATTTTTCCCTCTATTTTCCCTCTATTTCGGTCTACGAGAACGGCGACGAGATTGGTGGACGATTGGGATACTCTCTACTCGTAATCCGTTCTCGTCGCCGTTCTCGTTAACCGATTCCCCGTTTTCATACTTTTCATAAAACTTTTGACAGTTCCGCGTCGCGATGGCTGCTGGTCTGCTAGATCGGTTACAAAAGCCTTGGCGAGCATGGACCGGGCCGCCTCCCTGGCAATACCCCGACTTTGCAGGCAGAAAAGTTCCTGCGGATCTAGTTGTCCAATGGTCGCACCATGGAAACATGTTACGTCATCATGATGGATTTGCAACTCTGGTTTCGTGTCCACGTTCGCCTGCTTGCTGCGGAGCAGCGTGCGGTTCATCTGGGTGGAGCCTTACCCAGGCAGGCCTAAAGCCGCCTCCCCCTGTGCCTTCATGCTGTTTTCTCCTTTCTGTTACGTAGCTGCGCTCGCGTAGAGCGCGGATGACCTACACCCTATTTCGGAACACGAGAACGGCGCCCTCCAGAGGCGGGCAGGCAGTGAACGGATTACGAGTAAAGAATCCCAATCGTCCACCGATCTCCCCCGTTTCAAGCCTGCATGATCTTGGCCGCTTGCTACGGATTCCGGCCATCCCG
The DNA here is from genome assembly GCA_964598575.1 of uncultured Victivallales bacterium. Lineage (GTDB taxonomy): Bacteria > Verrucomicrobiota > Kiritimatiellia > UBA8416 > UBA8416 > T3Sed10-140. The sequence continues at coordinate 2,377 of CAZRCN010000157.1, read as the reverse complement.
CGTTGCATGACCGAAAATTTTCTGGCAATTGGTGGTGGCTGGGGTAGGCTGCCGCACGAAGGCTTACATCGGAACAAGACCGGCCGTATGCATAGGAAAACGATGTTTGAGATGCTGCGGATCGTGGGGCGGTACACGATCTATATTCGAGCGAAGTAGTTGCCTTGAACAGGGAGAGCGATGACGCGTGCTGAAACATCCCGGTCGTTGCGGAGGCGGACGCGCCCCAAGGTGCTGATGTCGCTCAGGTCAAACACCCCGTTGGTTCCTGCCTTGGTTGAGATGGCCCGCGAGTGGAACTGGGATTTGATCGATTATGACCTCTATGGGAAGGTGCCCCAGGGCATTGGCCTCAGTGGTGCATTGCTGGATGCGTTACCGGATAGCCCGATGGTAGCAGAATTGCGCGTGATCGGGTGTCCGGTCGTTCGATTGGGGTTGCTACCGCATCCCGGAGACGGCGAATGCCCGGCCGTATTGCCAGATACCGAAAAAGCTGGTGTTTTTGCGGCAGAGCATTTCTGGCAGCGCGGGTTTCGTGATGTGGCGGTAGTCGGATGGAATCCACTTAGCTCTGCTGGCAGATCATATGCTATGTTCAGTGCCTTTATGGAACAGATGCAACGATATAGTGCTACGGTACATTGGTATAGCTTCGTCCAGCAATTTGTTCCAGATGAAACGCCGGGCGAGCGGTTTGAGCGGCGGCAACGGGAACTGGGAGCGTGGCTGAAGAAGCTACCCAAACCGGCGGGTGTGTTTACGTTCAACGATCATATGGCAGCCCAGATCTGTGTGGTTTGTCACAACATGGGCATTTCCGTACCTGAGCAAGTTGCCGTTCTGGGGGTCGGGAATGGGACGTGGTGCGAACGGTCACCCGTAAAATTGTCATCGGTGGCATGGGATCATACCTCGCAGGTAAGGCGCGGCGGACATCTGCTGCGGCGCATGCTGCAAGGAAAGGCGTTGATGGTTTCGTCACCGGTCATGATACCTCCCGCAGGACTCATACAACGACGCAGCACGGATGTGCTGGCATTGAAAGATCTGGAAGTAGCCAAGGCTCTTGTTTTCATGTGGGAGCACAGTGCGGCTGATATTTCCGTGGATGATGTTGCAAAAGAAGTGGAACTGTCAGCACGGCAGCTTGCGCGACGGTTTAAACGGTCGCTTGGTCGCACCGTGAACCAGGAAATTGTGCGGTATCGCCTTTCCGAGGTGAAGCGCCACTTGCGGTTATCGCATGATTCTGTCGCCGATATTGCCTTGCAGACAGGGTTTCGTTCCGCGCGCTACTTGCACTATGCATTCCTGAAGGCCGAGGGCATAACCCCGACACAGTTTCGCCATGGCGATCATGCTAAAAACACACCGATCTGAAAAAGATCGGCGTGTCAGTATCGTGGTTGAAAGCGCCCCATCATGACGCCGCAACAGCTATGAAATCGCCTATCCCGTAATGCCACTGGGCGGGTATACGATGACCGGAATTCTCTATTGAAATGTCTATTATTATCTATTTACGGCAGTATTGTTTGTGTGTCATGCTTGGTAGTAATGGTAAACCTTATCTTAGATCGACGAGATGATAGCAAACGCGGGAGGGCATGCATATGAGCAAACGACATGCAGACAGATTGATATCGCCTGCAGGGCTACACAGGGGAGACGGACGCCTGCGGCGCAGGTGGCTTATGCTATCGCTCCCGGTGATGGGATGTATGTTGCTCGGGTTCGCCGCCAGTGGATATGCGGAGCCGATCACGATTCTGGATGATAGTTTCGAGAGTCCATCTTTTGTGGACAAAACCTATGAAAGCAACGATGCGGACATGCCGGACGGCTGGGCCGAGGAACATTCGTACACTTCTCCTGAAAACGAGAATAACACAAATGTTGCGGATCGCGTAGTTGATACCCCTTATGGCGAACAGTATGTGGCGATCTGGGATTTGTCCGGCATTTTCACAACCAACATTACCGACACGCTGCAACCCGGTGTGACCTACACGCTCACCTTCAATGTGGGCAACAGAAATGGCGACGGGAATGCGGATCCGACTGGAAGCGATTATCTTGGCGAGATTCTAGCGGGAACCAATGTTGTTGCCAGCACCACAGGCACGACGGATACATTAGATTTTTCTCAACAAGCCGTGGTAACCCTGACAACTGATGGAGCACACCCGCATCTGGGCAAAACACTCAGTATACGGATTGCGCATAATGGCCCTGATTGGAACTACAAGACACTCGTGGACAATGTAAGATTTGAGGCGGATGAGTCGGCATCGGAATATAAACATACACTCCATATAGGAAAATGATAGCTATGAAAATACACAACAGACAACGCGTTGGTTTTATTCTGGCC
>CAZRCN010000156.1:0-5752 GCA_964598575.1 uncultured Victivallales bacterium | reverse complement strand
TTGGCAGAGACACATGATCCGCGTAGTGTATGTAAGGTTTTCGTGAAAAGCAAGTCCTCCGGCCAGTGGCGGGTAAAGCAAGATAGCAGCTTGAAACGAGAAACGGGACGCTACATTCATGTACTGTATAGCAAGGAGACGGATGAAGATTGCATTACTTGGGTTACCCCAGGCGGGGAAGAAGACGTTGTTTTCGTTGTTGACGGGTCGTGACGTACCGGAAGTCCGGAAGCCGGGCGAGGTGGTTGAGGGCATTGCGCCGATCCAGGATGAGCGTGTGGATCGTCTGCATGCACTGTATGGTTCCCGGCGGGCGGTATATGCCGATAATCATTTTGTGTTGTGTCCGGATGCGGTTTCGGGAAGTGGTGCGCGGGAATGGCTGGATGCTGCACGGCGCTGCGATCTTTTGTGTCTGGTGGTGCGGGCCTTTGCGTCGGATCAGGTGTATCATCCGGATGGGAGCGTGGATCCGGATCGCGATGAGGAGGCTTTGCGCACGGAGCTGCTGCTGGCGGATATGGAATTGGTGGAAAAACGAAGTATACGCTTGGAAAAAGAGGCGAAAGCGGGGCTTTCGGCCCAACAAAAGGTGGAGCAGGAGGCTTTGCGCCAGTGCATGGCGGTACTGGAAGAGGGGCGACCCTTGCATGAGGCAGGGTTGGAAGATCGATTGTATGCTGCAGTACGCAGTCTGGGCTTATTGACCATGCTGCCGATTCTTGCGGTGGAGAACGTGACCGAGGGGGAGACGGCAAGCGGGTCGGACCGACTGGCGGTTTCGTGCCTGATTGAACAGGAAATTGCCATGATCGAGGATGCGTCGGAGCGTCAGGATTTTCTGGCAAGTCTAGGGCAGACCGAGGGGGGGCTCGTCCGGTTTAATGCCGCTGCCTATGATGCCTTGGGTTTGATGTCCTTTTATACGGCGGGCAAAGACGAATGCCGCGCATGGAGTATCCGGAAACAAACGCCTGCCCCGCAAGCTGGCGGCAAAATTCATAGTGACATTGAACGCGGCTTTATCCGGGTCGAGGTGATCAAGTATGATGATTTGCTGGCCTGTGGTACGGAGACCGCTGCCAAGGAGCAGGGTAAAATGCTGACGAAGGGGCGCGATTATATCATGGAGGATGGTGACATTTGCCACTTCTTGTTTAATGTGTGATCAGATGTAGCCAAGGGTGCAGCACCATAATAGCGCCTGCGATGGTGTTCCTGTCAGGGTTGGAGCAGTTCCTGGATATCCTGCCAGGTGATTTGCTGGGCAAACCCACCCGTTGCGCCCATGGCCGCATTGATAATGCGGCGCTTGCGGTGCTGGAGATGAATGACTTTTTCCTCGATCGAGTCTTCTGTAACAAGTTTGATACTATAGACAGTTTGTGTTTGACCGATACGATGCGTACGGTCGGTGGCCTGTTCCTCGACGGCGGGGTTCCACCAGGGGTCGTAATGGATGACAACATTGGCTCCCGTCAGGTTTAACCCGCTGCCCCCCGCTTTGAGGCTGACGAGAAATACCGGGACATCGGGATTGTTGTTGAAGGCGTCGACCTGCTCCATGCGGTTGCGCGTGGAGCCATCGAGATAGGCAAAGCGAATATCGCGCTTGCGGAGCGCCTCTCGAAGGATATGCAGCATTTGAACAAACTGGCTGAACACCAGCACGCGGTGTCCCCCATCCATGGCTTCGTGTAACAACTCGAAAAACAGCTCCAGCTTGGCAGAGTTCATATTAGCAGTGTCGGGGAGGTGTCGTAGCAGGGCGGGATGGCAGCAGCATTGCCGCAGCCGCAGCAAGGCACTGAACACCGAAAAGCGCGCCTTCTCGAATCCGTTTTCATCGACGAGGGACGAAATGCGTTCGTAGTACTGATGAAGCAGGCGTTGGTACAGCTTGCGTTGAGCCCCGACCATTTCGACGGTAGCCACGCGGGTTACCTTGGATGGCATTTCGGCCGCAACCTCGGATTTGAGGCGCCGCAGCATAAAGGGAGATAACTTGGCGCGCAGCAGCCCGAGGGCTTTTTGACTCTGCATATTGCCTGCCTGGACGGGCTGCTCGAAGCGAATCCGGAAGCTGTTATGGGAGCCGAGATAGCCGGGCATAAGAAAATCCATGATGGACCATAGGTCGGATACGCTATTTTCGATGGGTGTACCGGTGAGGACGAGGCGGCGCTCGGCCTTGAGGCGCTTGGCGGCAAGGGCATTCTGGGTGGAACGGTTTTTAATGTGTTGGGCTTCGTCGAGAATGGCGGCTGAGAACGAAAGTTGTGCGTAGTGGTCCGTATCGCGGCGCAGGAGGGCATAGGAGGTGATGATGATGTCGTAGGACGGTATCTTGTGCCAGAGGGTATGTCGTTGCGGTCCAGCCACAACGCAATGGGATAGGTGCGGGGTGAAACGCTTGATTTCGCGTGCCCAGTTGTGGAGTAGGCTGGTGGGACAAACGACAATGGAGGGGGCGGTGGATGGGCTTGCCTGTTTACGATGTTCCAGCCATGCTAGGGCTTGGACGGTTTTTCCAAGGCCCATCTCATCGGCCAGGACGCCTGCATATCCGCATTGATCCAGAAACGATAGCCATTGAATGCCGTGCTTCTGGTAGCCCCGGAGCAGATGCTGCAAATGGGGGGTGAGATAGATATCCGGCAGGCCACGATATGCGCAGAGTTTTTCGACATGCTGCATCCAGCGAGGTGGAGCCTCCAGGCTGACACGGTGGGATTGTTGGGCCAGAGCCTGGATGAAACCGGCATGGATCAACTCGATGTAGGCCGTAGCGTTGCGGTACTGGGTACATTCCGCGAGCGATGCTTGTAGGCTGCGGATTGCGTGGGCATCGAGGAGAAGCAGTTTGCTGCCGTGCGTAAGGATGGTCTTGCCATCGCGGAGGGCGTTCTCTACGAGTTCGGTCGGAACGGATTGCCCCGTATCGTCACGATATGCGAGTTCGATCCGGAACAAGGATTGCTCGTAGGGCAGGATAAGGATGTGGGCTTCGATCCAGTGTCCCTTCTTGCAAATATCCGCAAAGGGGCTGTTGTCGACAATCGTCCAATCCTGCTGGGAAAGTGAGGGGACGGTCTCGGTCATACAAGTGAGGATGACCTGTTGACCGGTGATGTTGATCGATCCGGCGTCGGGTAGGACAGGACCAAAAACATCCTCAAAAGACTCGAGGGCGGCCTGCTCGGCGAGGGGGTTGCGCGCCAGAAAAACAGCCGGATTGGTGCGTGTGGGTACTGCTTGATCGGGGGAGGGCGGCTGGTGGGTGACGGGGAAGCCGATGCCATCATACTGGGCGGTGAGCCTGATGGAGATATGGTTCATGTCGCCCTGGATTAGAATGAGCCATTCCGGTGTGCCGGGTAGAATCTGGGGCGTTGGCGAAAGGTTGGTTTCATTTTCGAGCGGGAACTGTTCCTCGAGTGCGGGCAGTGTATGGCGCAGGAACGATAGTATCTTTTGCGGCGGAATGGAGACCGGGCCATGATAGGCTTTTTGCCATGCCATTGGCAGTACGGGTTCCAGCAGGTGAAAGGTGTGTTGGTGGCGGAGCCAAGTGGCATGGGGGCTACAGGTATAGATTTTACCCTCGGGAAGGGAAATATGCCGCAGGAGAAACGTGCGATCTTGCTGGGGGGCAGGAACGAGCTGGAGCGCTGAAAGAGCAGGTACATCAGAAACATGTAGCGGCTCCGGGGCATCGAGTACGGCAATGTCACGCCCGATACAGGCATATAGGAGATCTCCAAACGCGGTGATATCCGGAATGAGGATTTCGGGTGGGCAGGATCGGCAACCGGCGAGATCTTCGAGAATGTAGAGCAGTTCGAGGTTTTGCGGGGAAAAGGGCAAGGGGCGTCCGGGTTTGATGCGGGCAGGGTGAAGGCGTTTTCCGCCTACGACGATGCGGCAGGTGATGTGTAGCGTGCCATCTTCGAGATCTTGTTCCCATTGTGCGGGTAACCGGAGAAACACGGATGCATCGGGCGGTGTGTTTGGGGCGGTTTCGCGGCGGCCGGAAAGTGGGCTTGCGGGGGGGCGGCGGGATTCGTGTTCCCGCCTCTTTTTGATGCGCTGCTGTCGTTCCCGTCGGGTGTCCTCCGTGCGGGCGGCAACAACCAGGCCAGCGGCGACAACATGAAGGCATACGGTTCCTGTAAGCTGGCCTTGCGGGCAGGGACAGTCGCTGAGGACGGAACCATCTTCCAGTACGCGGAAACGGGTACGGACCCAACGACCGCCGCAGTGCACGGTCGCCCGTACCCTGTCACCCTCCATCTGAATGTCCTGGACGGCTGCTTGTTGCTGCAGCGCCTGTGCTTCCTGGAATGTGCGCGCATCCGACCAAGCGGACACATGGTGTTTCGCCAGATATATTGACATAACTGTTCAATATATCTGAAACCATGCCCACAGTGCAAGCAATGCTTGTTTGGAGGAATTTCCGCTGTAGCGGAAATTCAGGCATTAGGCATTAGTTTGCTAGGCGTTAGCTACTAATTGACATCCCTTCGCTCATTGAAAAGTCTCCAATCCTTAACAAACCACTGGGGTAAGCAACTTTATGAAACGTACGGGACCGTGTTGCTAACGCCTAGAGCCTAACGCCTAACCCCTCCCTTTTTGGGGTAAAGGCTTTTTTCGACGTCAAATATACGCTGATATTTTTGATTTTTTTCACTGGGGAAACTCCTGGTTTGCAGTGGCCCTGACAGCGCAAAATACGTAGCCGATTCTGTTTGACAACAAAGTGAAGCTGTACTACATACACTCTTGTAACCACAACAAAATATGGTCCCCTCCGTCAAAGATGCCCTGCATAATTGACGGGGCGCGAGCGTGCCGATAACCCCAAAAAACCCCAAAACAACGCATCCCCACACTCGCGTGCCCATCCCTCCAGCAACCTGTATTCCGTAGTCTGCATCCACTCCGCCCCCTTCCTGTTTCAGCAGCATGCCAACGGCGAGGTAACATCAACAAAACATGAACAAACCAGACCAAAACGCAAAAATCCTCGCCATCACGGCACAGCCGCGTGGGGGCGAAGCCCCTTTACGCGGAAAATCCAAACTACTCGACGAGGTGCGCGAGGCCATACGCCTCCGGCATTATTCCATCCGCACGGAACACTCGTATGTCGACTGGATCTACCGCTATATCATCTTCCACAACAAGCGGCACCCAATGGAAATGGGTGAGGCCGAAATATCACGCTTCCTCTCCTACCTTGCCACCAACTGCAACGTCGCCGCATCCACCCAGAACCAAGCCCTCAGCGCCCTCATGTTCCTCTACAAGCATGTACTGAAGGTGGAACTCAAAGACTTTGGCAAGAAAATCGTCCGCGCCAAACGTCCCAAACAACTGCCCGTGGTGCTCAGCCTCGACGAAACCGCCAGACTGCTTTCGCATATGGATGGATTGCAACGGCTGATGGCTGAACTGATGTATGCGACGGGGGCGCGAATCATTGAACTCATCCGCTTAAGGGTGAAGGACATCGATTTTGAACGCCATCAGATCACCATTCGCGAAGGCAAAGGAGCTAAAGACCGCACCGTTCCTCTGCCCGCAGAACTCGTCCAGGATCTGAAAGTCCAACTCGAAAAAGTCAAAAAACTCCACCAGAATGACCTTGCGGAAGGCTACGGCACCGTTCACCTGCCGTACGCGCTGGCAAAAAAATACCCGAACGCGGCCAAAGAATGGTGCTGGCAATACGTGTTCCCGTCTC
>CAZRCN010000155.1:0-5806 GCA_964598575.1 uncultured Victivallales bacterium | reverse complement strand
CGCTCGATGGCTATGCACCATACAAGCGCCGCAAGCTGCCCGGCTCGCTATAAACACTTTATATACATAACAAACGGCAAAAGAAGCGGCAAGGGGGGGCGGCCTGCCTTCTTCCTACGCTATAGCTGCCCAGCACTGAAATCATCTGCTTGCAAACGCAAGGGTTCATCTGCCATCCGAACCGGTTTGTGGGTGGTGCCACGGTAGCAGACCTGGACGTAAGGTGCATGCGGCTGCTTGGCGCGCACACATGCCCGCAGCAGCAAACCATCCTGCCACACCAGATCCACCTCAAAGCCCCCTCTTGCACATAAGCCCCGCACCTCTCCGGTCGGCCAAGCCGCCGGCAATGCAGGCAGGAGTGATACCGCGTATGTGTCCGGCTCACCGGCAGCTTTCGCATTCCCACCCGCATCGGAGGCCGGCTCCAGCACCGGATGGCTCTGCAGCAGCATTTCGTTCACGGCGGCGGCATATCCGAAATTAGCATCGATTTGGAACGGCGGATGGACCGCCCACAGGTTGGTATGTACATGCGTCGCCAACATTTCGGATATCTCGCCATAGGCGCTATTTCCATCCTGCAGACGAGCAAACAAACAAGCCTTCCAGGCCCGGCTCCAGGCCGGGTGCCCCTGCCCGTACGCGCGTCGCGCTTCCAGACTCACCTTGGCCGCGGCCGCCAGCTCCGGTTGACGGGCAGGATCAATCTGGCTCCCGGGATAGACCCCGATCAAGTGATTGATATGCCGGTGGTCATCCTCTGGGTCATCAATATCCTCCATCCACTCCTGTAACTGCCCCCAACGTCCGATTTGCGGACCCTGCAATCGCGCCCTTAGCCCGCGCAGCGCATCCCGGAACGCCGCATCCTCGCCTAACGCGATGCTTGCGGCTATCGTATTGTCAAACAACTCCGCACACAACTGCTGGTCATAGGTTACCGCATCCACCCCGATGGGGCCATGCTCCGGCGACCGCCCCTCCGGCACCACAAGCACACCATCCGCCCGTTCTTTTAAATGTGCTTTCCAAAACTGGCTGATCTCCCGCATCACCGGATACGCATAGCGCGCCAGATATTGCTTATCCAGCGTATACAGGTAATGATCCCACAGATTCTGGCACAACCAGGCCGAGTCCCCCTTCTGGATGTGCCAGGTGGAACCGCCAAAAATGCCGTTCTCCGAACGCATCAACCAGCCATGCTCTACCCCCAGGACCCGGCGTGTCTCTTCCTTCCGAACCGCCCGAATCGAAGCAATCCATTCGGCAAAGGGCGGAAAACAGGTTGCGAGATTCGATGCATCCACAAACCAGTAGTTCATCTGGATATTGATATCGGTATGGAAGTCGCACCGCCACGACGGGTGTTTATTGCAGAGCCAGATACCCTGCAAGTTGGTCGGCAGCCCCCCCTGTCCTGCACGGGAGCTGCTGATCATCAAATATCGGGCATACTGGTACTGCAAAACCTCCAATGCCCGATCCGACGGAACTTCGCCCGCTTGCCAGGCTTCCTGATACCGCCGCAACCGCTCGGCCGTCGGCAGCATGCTGATTGCCTCCGGCGTAGCCCCGATATCTAGCGCCACCCGCCCGAAGAGGGCCTGATAATCGGCCCTATGCTCTGCCAGCAATGCCTCCCACGCTTGGGCCGCCGCCGCATCCAGCCGTTTGCAAACCCGTTCGTGCGGATCTTCCCCGCGCCAGCCCTTCGCACGATCGGCCACATAATTCGTATCTGCCGCCAACAGCAAAAGCACGCAATCGCATCCTTCGAAAACAATCGCATCCGCTTCCGTCCGAATCGTACCGCCTTCCTGCCGCACGCGGACACGCGCCTCAAAATCCAGGTCGAGGATCTGATCGGAGGCATACGCACGATCACCTTGCAAGCGCTTCGGTTCCTGAAGGATCAACTGCCAGTACCAACAGTCTGCCGTGTTCCCGCGCAGCATCAGATCATCATCCACCACTCCGGTCGAAACCTTGTGCATACTATCCATACGAATCCGCCCGGACAGCGCACCGGACCGATCCGCACGCAAATGGATGGCCAGCACCTCGGCCGGATAACTGGCAAGATACTCACGCACGTACTGCGTGCCTCCCGCTGTATATGAGACCGTCTGCACCCCGCGGGTCAGATCCAGCTCCCGGCGATATCCCGTATAGGCAGTATGCGGCATCTCGATGTAGACATCGCCAAACGGTTGATAGCCGCCCGTATTATCCTCGTTGCCCACCCATAACGAATCCTGGTTGAACTGAAGCCGCTCGCAACCCGGTTCCCCAAACACCGTACCGCCCAGCCGACCGTTCCCAATCGGATACACGGAGCGCTCCCAGATCTTGCGCTCCTGCCTCTCGCCCTTCACGGTCCCCTCGTCCAGCTCAACCGGCTCATCGGACCACAACACCTCGCTCCGTAACGCCATCTCGGTCACCTATCCCTTTCCATATACCTTACGCCAAAAATGAAATGGCTGGCGTGTAGGACCGTCCGAAGGCGTCAGCCACAGCTTGACACATCACCTTCCCGATATCTTCGGACAAGACCACAGACCGCCGACCGCAGACTGAAGGCTTTACCGCTCGCACTCTACGGAAAGCCGTTCCTGCTTGCAATCCGACTTTTCGGGCATGCATTCCGCGTCCGGAGCACAAGCGGTTGCATCATCTAACCAACAACCGCGAGAAGTAAAATAGGCTCCTCGATTGCCCGCTCGCATCCCCGACTTGCCATGCGCAATGGCTGTCGCTATCATAGCAACACATACAAGAACCCCCCATAAAGACCGGAGGCCCCATGTACACGCCAGCAGAGGTAGCCGCAACCATCGACCATGCCGTCCTGAAACCCGATTGCACCGAAACAGACCTGATCCAAGCAGCGGATATGTGCCGGAAACGCGGCGTCGGAACCCTCTGCGTTCGCCCCTGCGATGTGGCCCTCGCCACCCGCGAACTCCATGGCTGCCAGACAAGCGTATGTGCCGTCATCGGATTTCCGCATGGTGCCAACCGAACCGAAACCAAGGCCATCGAAGCCAGACTCGCGATAACCGATGGTGCCACCGAACTGGATATGGTCATGAATATCGGCCAGCTTCTTTCCGGCAATGCAGCCTATGTCCAACAGGACATAGAGGCCATCGTGGCCGAAGCCCATCCGCAACGTGTTCTTGTGAAAGTAATCCTCGAAACCTGCCTACTCTCGGAACAACACATTGCCACCGCTTGCCGTCTGGCCCAGGCCGCCGGGGCAGACTTCGTCAAGACCTCAACCGGATTTGCCGCCGGCGGGGCCACCCCCGAGGCCATCGCGATCATGCGCAAGACCGTCGGGGATTCGATGCAAGTCAAAGCCAGCGGTGGCATCCGCGACTGGGACACCGCTGTAGCCTACCTCGAACAAGGATGCACCCGGCTTGGCATCGGTTCCACCGAAACCGTCCTGGACGGCGGAACCGCCACAGAAGCGTACTAACGCGTCACCTCTCCCACTCCGTCCGGTAGTTCGATCCCGAAATACCGTACGGCATTGTTCCAGCAGATATCCTGCACGATACCGCCCAGCAATCCGAAATCGCGCGGGGCCGTACCAGCCTCCACCCAACCGCCGATCAGGTCACACAAGATCCGCCGGAAATAATCGTGCCTGGGATAGCTCAAGACACTGCGGGAATCCGTCAACATCCCGACAAATCGAGCCAGAACACCACTCTCGGCCACCGCCAGCAACTGCGCCCGGATCCCGCGATCATGATCCTGCATCCACCAAGCTGCTCCATACTGCATCTTGCCGGGCATGCTGCCATCCTGGAAATTTCCCGCCACACTCGCGAGAATATCATGAATGCCGCCACGCAAGGTATACAAAATGGTTTTCGGCAAATACCCGGTACGATCCATCTCATTCAACAGGGCATTCAAGGGCGCTGCCACTGGCTCATCGGCCATGCTGTCAAACCCGGCGTCAGGGCCCAGTTGATCGAACATCCGCGCATTGTTGTTGCGCAAGGCACCAATATGAATCTGCATCGTCCAGTCGCGTTCCGCATACATCCGGCCCAGTGCCACCAGCATGGTGGTCTGGAACGCTGCCGCTTCTTCCGGACGGGCAGCCCCACCATCCCGAACCCGCTGGTAGGCTGACTGCACGGTACCCGCAGGCGCCTGCTCACAAACCGGTGCCACCAACGCGTGATCACTGATCCGGCAGCCGTGTGCATGAAATACATCCACCCGTTCAGCCAATGCCTCCAGCAAGGCATCAACCGTCGGCAAGGCCCGCCCTACCAGCTCTTCCAGACGCTGCACCCAATCGCGAAAAACGTCCGGCTTATCCAGAAAGAGCGCCTTGTCCGGCCGGAACGACGGTACAACCCGGAAATCGGGATGATCTGCCAAGGCAGCATGCGAGGCCAAATCGTCGAGCGGATCATCCGTCGTCCCAACCACGCGCACCTGCATCTTGCGCATAATCGCCTGCGTCGAAAGATCCGGATCCTGCAACCGGCTTCGGGTCCGCTCCCAAACCGTTTCGGCCGTGTCAGGCCCCAGCAGCAGATCATCAATCCCGAAGGGTTGCTGCAGTTCCATGTGCGTCCAGTGATACAGCGGATTCCCGATCAGGTTCGGGACCGTCTCCGCCCACGCCAGGAATTTCTCCTTGTCACTGGCATCACCCGTGATACGCGCCTCATCGATGCCATTGGCCCGCATCGCGCGCCACTTGTAGTGATCCCCCGCCAGCCAGATGCGCGTCATATTTTCAAACCGACGATCCGTGGCAATGTCAGCCGGCGGAAGGTGGCAGTGATAATCAAATATCGGCAAACCTGCCGCATAGGTATGGTACAACTCGCGCGCTGCGGCACTCCCCAACATGAAATCCGGATGCATCAAACCAGCCAATGGTCCCTCCTTGCCCACGATAACAGGGCCTTGCGTCATTTCGATCTTCGTCCTCCACTTCATCCCATCTGCCTATACCGGCAAGACCGCACGAAGCTGCCGACGGAACCTACCAGATCCGCAGACCCGACGCAACGCTAACCCTGCTACCCGCATACCATTTTCCTCCCACCCGACATCCTACATGCGACTGACCGACACCCCACGCAAGGTATCCTTGACCGGGCAGCTCGAATCGGCATGCTCGATGAGTGCCGCAACGGCGTCGGAATCCGAATCCGAATCCACCTCCAGCTTATAGCGGATCGTCGAAAACCCCGGACGCACAGATGCCTGCCCCATGAAGCCATCCGGGTCCAGATCGCCCTCAACCTTTACACGGACCCCCTTCACCACAACATCGTGCTGCGGCGCAAAGGCATTCACAAGAACCACAAGACACCCGCCAAGAGCTGACAAAAGCATCTCCACGGGATTCTGCCCTGTATCCGTTCCCCCCAGCACCGGTGGTTCATCAATCCGGATGGTATGTCTACCGGCTCTTGCATCGCATTGCACCGACTCACCCGTCCACTTCACATCACTCCTGAATACCATATTCGCCATGTTGTTCTCCTTATGTTGTTAACAGATCTAACCAAATATATCGTTGTCCTGCAACCATAAGCACAGCCGGGCACCAGTGAGCTCCTTCGCCCTGCTTTCTTTGTGGGTCTTCCGCAGAATCTGTGGGTAAGTCAAGGGCGTCGGCTGCGTAAAACGTTGATTTCCGGTGTGCTGTTGGTGGTTATGCATGTAATCAGTCGAAAATGATTCTGTAACGAGATTTTCTCGATGCTGAGAGAAGAGAGATTTGCGTGTACGAGTACGTGTACGAGTACGG
>CAZRCN010000154.1:0-5863 GCA_964598575.1 uncultured Victivallales bacterium | reverse complement strand
GGAGGTATGATGATGAAGCAAATAAAAAGGAGGAGGAGATGAAGGATTACACTTATCTGATTATTGGGGGAGGCATGGCGGCAGATGCGGCCGTGAAGGGCATTCGGGCGGTGGACACGAAAGGCTCGATCGGGGTTATGACAAATGAACTGGATCCGCCGTATCAGCGTCCGCCGCTGACCAAGGATCTCTGGACGGGTGATGCTTCGCTCGATGACATCTGGTATGCCACGGAGCGCAATGGCGCTGACATCCTGCAAGGGTACCATGCAAGCGCACTGGATACCCGCAAACAGGAAGTTACCACAAGCGAGTGGGAGGTTACACGCTATGAAAAACTCCTCCTGGCAACGGGTGGCAGGCCGAGGCACCTCCCGATTGGCGGGGATGAGGTGCTCTACTACCGAACGTGCGAGGACTACCGTCACCTGCGTACGCTCTGCCAGACCGCACATCATATAGCCGTGATTGGCGGTGGGTTCATCGGTGCGGAGATTGCGGCAGCCCTTACAATCCATGAAAAGAAGGTGACAATGGTATTTCCGGAAGCTGGTCTCTGCGGGCGGATGCTGCCAGTTGATCTGGCACAGGATCTGAATCGCTACTATGAAGAGCAGGGTGTGACGCTGGTGACAGGGCGCAAACCCTCTGGAATCGAGCGGGACGAAGGCGTTCTGGGTGTGCATCTTGAGAATGGGCACATGTTCTCGGTGGATGGCGTGGTGGCCGGTATTGGACTTGATCTGAACACCCATCTTGCCGAATCAGCGGGCCTGGCGGTGGAGAATGGCATCGTGGTGGATGAGCAGCTCTGCACGAAGGATCCTAATATCTATGCAGCCGGGGATGTCGCAAACTTCTACAACCCGGTTCTAGGGCGTCGTCTGCGGGTCGAGCACGAGGACAATGCCTTGACAATGGGAGAGGTAGCCGGGCGCAATATGGCCGGTGAGCAGCAGCCTTATCATCACTTGCCTTTTTTCTACTCGGATCTTTTTGATGTAGGATATGAGGCCGTGGGCCTGATGGATGCTTCCCTGGATGTTTTTACGGAGTTGAGCTCCGTGCAGGAGAAGGGGTGCATCTTCTATCTGCAGGATGGGCGTGTACGCGGCATCGTATTCTGGAATCTTTTCGACAAGGTGGAAGCAGGCCGCGAGCTGATGATGGCACCGGGTCCCCATACAGAGGATGACCTGCGCGCCTGGACAAAAGAGCGGCTGAATGGATAGGGGCAGGAATCATGATCAAATGTAGACGTGGGCGACAGAGTGAAACAGGGAACAAGGCAGACATCAGAACGAAGGGAGGCGTCTCTCGCAATCGGGATGTGGGGCAAATGGCCCCGGAAGCGGCAAACCCCGACGGAGGGACGGGACGTGTGATCGTGGTTGTCGATGATGATGCTGCCCTCATGGAACAACTCAAGCGGGTCTGGTTGCAGCTTCAAGTGGCGGACGATCTGCATGTGTTCTCGAATGCCACCGATGCCGAGAGAGATCTGCAGGATTTGGCCGCGCAGAATAACATGCCGCCAGTAGCGGCTATTGTGCTGGATCCGGATGTTGCGGGTGAGCAGACCGGGGCTTTTCTCCGTGCGGTGCGTCACTATTACGGCAAATACCAGACACCGGTCATTATGTGGACCCGGGATCGCGCCAAGTACAAGGTGCTGGATGGATGTGGAGCCGATTCGGTGCTAAGAAAACCCATGGTCCTGCGTGTCATACAAGCGTTGGATGCGACCTGCCAGTTGAACTGGAACCGCTTTGCTCCGTATCCGGGGAATCAATCCGCTCGCACCGACGCGAACGGATTATGATCCGCCTTCGCGAATACGCTAGCCTGTACCTTCATTTCAAACCACAATATGTAGTAGTTTTGCTTTTCTGAGACCACAGTATAGACGCCCTATTTCGGATCACGAGAACGGCGACGAGAACGGATAACGAGTAGGGAAAACACAATCGTTCACCAATCTCGTCGCCGTTCTCGTTAACCGAGGATCGCCGCAAACGCTGTAATAAGTTTCAACACGCATCATCCGGGGGCCCCGGGGCCAAGGCTAGCCTGTACCTTCCTTGTTTTTCGTAGCCTCGCTCGCCAGAGCGTGGAGTGATCAACCCAGCGCGTACGAACAACCATCCACGGTCCCGCCTTCATGCAGTACGGCGGACATGCTGGCGACCGAGGCTACAAGTTTCACCATGCATCATCTTGGTCGCCCAAGTGCCCTTACTAGACTGTACCTTCACCGTTTTCCTTACAATTTGCCATAAGAGATTCGAGTGTACGAGTACGTGTAGGAGTACGGATTTCTCCCAATGCCACCTCGTACTCGTACACATACTCGTACACGCATATCTCTCTGCTCTCAAAGCTCCCGAAGTTTCAATATGCATCATCCGAGCGCGCTCGGGGCCCGGGCTAATCCCTAGCTTCCTGGCGCCTCGTTCCTGCATTTTCGCTGACGAAAAGCCTCATTTTTTTTCTTGGCGCATTGTTCCAGATATATTAGATAGACCATGTTGTGACAGTGACCGGTTTGTGCTAGGGTTCGTGCTATAGGGGTAGATGCACCATGAAGACTGGCAAAAAAAACACAGCACATAAAAGAGAAACCCGGCAACAGCAGGCATCGGATAGGCTCGACACCGCGCACCATGACCTTGCCGATTTTCTGGCAGCCTCGCAGATTGCTTGTATTCGCCTGGATGCGGAGCAACGCATCCAGCAATGTACCGATGCTGCTGCAAGGTTGCTGCGCTTGACGGCTGCCGATATCGGGCGGCCATTCGATGGGTTGCTGCAGGACTTTGAAGGCGGCGATCTTTTGGCGGACGTACGCCGTGTGATGCGCGAAGGTGACATCATCGAGCGGGACCTGCGGCATGCAGATGGCCCTGCTTATTTGATGCGTATTTTCCCCTATCCGGTGTCGGCGGACCGTATCGCGGGTGCTGTGCTCACCTTTACCGATGTATCACGCCTCCGGCACAAGAACGCAAAAGACCAGCGAGTGGCCGAGCTCAGCGAGGCGATGAATCGCATCAACAAGCTTCTTCATTCGCTTTTGGACAAGGGTCAGATTTTGCAGCAAGTGCTGGAAGCGGGAGCAGAAGCCTTGGCCAGTGATAGTGCGGCGTTGTCATTGCGTGAGGGGGAGGCGTGGACGGTTCGCTATGTGTATGGGATGCCGGACGACCTGATTGGCCGGAAGATAAGCGACGAGCAGGATCCGCATGCCTTGGTAGCTTTAAAGACCCGCCATCCGGTTGCCATCAGTAACTGTCAAGAGGATGAGCGGTGCAATGCCGAACACATGCGAGCACATAATATTGGGGCAGTACTCGTGATTCCCATCGTCGTACCTGTTCAACCACTCGGGGTGGTTTTCTTCAACTATCACGGCGAACCGCATCTCTTCAGCGACGAAGAAATCCACTTCGGCCAGCAAATCGGCGCCACGGCATCAGCGGCTATGGCCAATGCACAGATGTTCGATGAAATCACCGCAACGGCAGAGGCCCTGCGTGAAAGTGAGGCACGGCTCCAGGAAACCATGCGGGCGGGTGAGTTGTTTACGTGCGAGTGGGCCCCCGAATCGGATGTCATGCAGATATCAGATAACAGTGCAGCCATTCTCGGGATTGAGGCCTCTACGGGCAGTATGTATGCGCGAGCAACGTATATGCAGAATGTGCATGCCGAGGACAGGGCGTCCCTTACAAACGCCATCCGTGATGTACGGCCGGATGCCCCGACCTACGAGCACCAATATCGCTTTGTGCGGAACGATGGCCGATGCCTCTGGCTAGAGGAAAGCGGTCGGGCCGAATTTGATGCGGCAGGCCGCATTGTGCGCATCCGATGTGTGATTGGGGACATCACGCCACGCATGGAGGCGATGCGCAGGGAGCGTGAGCTGGCGGTTACGTTGGCAGCTTCGCAGTCAGCGTTGGAGATTGTAGATGCCATGGGTGAGGGGATTGTGCTGTTTCGCATGGATGGTACCGTTACAGAGATCAATCCGGCGATCGAAACATTCACCCAGCTCTCCCGGAAGGATATCGTTGGCAAGAATCTACGAGCCCTGTTGCCAAGTTTTCTGGCTGGGCCAGATGTAGCGGAGATGGAACGTGCCGTCGATGCTGCTTTGCGGGGGGACGTCAGGCAATTGCCGCCCCTTACTATCGAGAACACGTCTGATACACGCATCGTGGTCAGTCCTTCTTTCGCTTTAATTACGGCATCTGCAGGAAGACCTGCCAGTGTTGTCCTGACCTTACAGGATGTCACGGCACTGTACCAGCAAAGCGAACTGCTCAACCAGATTTTCGATACGACCCATATGCAAATCGTGTGCCTTGATGAAGAATTTCGGTTCCTCCGCGTGAATCGTGCCTATGCCGCGTATTTTGGACAAGAGGCCGCCCATTTCGTGGGCAAATCATATTTTGCATGCTACCCGTACAAGGCGACCAAGGAAACCTTCGCGCAAGTGCGCCGGACAGGCGAAGTCGTGTCCGAGTTTGAGATACCTTTTGTCCCTGAGGACGATCCCGAAACCGTCACATACTGGGATTTCAGTTTGCGGCCGATGTATGATCGCAGCGGGCAACAGGATGGGTTTCTGCTGTGCTTGCTGGATGTGACCGAGCGGGTGGAATCGCGTCAGAAGCTTGTTGCCAATGAGCAGAAGTACCAGGAATTGGTTCAAAACGCAAACAGCATCATCATGCGGGTTACGCCGGATCAACGTATCACTTTTTTTAATGAGTATGCCCAGCATTTCTTCGGGTATTCGGAAGCCGAAGTACTGGGGCGAAGTATTGTGGGTACGATTGTGCCTGAAATCGACTCTGAAGGCCACGATTTGCAGAAGATGGCTAAAGAGATTGCTGCTGCGCCCGAGACGCACCGGAGCAATGAGAATGAAAACATGTGCAAGGATGGCCGCCGTGTGCGGGTACACTGGTCGAACCGAGCGCTGCGGGACGAAAAGGGGAACGTCAGGGAACTGCTGTGCGTGGGTACCGATCTGACGGATTGCTGGCGGCTGCAGAAGCAGGCGGATGCCTATCGTAATCGGTTGCAGGCTTTGGCGAACCGTCTCACCAACGAGGAAGAGGCGTCCCGCCGCCATATTGCGTCCGATATACACGACACCGTGGTCCAGACGATCTCGCTGGCTAACATGCGGCTGGGGGGGGTCATGGCCGCGATGGACAAGGCCGGCTTGCCGGACCAACGAAAAAACGTTGAAGCCGTCAGGCAGATGCTGGAGCAGGGCAATGCGGAATGCCGCGGCTTGATGGAATCGCTCGTTCCCAGCCTACTGTACGAAGCGGGGCTCGGGGCTGCGCTCCGGCATTTTGCCGAGGAACAGGTTGCCCGGACGGAGGGAGTCCGCATTCTGGTAGAGACGGAAGATCACTGCGATGCGACCATGGATGATGCGTTGCGGGGTCTGCTGTTCCAGTGCGCCCGTGAACTGATCATGAATGCCATGAAATACGCCGGTTCTTGCGAGATCCGGGTCATACTCTCGTTTCCCGCCGAGCAGGTCGAGCTCCGGGTGCAAGACAATGGGCGAGGATTTGATTCTGTCGCTATAGAGGAAAAATCCCATGAGAACGGTGGCGGCTTCGGTCTATTCAATATTCGCGAGCGTCTGCGCAATCTGGGTGGGAAGTTGGCCATTGAATCGGAGGTTGGCAGGGGTACCACAGCGACCATCCGGGTGCCGATGGCGTAGGGGAGATGGGGCTTATCCGTCATGCTTCGCGCACGGTTCCTCTTGTGGGCAGGACTGATTCTTTTGTCGATTTACATGGTTAATACACAACAGCAAAGGCGTATT
>CAZRCN010000153.1:0-5889 GCA_964598575.1 uncultured Victivallales bacterium | reverse complement strand
CAATGGCGATGCCGCCGATAAAATGCGTAAACCCTTTCATGACGCTCCTATACGTATGCATGCGCGGTACGTGATGCTGTAGTATCTATGCCGTAACAGCAGATAGGGCAACCTCTTTTTTTGTCGTTTGCGGTTAGAACGGAAACAGGATGCGTGTGATGCTGGGGGCGAAGCCGGAGATGGAACAAGCCAGCGGCAGCAGAATGATGCCGAGGGCATTCATACGGCGCGAGCCATACAGGATGGGTAGGAGGCCAATGCCGCATCCGACCGTAAGTACTGCCAGACCGGCGATGCCACCAAAGCATGCAATTACGCTCATGACAAGAACAGCCGAGAGCAGGGATAGGCGTTGGTACCCGATACGCTTCGCAAGGCGCAGCACCTGTCGTGCCAGAAGATCCAGACAAAGGGTGCTGAGCGCAGCTGCCAGTGCGATGGCACCCAGTGCGAGGTGGTAGTCGTAGGGTCCGGGTTGCGGTTGTACGCCCTGCATCAGCCATGCACCCCCACCGCGGGTGAGGTGCATGCCCGGCATGACGAGAAGAAGGATGCCACCGATATAATAGATGGTCTTGGATGCGCCTTGGGAAATCAGGAAGCCCTTGTTGCTGCGAAGAGCCGTGGCATGCCCGGCAAGCATGCCGCCGATTCCTCCGGTAAGGACGGGGAAAAATGCAGCAAAGGCCCCGCCCAACACCCCCGCGAGCGTTCCATGCGTGAGCGCCCGGGGAGGGATGCGCGGAAAGGCAGGTCCTGGTTCTTGTGGTGGCAGTGGATTTGCGCACAGGCAATGCAGCAGGAGTTGGGGCATGGTAAAGAGACCGACAAAGGCCGGCATCAGGTTGAGAAAGGCGTTGCCGACGGGGAGGGGCGACCGAAACAGGAGGATGAAACCAAACAGGCCGGATAGCAGGAATACCAGAATGCCGACGCTGCCTGCTTTCCAGGCAAAGCGCAGCCGCTGGAAGGGGCGCAGGCCGGGTGGGAGTGCCTTCGGCCATTCGGACAGCAGCATGAACAGGATGATCGCCCAAAGGATCCAATGCAAGTGGGGACGTGTGACGGTGTACACAAGCGGCAGGATATGCGGTAGGGTCGGGGCAGACAGCAAGAGGACTCCGACCCCGCATACGCTGCCCAGAGCCGTCAGGCATACGGCTTGACGCCCCTTGCCCTCGCGCAGCATTTTCTGTCCAGGCAGCACGGTATGCAAGGCGCTCTCATCGGGTGCAGCCAGCAAGATGGATGGAATGGAATTGGTGATAGACCAAGCGGTAATCATGGCAAACACGCCGGGTATGAGCACAAAGGGCGAAAGGGGTCCGGCATCCGGGCGGTTGTAGACAAACCAAAGCAGGACGCCTAGGACATTGTAGATATGTAGTCCTGGAAAGCAGGCTGCAAGCGCGGCGCATGCCGTGCCCGTGATGGTGGCCGCGGCTGCGAGGAGAAACGCATTCATGAAGCTGACCCCAGGATGTCAAAGTTGCCGGCATCGCGCAAAAAGAGAACGGGCTGTTGACCTTGGCGGATGCGGGGGCTGCCTTGTACACGGAACCGGGTGCCTGGTTCCGGCTTATGGGCAAGGTCCAGCAGAGCTTCCAATGCATCGTCCAGAAAAACAATGCGCAAGGTGCTACCGCTGCCATCATCGAGTTCGGTGCTGGCAGATCGACGATTCCTGCTCACACGCGGGGTGTGGGTGAGCTTGCCCTCGAATTGAAGTTGCGCAAATTGTAGCGATGGTGTGAGTTTGGCGACTGGCCAGTTGGGGGCCGCTACCTGCCCGGCGGCCATCCAAAGCAGGAAAAGCCCCCCGCTGGCAAGCAGCCAGGCTGCTAGGCGTAGGATGCGATAGCCGCGCTGCTGTGGTATATCGATATCGCAGTACGGACACACGGTTACGGGGCCCACATAGCGTCCGCAGGCCGGACAAGCTGCATCAGACGACGCCATATGGTTTCTCCTTGTTTGCTGCTCGTGCCTGCTGCATCCATCGTGACCCGTACGCGTCGCTGCACTCGTCGGCCGGTTACCAGAGCGGCCGAAGGAAGAAACGCATCACTTTTCGTGCTGCTCCATCGTCTGTACTTCAAGCCGGGTCCGACTGTTTTGCCCCACTTGTTGTACTTCCATAGTGCTGAGCATCCACTGCTCTTCGATGCGACGTACGCTCTGTACCCAGAGCTTGCGAATGGGTTCGCCTTGTTGATCCAGACCTACTGCTTGCAATAGCAACCCATTGCTCTTGCCAATCCAGAGTTGCACGCTGGCATAACTGCCGGGAACGTCAGGCGGTTTTTGGACATGCAGGATATAGGCATCAAATCCACGCACGGTGTCTTCGCCGATCAGGGTCCCACCACGCCACCAGAGGAATTGCAGCAGCAGATCACTCCAGCTCATATCCGTTTGCGCGATCTGGCTTGAAAGATCCGGCAAGGGGGCCGGCGCAAGGTCGGCACCCGTGCGGTAGGCAAAGGCATCCGCGGCACCCGGGGAAAACTGCATGGATGATACGGCCTCGCCCTCCGCGGTGAAAATGGTATAAGTAATGACCGGGGGCTGCGCATGCCAATCCGCATGCATCTGGAACTGGTAGGTTGCCAGCGGGACGCCCCGCCGCCGCCGGACCACAAGATCACCCGTAACGGTAACGGGATTGGTGGGAAAACTCAGAAGGACTTGATCCAGCAAGGCATCTGCAAGCCGTTCGTCGGCAAAGGCGGGGTATGCGCAGAGCCAGCAAAAAGCGAGAGCCAGGAACCATCTATGTATCGGCATAGGTCGCCCCTATCTGCTCTTTATGTCATTCGGCACTTGCGGGCCCAGCCTGGCGGTCGGCATCAATGGCTTTGTCCAGCACGGCCCGCATCTCTTCCAGTCCGGTGGAAGGAACAATAATGGTATCGCGCCTGCCGCCGACATCCTCCGTGATCCGCAAGAAACGGCCACGCGGGTTCTCGCGCAAACTCAAGGAGAAGACTTTGCGCTCGATTTGCACTTGCTCGTTTAGTAACTCGGTGTCCACCACAGAACTCCTGTCTGTATACTATGACCACTATGCAACGAATACGTTTGCATCATATCAGTCTGCTGTTCTGTGTCAACCGCCTTTCCGGATGTGGATTAATCGTTTGCAAGCGGGCCGGGATTGCATACATTGAGGGCATGGAGAAACAAACGAACATACAAGTGCTGCCAGCGCAGGTAGCCAATCAGATTGCAGCCGGTGAAGTGGTGGACCGTCCGGCATCGATTGTCAAGGAGCTGGTCGAGAATGCGATTGATGCCGGTGCCACACGTTTGGATATCGTGGTCACGGCCGGTGGCCGCAAATTGATTCGTGTGACGGATAATGGATGCGGGATGGGACGCGAGGATGCTGTATTGTCGGTCCGGCGTCATGCCACTAGTAAAATTCGTGCCGCGCAGGACATGTCAGCGATTCGTACGCTCGGGTTTCGTGGCGAGGCATTGGCTGCCATCAGTAGCGTTTCGCGGTTTCGTCTTGAGACCAGCCGGGAGCGTGATACGGTCGGGACAGCATTGGTCCAGCAAGGCGAGGAACTGGAGGTGCAGGACTGCGGTGCGCCATCGGGTACGCAGATCGAGGTACGGGATTTATTTTACAACGTTCCTGCCCGTCGCAAGTTCCTACGGACCGATCAGACCGAGTTACAGCATATTCGGGATGCTGTTCTCATGGTGGCTCTGGCGTATCCGGCTTTGGCGCTGCGATTGGTAGTAGACGGGCGTGACATCTATCGCCTAGCCGCAGGGGGTACGCTGGAGGATCGGATCCGGGAGCTGTTTCATTTTGATCTGGTCAAGAATCTGGCGCGACTGCAGTACGAGCGATCCGGGGTCAGGGTCACAGGGTTTGTGAGCAGGCCGGTGCTGCACCGGGCAGATCGGAATGAGCAATACCTGTTTGTCAATCAACGGCCGGTCCGGCCAGCCTTATTGCGCTATGCGATCGGGGAAGGATATCGCATGGGGCTCCCCAAGGGGCGTCACCCTTCGGTCTTCTTGTTTGTATCCATGGATCCCTCGCTGGTGGATGTAAACGTGCATCCTACGAAGCGGGAGATTCGCTTCCGGCGGCCAGGTATTGTGCGTGACTGTGTGGTTGCGGCGATCGAGCATGCCCTGCGTAGTGGTTTACACGCTGGAGCGGCGACGCAGGAAGAAGAGCAGGTAGCGCAACCGGAGACGGATACTGCGGCGGATACGGTGCCGGATCATGCGTCGCCCCCAGTAGAGGCGCGGCCGCTCACGATACCGGATTTGCCGCCTGCGCGTACCTTTCAATACCCACGTGGCACCCAGGCTACACCTGCCCCTCCGTTGGGCGGTTTGCCCATTGATGAAATATTCGGTTCAGCTGCACCTGGCCCGGATGGGGCGGCCCCGGAGTCTGCTTCGACGTCGGAGCAGGCAGGGCCTGCCAAGGCAGCCCCTTGGGCGTGGTGTCAGGTTCTTGGACAGATCGGAGGCGTATATGTGGCTATGGAAACCGAGACAGGGTTGGTGTTGTTGGACCCCCGGGCGGCCCATGAACGGGTTCTGTATGAGCGTATGACTGCCTGCCTGGCGGCTGGTACGGTGCCTTCCCAGCCCCTCTTGTTGCCGGAGACGCTTACGCTTACCCCACGCGATGCGGCCCATGTGCGAAGTAACATCGCGCTTTTTGCTTCGATCGGGTTCGGGATATCGCCCTTTGGTGGGGATGGTTTCCTGCTGGATGCGGTTCCGTCGGTACTGGAGGGGGTATCGGCCGGACCCATCTTGCAGGAAATGATTTCGGCATTACGCGAAAAGGGCGGACGATCGGCAAAGGGATTGATGGCGCAGCACCTTGTGGAGGCTGCATGTTATGCTGCGGTGGGCTTGCGGAAGGAATTGACGTTGTCGGAAATCGAGAAGCTGGTGACGGATCTGGCGGCGTGCGATATGCCGTACACGTCGCCACGTGGCCGCCCGACGCTCATTCTGATGTCGCTCAAGGAGCTTCACCGGAAATTCGGCAGGAGTCCTGGGGGCTGAGCTCAGAGGCCAGCATGCCGCAGGCGGCCTGAATGTTCGTGCCGCGCGAGCGCCGGATTGTGGAAATGAGCCCGCGGGCATTCAAGGCATCCCGAAATGTGAGGATAGCAGCATCATCGGGGGGCTGGAAGGTTTGCCCGGGGAAGGGGTGCGGGCGCATCAGGTTGATACGAGCGGGAAGGCCTTGCAGCAATGCAGCCAGGGCATCCGCGTGGCGCTGGCTATGATTCCAGTCCCGGATGACGAGGTATTCGCAAAAAAGACGCCGTTTGGTAGCGCGTTTGGCATGTCGAATGGCATCGAGAATCGTGGCAAGCGGCCAGGTTCTCTCGATGGGCATGCATTGCGCGCGTTCGCTCGGAAAAGGGTTGTGCAGGCTGAGCGAGAGCGGGAGGGCATAACGTTGCAAAAAGCGTTGGAGGCCGGGCAGGACACCGGCCGTGGACACGCTGATGCGTCTTGGGGCAAACTGGGTGTGGCGTGGATCGAGCAAGACATCCAGCGCCCGAAAAAGCGGATCAGGGCAATCGAAGGGTTCGCCCATGCCCATAAAGACGAGATGGGTAAGTTGCGCACTGACGGGGACGGCAGCAATCTGATTCAGGATTTGATCGGCTGAAAGTTGCGCGCGCAGCCCCATACGTCCGGTTCGGCAAAAGCGGCATCCCATGCGGCATCCCACCTGTGTTGATACGCAAAGGGTATGGCGGTTGCCATCGGGAATGTAGACCGTTTCCACGGTCAGGTCGGCTGCTACCGGGAAGAGGAATTTGCGGGTGCCGTCGCGCGAGACCTGCTCACCAATGGGTGGCTGCAGCGGCATGGTCATGGGGATGT
>CAZRCN010000152.1:0-5910 GCA_964598575.1 uncultured Victivallales bacterium | reverse complement strand
CACTTACATAAATACAACGCACTCCCGTGTGGACATTTGCTACGGGACACGGGACCCCTTGTCTTGACCCACAACGCGCTTTACTTTATGGTGCCCCCCCGTGTCGCGTGAGGCGGCTTGTTGTGAATATCCGTGATAGAACCATGCCTGAAAATAAACCAACGGTTGCCGCCGTTCCGGCGGTAGGCCACAAATTCGGAACGTTCGCCGGCGTTTTCACGCCCTCTATCCTGACGATTCTGGGCGTGATCATGTTCCTGAGGATGGGGTTCGTGATCGGCCAGGGCGGCGTTCGCAACGCTTTACTGATCCTGCTGATTGCCGAGGTGATCGTCCTACTGACGGCCATGTCGATGGCGGCCATCGCCACCAATACCCGTGTGCGTGGCGGTGGCGCGTACTTCATCATCTCCCGTGTGCTGGGGCCTGAGTTCGGCGGAGCGATTGGTCTGACCTTGTTTCTGGCTCAGGCGATGAGTCTTCCGTTCTACATGCTGGGGTTCACCGAATCGCTTGTCAGCAGCTTCCCTGTTCTCCAGCCGTACTATCTGTATCTGGCATTGGGCAGCACCGTTGCGATCTTCGGCGTCAACTACATCAGTGCCGCAGTGGCGATCCGCACGCAGTTTGTGGTTATGGCGCTGCTTGCCGCCTCGGTCGTGTCATTTCTGGGCGGATCGCTGGTGCTTTTCGAGCCCGCGACCTTCGCCGCCAACTGGACCGGTTCCAGTTTGCCGGGTGCGTTGGGATTCTGGAGGCTTTTCGCCATCTTTTTCCCTGCCGTCACGGGCATCATGGCGGGCGTCAACATGTCCGGGGATCTTCGCCATCCCGACAAGTCGCTCGTGCGCGGAACGTTCCTGGCCATCGGGGTCGGCGGCGTCATATACATTTTGCTCATCCTGCTGGCCGGTGGCAGCCAAGGCCGGGAGGATTTGATTGCCCGTTCCTATCAGACGCTTATGGCCAATGCGCTGCTGGGCACATCGTTTCTCGTCATGGGAGGCGTTTTCGCCGCGACGCTTTCCAGCGCGTTCGGCTCGTTGCTGGGCGCACCGCGCGTACTCCAGGCATTAGCCCGTGACCGTATTGTGCCGGGCTTGGGAATCTTCGCCAAAGGGACGCGCCTCGGGGACGAACCGCAACGCGGCATGTGGCTGACCCTGGCCATTTCGCTTGGCATTATCCTGGCGGCATCCGGTCCCGATGCCGGTGAGCGCTTCAACAAAGTGGCCGCCGTCATTACCATGTTCTTCCTGAGTACGTATGGGATGATCAACCTGGCGGCGTTTGTCGAGAGCGTGGGAAAGAATCCCTCCTTCCGTCCCCGATTCCGCCTGAACCATTGGAGCCTCTCCCTGCTTGGGGCGCTCGGTTGCGTGGCCGCCATGCTATTGATCAATGCGTCGGCGGCGGCGGTGGCCGTGGCCGTGGTGGCGGGATTGTACCTGCTTATCGGGCGGCGAATCTACGAATCCACTTTCGGCGATGCGCGGCGCGGTTTCCTGTACGCGCTGATTGCCCGCAACCTGCACCGCCTCAGCCGCACCACGGTTCATCCCAAGAACTGGCGTCCCACCCTGTTGGTACTGTCGGGCAATCCTGCCACCCGGCAGGCACTCGTCCGTTTCGGGAGTTGGTTCGAGGCTGGCCGCGGCATCATGACCGCAGCCGTTATTCTTGTCGGTGACTTCAGGCGGCTCGCCCTCCAGCAGAAAGAGGTGGTCGGCAGTGTCGAACAATCGTTGCGCGAACTGAATGTCACCGCATTTTCCGAAGTGGTGATTGCGAGCGACTTTGACGAGGGAATTCGCATCCTGCTGCAGGCCCACTCGATCGGACCGCTCAAACCCAACACCGTTATGCTCGGATGGCCGCAACGTACCGACCGCGTAGTCCCATTCGTCCGCCATCTGCGGGATATCCGGGCCTTCGGGCGGAGCATTCTGTGCGTGGTCGGCTCCGGTCTCGTTGATCCGCTGAAACGCCCTCCTCGCTATATCGACATCTGGTGGCGAGGAAAGGAAAACGGGTCACTGATGTTGATTCTGGCCCATCTGCTGGCAACCAACGTCGAGTGGAAAAGCGCAAAGATCAGATTTTTCCGGCTGGTGCGTGACGACGCGGAAGGGAAGGCCGACGCCGAACTTCACGAGATTGCCCGCCGTGCGCGCATCGAGGCTGACACGGCAGTGGTGGTTTCGGACGCCCCCTTCAGGGACATTCTGCACCAGTACTCAAGCAACAGCGATCTGCTGATGCTTGGCCTGCACCTCTCCGAAGCAGAGGATCCCGCGGCGTTCTACCAACGCTACCAGCGGATGCTGCAGGGAATGCCGACCACCGTTCTGGTGCAGTCCAACGGAGAGGCCGACCTGATGGCCTGATTTTTGCATTTAACGGTCAGGCTTCGCCCATTTCCTCCAGGCGGCGGTATAGGGTGCGGCGGCCGATGCCCAGGATGGTGGCCGCGGCGGGTGCGGGTCGGTCTACGCCAACGCCGCCGGAGTGGGCGTATATCGCGAGCCGCGATAGCGGCGAGTGGGGGACCCGCTGTGTTACCTCTTTCGGTATACGACGATCACTACTGACGAATACTGTATTGCTTCTGGAACCAGGTAGGAATATATCGAGGATGAGGCTTGACCAGTCTTCGCTCTTCGCTGCGCTACGAGCGAAGACTGGTCGAGCCTCCTTCAACGTATTCGAACCTACTTTGAGGGGCAAGACCCATCCTGAGCAGTAGACCGAGCAGTAGACCGTACCCCTCGGCGCTCCGCGCCTCGGGTACTATGCAGGCAGGCCGCCAGCGAAGCTGTCATCCTGCCTGCTATCCCCCGCGCGACCGTGGTCAACGATGCCGACGGTCGTTCCCCGCGTCCCAAGGCCATGAACCGCGCCACCAGAGGTGTCACGGTTCATGCTCATACCCTCCGGCCGTGTCATGCTCTCTGCGAACGTCATCGGTGATGCCAAGGCTCATCACCAAATCCGGCACAGGGCACGCCACGGCCTCCGGGGCGGTGTGGCTTCGCCACCTCAACGCTTCGCTCTTGTTGTACCCCGACGCCGTCCCCGGCGTCCCCGACAAAGACCACGCCAGCAAAGCTGTCATGGTCTTTGCTTCATGCCCGGCGCTCTCGCGCCTTCGATGCGGCACACGCACCGCACCAACGCTTGGTGCAGGCTTGTGCGCCGGGTCACTCCGCCTGTCGGCGGACCTCCGTGGTGTCGAGCATCCGGCTGAGCCAGCCGGGAATCTCGACTCTTTGCCTTCTTCTGGCCACCCCCACTCTCAAATCATTCCTTGCCGCCAACGGCGGCTCACATCGGCGCGGGAGACGCTTGGCACGAACCGTGACCGCCCTCGAAAAGGTCCGTTGCCGGAAAATCAGGAATTGGTCCTGTACAAGATACGCGTAGTAGAATAGTGCAGATGTTATGTGGATTACCACATAACAATTCCGCCCATTCTACGCTAAGATAACTCTGCCAACAGACTTGATTGTAACTGCCTTGTGATCTATTCTATCCATAGATTCTGCGGAGGAGCCAATCTATTAAACAACAACGAGGACGAAATTTTTGACAGAACGATAGGTTCAATAGAAATGATCGATGAAAGGATTTGATTTGATAGAATATTATGTTTCTCCAGATGGCTGTGATGAAAATATGGGGACGGAAGATGCTCCCTGGCAATCGCTTCAGCGCGCAGCGGATGCGTTGGTAAATGTAAAGGAACAATCAGATGTGGTTGTCCAACTGGCGGCAGGTGTCCATCGGTTGCATGAAACGCTGATCCTTGGCCCATCGCATGGTGGAAAAAAGGGAAACCGTGTGACCTTTCGAGGCTGTAAAGAAGGGGGTACGGTCATCAGCTCGGGATTACCGGTTACCGAATGGCAGCGTTTGGTGCAATTGCCGTCTGAAATCGACCCCTCCCTGGATGGGCGTGTTTGGTACACAGAGCTGCCCGAAGGTACGGCGGTAAAGAATGTATATAGTCCGGCGGGGCCGTTGCCGAGAGCGAGAGGAAAAGGGCTGCGGCCGCTTCCTTTACACTTTACCTGTGAAGAGGAGATGCCGGATGCTTACGGTCCCAATGGTAAGCTCGACAGGCATCAACGGTTTCATAATCCCCGACAACATTGGGTCCATCATGGATTCGCATTTGAGACGGGGGATGTTGTGCCGGCAGACGATTTGCAGGAAGCAGAGTTTCTGATTCGCCCCAGAAACCCCTGGACCATGAATATCCTTCCGGTTCAAACGGTGGATTTTGATAAGCAATTTGTAGCGCTTGCTGAACATTGCACCTATCCGATCGGGAACTACAATCGTGTTGATAATACCATTTGGCTTGAAAATAGCCTGAGTGTTCTTTCTCCCGGTACGTGGGTTTATCATGCACAATCTGCTCGCCTGTATTATTGCCCCGAAGGCGATTGTCCCGAAGACGGCATTGAGGCGGCACGCTTGACAGCGTTTATTCGTGTTGAAGGCGTGCATGCGCTGAAAGGCGTACAACAACCGGCTGAAAACATTTCCTTTGAGAACATTACATTTACGCATTCCAACCGATTTTCATTTCATGGTTTGACCGGAATGGGCATACAGCATGACTGGGAAATGTATGATGCTCCATCTTGTATGTTACGTCTCCGTCATGCAAAAGGCTGCGAGGTCTTGAACTGTACGTTTGAGAACGGAGGATCGGGCGGCATTCGCCTGGACCTTGCATCAAGAGAAAACAAGATCAAATCCTGCACATTTCTTCATCTCGGTGGTGTCGGCGTTCTGCTTTGCGGGTATGGACCCAGTCGTCAGTACCTGAATCGAGACAATTCGGTTGTCGATAATCACATTCACAATATCGGTGAATCGTATTGGCATTGTCCGGCAATTTTCATTTGGCAAAGCGGCCATAATCATGTTGCCCGAAACCACATCCACGATACACCCTATACCGGTCTTGTTTGTTCCGGGCGAATTCTTTATGACCGCGAAGGCGTGCAGGAGTGCAGCGGTACGATTAACTGGGATGACCTTGAGGAGCAATGTGGCAACGATTACGTCTACAATATCTGGTGGTATTCCGGTATCACCGATTGGTGGAAACGTGAACCGCTCCTGCATGCCCGTGACAATCTGATTGAGTACAATCATATACATGACGTTATGCAGAAGATGGGGGATGGGGATGGAATCTACATTTCTGGCGCAGGGGGTGGAAATGTGATTCGGTTTAATGTCATCGGTCCTTGCCAATCGCCAAAGATGAACGAAGGTATCCGTTGTGACGATGATCAGCATCATACCATTATTCACGCTAATCTTATGTATGCGATTGGCGGCGATGCAACCGGTATTACCCTGAAGGGAATTAATCGGGTCACGAATAATATTCTGGCATTGCCTTTTGCGACCCCGCACCGTGGCCTGCTTTCATTGGAAACGGGGCCGCTAAATGGATCTGTTATCAAACGCAATATTTTTCTGACTCAAAAAGCTGATGAAAACCCAATATCAGAAATGCGCATTCATGGCCAGGGTCGTAAAGCACGCTTATGCGATACGGATAGTAATGATAATCTGTTTTATTGCATTGATGATCCCGAGTTGAGTGACCAAAGGCTGGATGCCTATCAATCATTTGGAACCGATACGAACAGTGTGAGTGCAGATCCGCTTTTTATCGATGCTGAAAACGCAGATTTCCGACTTCAGGATGATTCCCCAGCATATCGGCTAGGATTTCAACCGCTTCCGCTTGACAGAATGTTCAAGACGCAAGCCTGAGTCCGTGTGCGAGGAAAGCAAAAACGTGGAATAAACCTGTTGCCTCGTGTCCATATTTATGGCTCTTCCGCAGAATCTGTGGGTTCGTTTTAGTCATTTCGTGGCACA
>CAZRCN010000151.1:0-5936 GCA_964598575.1 uncultured Victivallales bacterium | reverse complement strand
AAATCACGGAGGGCGTAAATCAAAGAGCAAAGACACAAAGCGGCCAAGAGCAAAGAAACAAAGAACCATCTAACCGAGGAGTAAAGACATGAGTACAGAACTGGCAACAATGGAAGTAAAGGACGTGGCTGATTTCTCTCTGTTCTCCAACCAGGACCTGGAGCTTTCCGAGCTTCTGACCGAGAACCTGGGCGACGAAGAGTTCAAGCCGTCTGACCTGACCCGGATCAAGGTGCCGGGCGGCGGCGGGACGATCTTCGAGATTCCCACGGCTGACGGCCCCGTCGAGGTCAAGGAGCTGGAGGCCATCATCTTGAAGGTCACACCGGCAAGGTTCTACTGGAAGGAAGCGTTCGGCACCGGCGGCGAAGGCACGCCCCCGGACTGCTTCTCCGATGACCTAATACATGGGTACGGAGAGCCGGGTGGGTTGTGCGCGGACTGCCCTTTGAACAAGTTCCCCGAGGACTCCAAGCTGGGCAAGCCATGCACGGAGAAGCGAAACATCTTCATCCTCCCGGCCAATGCGCTCCTGCCCTATAACCTGAGCTGTCCGGTCAAATCGATTGCAAATCTGAAGCAGTACCGCATCGACCTGACCCGGCAAGGCCTGTCCCTGGCTGCGATCACAACCATGATCAGCCTGACCAAGGTGAAGAACAACAGCGGGATCAATTATTCCCAGCTGGTCTTCCGGCCCGGCCGGCCATTGACGGCTGAGCAAAAGGCCATCGTCAAGGCCTACCGGGACTCGTTCACCGGAGTGCTGGAAAGCGCCAAGGCGAACGGAAACGGAAACGGGGGCTACGGCGCTTCCGCGCCGGATTTCGATAATATGTAAACCGGGCGACATACCCTAACCGAAGGGGGGCAAGGAGGCTTGCCCCCTTTTATCTTTGAGAGGAGGGACACTTAATGGACAAGACGATCGATCTCGCAACCCTACACGACGGCGCAGCTGTGGATATGTTCAATACCGAGCTGCAAAGAGTATGGGACAATATCGAAGACCCGCACACCGACCCGGAGGCTCCCCGGGAGATAAACCTCAAAGTCAAATTCAAGCCAAGCGACAAGCGCAATGTGGTGGATATGAAGATCCAGGCCGCAGCAAAGCTCGCACCCACCCAGCCAGTCGAGACAACCGCATTCATCGAGAAGCAAAACGGCCGGAACGTAGGCAGGGAAGCTTACGGCGCGGCCGCTGTTTTAGAGTAACCTGTGCCCGGGAGAGGGGACGCCTTCTTCCGGGCATGTTTCGCCAGGAGTATTGCTATGGACGTCACGCCACAAGAATTTCTCAGTCAAATCTATGGCGACTACTTGGAAGAAGGACTCTTCGGGATATTCACCCTGCCCGGGGCCCAGACGAAATGGTTCCAAACCTCAGAAAAGGCTGGAGAGTATGCAGCCACTCAGTCCAGCTCAAAAGACACATACTTCACGCTTGGCATATTCGGTCCTGGTGTGAAGAAGAAAGGCTCTGAGGCTGACGCTATCGGCCTGGCCTGCCTCAATGTGGATGTGGATATCAAGGATCCGATCCACCAAAAAGACACCTTGCCAAGTACCGAGGAGGAGGCCCTGGAGCTTATCGAGCAGGGCATCCCCGAGTCCCCGCCAACTATTATCATTAACTCTGGCCACGGCTTGCAGGCCTTCTGGGTTTTCAATGAGCCCTGGATCTTCGACTCCGAGGAGGAGAAGCTCGAAGCCAAACGATTGACCAAGAGCTTTCACCATACCATGGCCTTTGCTGCTTCAGGCAAGGGCGGGTGGTCGATAGACTCGACGTTCAATCTGGACCGTGTGATGCGCATAGCGGGCACCACAAACCGCAAGAACAAAGATGACCCAAGGCCTGTGCGCCTGGTCAAGAGCGGCGGTCCGCTCTACAACCCGGACAGCTTCGACGATGTTTTGACCTTTGTGCAGGACGAGGGAGTCCTGGAGGCGAAGCGCAAGAGCTTTGCCAACGGAGACGAGAATCCGTTCAATTTAACGCTTGTCGAGACTGCCGTTCCGCCTGAAGAAAAGTTCGATGCGCTCATGGAAAGCGAGGTTGAGTTCAGGCAGCTGTGGAATAAGCAGCTGGACATGCAGAAGAAGCGCAAGAAGAAGTCCAAGGACGGCACGCTGATAGGGGACTGTTCACTTTCCAGCTACGACATGAGCCTGGCCAACCACGCCGCGATCTGGACCTGGACGGATCAGGAGATAGCCAACCTAATCATAGCCTTCCGCAGAAAACACATGACCAAGCAGGCTGACTTAAAGAAAGCTCTGCGGCCCAAGTACATATCTGACCTGATCATCAAGGCCAGGGATATAGTCATCAAGAAGAGAAACGACGAAGGACTAGACAATCTCTGCGCCAAGATCAAGGCCAGGCAGATGAACCCGGACTCTGAGCCGCTGCCTCCGGACGAGATGGCTAGAGAAGTTGAGGAAGCAAAGGTCAAGATCGCTGCGGCTCTGCAAATCCGCGTGGAAAGGATCAATAAATATCTGTCTGATCCGCCTTACTATGAGCTGATCCTTGGGACCGGGCACAAAGTTCCGGTCGGCGGAGCCAGCCAGCTCTTGAATCAGGGCAACCTCAGAGTGAAGGTGTTTGAAGCCACGAACTTATCCTTTGAGGCTCAAGACAAAAAGAACTGGGGCAACGTGATCACGGCTATTGGGAACTTAATTCACGAAATCGAAACTTCAGAGGATACCAGGGACGAGGATGCCATGCGGGCCTGGATCAAGGAATACCTGGAAGAGGCGGGGGTATGGAGCGATCCAAGTGATGCCGAAGCTGACAAGAGGCCTTTCACCGCAGACGGCAGGACGTATCTGTTTGGCAAGAAGCTGATGACCAACATCAACCTCAAAGGGGAAAAATACACCATCAAGACGCTTGGCAATGTTATGGCCCGGCTGGGCTGCGAATCAAAACCCTTTAATTTCAAGGATGACAACGACAAGTGGTTTACTCGCAGGGTTTACGACGTAACGCCAGCCCTCAAGGAGAAGAAATGAACACTTACCAGGGAGAGAATCTGGACCTTGAACCGGAGGAGGCGGAAGCAAAACTGCGAAAAGAGATTGATAAAGGCAAGCTCTCCGTCCACACCTGGCATGACGACACAACCGGCCAGTTCTGCATCATGCCCAGGTTTGACCATGAGAAGTTCCATTGGAGCGAAGGGCTTGCCTTGTACGATCTCTACCTAGCAGCGCTTCCTGTATTTATCAACAAATTTTCTATGGAAGAACAGGAGGTCGAGGAGGACGACTTCGCAGCTGCGCTTTTGGGCGCTGCAAAGGGGGATACAAAATGCGCGGAATCAAAGAAAGCAACGAGTGGCAAGTCTACGGGATTCCCGGGGCCGGAAAGACAACATACCTTACCAAGGCCATAAACAACGCTGCCCACAAAGCGGGCGGCCACAACCTTATCGTCTCATCTTTTACCAAGGCCGCAGCCGAGGAGCTGACCGGCCGGGATCTGCCCATCCCGCAGCAAAACATCGGCACCCTGCATTCCCTGTGCTACCGGGGTATCGGCTCCCCGGAGCTGGCTGAGAAGCATATCAGTGAGTTCAATGAGCGCTTCCCCAGGCTGGCCATGTCCAAGGGCAAGAGCGTGGACATGGACGAGGGCGAGGCTGATCAACAGTTTGAAACTGAGGTGGATAAGCTCTTTGCCGACTACCAGGTGCTTCGGGCCAGGCTGACGCCGCGCAACAAGTGGGGCAACAGGGTGCAGGATCTGGCCAGTTGCTGGGAAACCTGGAAACAGGAGAATTGCTACATCGACTTTACGGACATGATCGAGCTTGCCCTGCACGACATGCCCTACCCTCCCAATAACGCCACCATCGGCGTGTTCGACGAAGCCCAGGACTTTACGCCTTTGCAGCTCCAGCTGGTACGCAAGTGGGCCAAGCAGTTGGATTATATTATGATCGCCGGGGACGACGATCAGGCCATTTTTGGATTCACGGGAGCAGACCCCCATGTGCTTATAAATGCGGACGTCCCGCCAGAGCGCAAGGTGATTCTGGATCGCAGCTACCGGGTGCCGAGAGTGGTGCAGGAGCATGCTCAGGCCTGGATCGAGCGGATCAAAGTGCGAGAACCCAAGGATCAGAAACCAAAGCTTGGGCCCAACGGCGAAGTGGTAGAAGGTAAGCTTTCTCGCATGGATTGCAGCTACCGCCAGGCCGAGGCGGTTGTGGATCGCATCGAACGTGAGCTGTCCGACATGGAGAGCGATCAGGACATTATGGTCCTGGCCTCTTGCTCGTATATGCTCCTACCTATCATATATGAAATGCGAGGTAGGGGTATCCCGTTTGCGAACAAGTATAAACGCAAGAACGGCAGCTGGAATCCGCTCAGTCCTGGCAAGGGGGTGAGCACGGCCAGCCGGATCGTGGCTTATATGGAACCGGAGGGCCCGAAGTTCGCGAAGCGGCGGCTGTGGACCCAGCAGCAGCTGGCCTCATGGCTGGAGCTGTGCCAGGCCAAAAAGCTCTTAAAGCACGGAGCCAAGAAGCGGATCAATGAGGCGGTCGGAACAGAGCTAAGCGCCAAGGGGCTCTTTGACCTAATCGGAGAGTCGTTTTTGCCCGAGGCATTAAACGAGGCAGTCAAGCTGGATCTGGAGTGGTTCAAGAAACAGGTCACAAGCAAGAAGGCAAACAGCGTGGAGTTCCCCATGGCTGTGCTCAAGCGCTATGGCCGGGAAGCTCTGGACGCCACACCAAGGGTGATCCCAGGTACTGTGCATTCGGTTAAGGGTGGGCAGGCAGACAAGGTGCTTCTGTTCCCGGATATTTCCATGCAGGCGGCGCAGTATGCGGAGACGATCGCCGGCAAGGAGTCGATCATCCGGCAGTTCTATGTGGGCATGACCAGGGCCAAGGAAGAGCTGATCATTGCAAGCCCGGCCAGTAGTTTGCACATTCCTATTTGACAGAAGTGATACTTTTTGGTATCAATAGGTATAGAGGGAGCGATACAATGGCGCAGCCGGAAGCCAGGATAGTGAATAAGATTTTGTCAGAGTTAAATGCCATACCGAAATGCAAGGCCGAGAAGAATCACGGCACGCAGTTCGGCAAGCCGAAGCTCGATATATCGGGGGCTCTCAATGGGATGGCCTTTCATATCGAGGTCAAGGTGCCGGGGAATAAGCCTACGGCCAGGCAGTGGCAGGTGATTAAGGACTGGCAAAAGGTTGGGGTTCGTGCCGGCTGGGCTACAAACGTCGATGAAGCTTTGGGCATCATCGAACCACTAAGGGGGATGGGACAATGACTGAAAACAAGCAACCGTATTGCTCGGTACTGACCGCCGGGCAGACGCTTATTTACACGGTAAATGAGCGGGGGAACTGGGAAGAGCCATGCTTTGTGAGCGTGGCCTGGAAGGACGAGAACACGCCGACGCTGCACTTCTCGCCTTTTGCGCTTTTTAACCAGGTGGGTGAGATCGAGCCGATAGATGAGCGCCACATACTGGCCTCTTATATGCCGGACTCGGCTGTGGAGAGCAACTATCAGCAGTTCGTGGATGCGTACCACGCTGAGCTTAGCGAGAGGCGGACGCAATGATCGGGGTAAAGATTAAATACCACGACGAGAATCAGCCTCGGATCGAACAGAGGATAGGAAGCGACTGGGTTGATCTGCATGTGGCCAAGTTGTGGGAAATGAAACCGTTCAGCTTTGAATCCAGCCGCTTTCTGGAGGTTCCCCTGGTAAGCGATGAGCCTATCCAGGATCATCCCAAGGGATGGTATTTGGCGGCTAATGTGGACTATTTGCTCAGCTTAGGGGTGAGCATGATGTTTCCGGATATGTTCGAAGCGTACTTATTGCCTCGCTCTTCAACCTATAAATATTACGGCCTGGTAATGACCAACTCCATGGGTCTTATCG
>CAZRCN010000150.1:0-5984 GCA_964598575.1 uncultured Victivallales bacterium | reverse complement strand
CGCAAACATATGCCATAAAATACTACCCCATGCACAACTCATCCTCGACCCAGTACTCCGGACAGTGGATCTTGCCGATCGCCCCCGTACGGTAGCCATGCTTGCGGAAATGACCGAACATCGTGGGCAGCCCATTGGGGTTCGGCCCCGAAAGGCCGTAGTAGCCGTGGTTATGGGCATACTGACCGGAGATAAAGCACATCCGGCTGGGCGTGCAGATCGGGTTCTGGGTGATCGCATTGTCAAAGCGCACGCCCTTTACGCCTTATCCAATGGTCGAGGACCGTCTCCTTGACCTTGAGGAATATCGGTTTTTAGACGCCATTGAAAAATCTTCCTTTTCAGTTCCTGTTCAATGGCAGCCATATCTGCACGGCCGGCCAGATTTGCTAATTCATTCGGGTCTTGCACCATGTCGAAAAGCTGCAACGTGGTAGAATCATTTTTGATGATCATCTTGTACCGGTTGTTTCGGAGCATCGTGAGCAGGCCACTTTGTCCTGAAATCTCGCTGAATACGGCGTCATGCAAAGGCTGATCTGGATCTTCTATTGCAGGCAAAAGGGATTCTCCGAAACTGTCAACCCCCTCAATACCGGCGGCTTCAAGGATCGTCGGGAAAATATCATTGATACTAACGACGCTATTGCATACCCCACCAGCGCCGGGGTTGCCAGGCAATCTCAGAATAATGGGAA
This sequence comes from uncultured Victivallales bacterium, assembly GCA_964598575.1. Lineage (GTDB taxonomy): Bacteria > Verrucomicrobiota > Kiritimatiellia > UBA8416 > UBA8416 > T3Sed10-140. Next base: position 5,286 of record CAZRCN010000150.1, on the reverse strand, counting down.
TACGTGCCGATTCATCAAAGAAAACACCCTTTGCGTATTTGCCACGGTCGCACAGACGGTCCCCATGGTCGGACCAGAAGACAATGACGGTATTATCCAATTCGCCCTGTTCCTCCAGCGTATCGAGTAAATCTCCGATCAGACTGTCAACGTGAGAGCATTTTGCGTAATAGAGTCGTCGCATGGCCTGCCAGGTGTCCTGATCTTTCGGTTCGTCCATCAACCTGTTGTGATAGGTGCGCGCTGCCTCGCTCAACCAGGAGTCAGGCGGCGAAGGGGGTAAGGGCTCAGGCACGGCCACATCGGCATACATATCGGCCCAGACCGCCGGTGGATCCCATGGATCATGGGGGCCCGGGAACCCGACAAACGCTGCGAAGGGCTGGCTCTTGTCACGGTTTTTGAAATAGTCAATGGCAGTTCGGCCGACAAAGCTGTCCATATGATCCTTTTCATCCAACGGACTTGGCCAGAACGCGTTGAACGGACCTTGTTTGTTGCGCTCGCAATAATCAGCGCGAAACACATCGGTCAATCCTTTCTCATTCCACTCATCCGTCATAATCGAATTGCATCCCACCGTTGCGAGTGGACCTGTGGTTTCCAGCACATCGTCATGCCCCATGGCGTGTATATAGCCTTTTTCGCTATCTAAGTGAGGCGGGTTCTCGACACGGGCATTACTGTGTGGATAGAAGTGAGATTTGCCGATATGCGCGGTACGATAGCCGTTTTCCTGTAGGTGCCGCATGTATGTCGGAGCATGTAGGGGAAACCGGCCATGATTATGCCATTGCCCTGTATTGTGGCAGTACCAGCCACTCATGCAATTGCTCCGTGCAGGCATGCAGACCGGGCTCGAGCTGTAGGCCTTTTCAAATCGAACACCCATGGACGCCAACCGGTCCAGGTTCGGGGTCTTAACGGCGGGATGCCCGGAACATCCCAGTGTGTCACCACGCCATGTGTCCGGCATTAAGATCAGAATATTTGGCTTTCGTAACAATGAACAACTGTTGGTCATAAAAAGGCTCCTTATGATTTAATGAATAACGACAAACAAACTTTAGACCATTCGCAATATAAAGTCATTCGTATAAAAATAAGTTTTTTGCCCGCCTGCATTGTGCCAAGTGTAACAAAGACTGCATTGTGCACCAAGCTGTGTATATATTTCTCATCCCAAGGATGCAAAGACAGCCGGCAACAATCCGAACTTTGCAGAGACCGCAGAGCGTCTAAAAGCCGCTTTGTACGCAGAACGAGGAATTTCCGCTGTAGCGGAAATTCAGGCATTAGGCATTAGTTTGCTAGGCGTTAGCTACTAATTGACATCCCTTCGCTCATTGAAAAGTCTCCAATCCTTAACAAACCACTGGGGTAAGCAACTTTATGAAACGTACGGGACCGTGTTGCTAACGCCTAGAGCCTAACGCCTAACCCCTCCCTTTTTGGGGTAAAGGCTTTTTTCGACGTCAAATATACGCTGATATTTTTGATTTTTTTTACTGCGGAAACTCCTGAGAACTCACTGCTCTTGACGATGTAGACCCCATCGCCACGGAACACAGGTTTGTTCATTAACAACAACCGGTCTAGACAAATGTTGATTGGCTGCAGCGCATTTCATGATTGAGCGCTTATCAGGAAGAGAATCGTGTGATAAGATCGCCGCCTAATAAAGAGTCCGGTTATGGAATAGTTGTCAAATCGGGTGTTGTCTGATATCGAATGATGAATGAGTGATATATCTCCAGCGCAGTTTTTTCGTTTTGCGTCAGAGAATGCTGACCTGCTAGAGGATTTACATCGCGTGCAAGGTGGGCTTTCTGAGGGTGATATATTTGCGTTGATTCGCAAGCACGCCGATCACACTTCTCCGGCCGCCACACACACCTTCGATCGACTCATTGAGATGGGAATTCTAGAGTCAGCGCCAGATGCCACGGCCCGCTATGAGCTTTCCCGACCCGTCGCGATGTTGATGCGGTTTCTGCTGCGCCAATACCGATTAACCAGCATTGCTGTCATCCAGTCGTATTTTACGGCTCTCGATCAGCAGACCATCCAACTGGAAACGGCACAAAACGAATCAAACCCGGAATTATGGATGCGGGTCGCCCTTGAATTGGCCGAGCACATCGAGGATATGCGTCACGACTCCCGCAACAACCGTAGCGGTGTCATTGCCACGGTTATGCAGTTGAAAACAGCTAAAGAACGCATCTCCCCGGCGAGGCGTTATGCAGAAGTAAACCGGATCTGGCAAACCTATGTGATTCCCCTGCGCGACATGATTGATTCGCGTAACCTGCTGGACAAAACCCTCCAGCGAACAAGGCTTGTACTCAAAAACGTGCCGCAGACAGTTGGTGTCGGGCGCCAGGAAATTGTGCAGCAATCGGAAGCAATCCTGGCACGTCTCATACGGTTGCGCCGTGATGTGTTGAACGACTTTGAAGAAAGCTTACGCGAAATCACACCGCTTTATGAAGAGCTGCGCCGTGAAAATGTGCTAGCCCGTGGTGCATCGGCCATCATCGAACGTATGATGCGAAAAGGATTCAAATCCCTCGGTCTGTCTGCAAAGCTCAGTATCCCCAATTGGCAAATGCAGGGAATCATCAGCGATTCCGCATTGGAGGCCCATATTGCCCGGCTGGTGGACTACACCCCCAAGGCACCGCATCCCATCGAGCCTCATCGTGCGTCCAAGCATGCCGTTGCTTTCGACATACAATCATTCGAACGAACATTCCGCTCGGCACTCCCTGTTGACGACTGTCTTGCTTGGTTGATCGATCGTTTTGCCGAGGAACAGCCTGCCACGATACTTCGCCTTTACGGGCGAATCTATTCGGGGCAGTATGGAATCGCGGATTTCCATCATGAACGAACACTATACAGAATCCAGCAGAGACGCTTTCGAGCATGTCCGATGCGCGTCAGTCCACTACCGGAAGGATCAGAAGCATATGACAAAGCCTGAACCCACAGGGCATACAGGCCTGCCCGCATTAGCAGAAATATTTCACGCTTTGCGGCGCGGACGGCATATTAGTGCTGTAGATGGTCACCTATTTACCCATCTGTCCAGCCATTACGCAGCCTATCATCAGTTGCTGCAGGAACTGGGGTTTACCCTTACACGTCATCCACGCGACTTCTTTTACCTCGAGGACCAAACAAATTTTACCGATATCGCGGGTAGAATGGCATTGTTTGTCTTTGTGCTCGTAGAAAGCTTGGCAGACAAAGGGCAACCCATTGAAGAAACCTTGATGACGCGTCCCTTTGCTCTCGGCGATCTGCCGCATTTGACGAGCGACCGCTATCGAGACCTAATGCGTGAAGCAGATGTGACTACGACAGAACAACTGTATGCCATCGTCAATTATCTGCACCGCTACGGCTTTGTGCGGCGCAAGCCGGATGATCTCTTCGAGTTTCTGTCGCCAACCTATCGGTACCTCGATATCTGCATGGAATATGCCAACCGGGAGTCTCCTCCGGAAGCAAGCACTGCCAGCGACCCTGACGACGGCGAAACATTCCAAAAGGAGGCCTCTCGTGAATAGTCGTTTTGGACCCATACGGCTGATTGCCTTGAAATGCGGGAAATTTGATTATGCAGAGGTTGAGCTGGATCAACCGCTGCACTTGGTTGGGCCCAACAATGTTGGCAAAACCTCCCTCATTTCACTGCTTCAATTCCTGTATCTGGATGACCAACGCAGTATGCGCTTTTCACGTGATCTCAAGGAAACCCGTAAATACTATTTTCCAACTGTACACAGCTATGCACTCTTCGAATGCCTGACCCCCACGGGGTATCAGACAATCGGAGTGCATGGCTGTGGCCCGGTTAAACAATATGAATTCGAACGCTTTGCCTACATGGGGCGGTATGATGCTTCCTTGTTCCTGGATGCAGATCGGCGCGTGCGCGATTTCGATGCCGTCAAGGCTGACCTGGCCGCAAAACAATTCACCCCCATGAGCGCCAGCGTGCTACGAGCCGCCCTCACGGGGGTCGGTGATGGACATAAAGTCATGCTGGGGTTGGTGCCCGCCAAAAATCGCGACACCTATACCAGCTTCAAAGAGCTGTTTTGTAATATCCTGCGTCTTTCCCACATCAGACAAGATGAAATGAAAAAATTGTTGCTGTCGCTATTCTCCCGCAGTTTCCATCAGCCCGATGGTATAGACCTTGCCAAAACCTACCAGGAAAATTTTGCCAAGGTAAAACGCGACACGCAGGCCGTCCAAATGATCAAGGATCTTGTGCCGGATATCGAGCGCGCGCTACAACATCGCACCAAGCGCGATGCAGCCCGTTCGCGATTACCGGGATTGTACCGCGGCCTCATGTCGGCATCACAAGATGCCAGCAACACACTACAGCACGAACGGGCAACGGCAACCACACGTCGAGCTGATATTGATAAAGAGCTGGAGCAGGCTGAAGCACAAAACACCCGGTTGCAGCAAGAGTTGCTCTCGAGTAAGGCCACGCTGACACGCGTAGAAGACTGGTTGGCAGAAACCGAAAAACTGGAAGAGTCCTTTGCCGATTATTTGCCGGATTGGAGTGCGCAACGTATCCAGCAAATCAGCAAACGCAGCGATGAACTGGCACGGCGCCTCGGCAACCTCAACGAGGAACCGGTTGCCGATGTCAAAGCCCGTCTTGGTAAACAACAACAGGAGCAAGCCCGCCTGCAAGAACGCTTGAAGAACATCGAGAACGCCAGCATCCAGATATTGCGCGACAAATTTACCCCGACGCAACTCGCAGATGCATTCCGCTTGCTGAATCCTGAGTTACTGGGACTCTCAACCGACAGCCAAAACGGCAATATCACGATTCACCAGAAAGCCGTTTTGGATGCAACCATCAAGGACCTGCTTTCAAAGTGCAAGGAGGGAACATACAGCGATGCCGCGGTCAGTATCAACCTCAATGACCTTGTGCCGCCAGCATTGGATTCCTACGCGGATCCAAACCATCTGCAAACAGAAATCGATCGGTTAACACAGCAAATAAAACGCGATGTGCAGCGTTGCCGTGATGCGGAAGAGGCAGGTGTCTTGCGGCAGGAAAAAACACAATTGGAAGAGGAAAAACACGCGCTTATCCTTCGTCAGGATAAATGGCAGGACCTGTGCACAAGGCGAGCGGAATTGGCCGAACGGAAGGCAAACCAGGACAAGGCTGCCCGCGAAGTAGAACACGTACAACACTCGCTTGCCGCCCTCAAAATAAAAACGCAGGAGTATACG
>CAZRCN010000149.1:0-6026 GCA_964598575.1 uncultured Victivallales bacterium | reverse complement strand
TCCGGCAGTTCATAATCAAATGCATCCACCTTTAATCCACACGTCCCCATATGCCTCTCCTGTTCCCTTGCACGCAGATATTGTAAAAACCGCTATTGGCGCTTGCCCCTCATCCCCAACCCGTAACAACAGCAGCTACGCCATACAAATACATAACGGAATGATAGCAGGTCGACAAACCATAGCAGCCATGTGCAGGGCTGCGCTATGAGAAAGTGCAGGGGAGATCAGGGACGGTCCTAAAGATAATAGTTAACGGCTTACACACAAGGTCTCATCAAGACTTGCCAGACGACTACGCAGATGAGTGTCCGTACAAACACGCTGCCGCAGGCGTTGCAATTGCTGTCCCACGGCAGCTCCGGTTTTCATGCCCAGTACCGCAGCCGCCTCTCGCTGAGATAATCCCGCAAAACGACACAGCGCGTGGGCCGCCACTCCTCTGAGATCCGAATTCCTGCGACGTTCTTCAAAGGCGCTGGGATGAACTTGCATAATGCGGGCAGCCGCCCGCAAGACGTCCTCAACAGGGACTACTTCGGCATGCTGGCGCAGAGCTGTATCCGCCGCACACTTGGAATCGCGACCGCGCTCGATCAGCTTCTGGCGAATCCAGTCCACAAATGTATCATTGCCAATCGCCAGCGCCGCGGTCCTGAACTCCGACTGTTCCTCTCCCTGCGCCTCCTCAAGCGCATCCTCCACAAACCGACGGTACTTTCGTCGCTGTTCTGCTAACCCGCCGGAAAAGAAAGCCAGGATCGGATCGCAGGCCAGCCATGGTGGCGGTTTCACCTTTCCCGCATAGGCTTGATAGCTGCTCCAGCGATAATCGCGCAACCGCCGCAACCGTTCCGTCACCGGACGCTTCAGTACCGCGGCGGTTCGCACCGGATTCAGGTGCACGTAGCGCGACAGCCCCAGGTGATAGCTGTCCCCCTCGACTGGCTTGGCTTTGTAGCGTCCTACCAGCGGACCATGTCGCTGACGTCGCAGGTTACTGTATACGGTGTATGCCGTCTGTAGACTATGCATGAAGCGCCCCAGATTTGCACGCGGGGTCTCCAGGTACAGATGAAAATGCGTGAGCATCAGACACCAGGCATACAGCCGTATGTCGTACGCCTCCACTCTCTCACCCAACTGCGCGACAAACCGCTCCCGCTCCGCATCGTCACGAAACAAACACACCGAGGGGTCCAGGCCCCGTCCAGTCTCCCAAGCGTGACCAGCCATCCTCACCGTGACGTGGTAAATAGCCCCTTCATATTCAACTCGTGGCATCCTTGGCATGGCAACATAATATGACGACTCGATTTTCAAGTAAACTATTATCTTTAGGACCGTCCCTGATTCTCCCTGTCGCCGCTTCTCGGACCAGAGTCCACCCACCGCCCTGAGAAAAAGAGTCCCGCATTCAAACAGCCCGCTGGGCGACGGCGGATCGGCGCTCCCTATGTCGGTTCCGGGGCTGGGCATGCTCCGCTCAGGACCAGACCCCCACACCCGAAAAGACGGAAAGCAGCGAAGCTTTCCTCTTGCGTGACGGTCGTCACTGTGGTATGTAGTAATCCGTTTTAGACTGTATCATTGCGGAGCATTTGCGACGCGCATAAGCGGAGGCGCAGGCCAATGTCAGGACCAGAACGATGGTATTCGCTCGAAGAGATCGCCGAGCATATCGGCGTGAGCCAGGATACGATCCACCGATGGATCAGAACGAAACAGATGCCCGCGCACAAGGTCGGGCGGCTTTGGAAATTTGACGTGGACGAGGTGAACGACTGGGTGAAATCGGGAAAGGCCAAAGGTTAGGCATGGCAAGGCTGTCACTCGCGAAACTGGAACGGCACCTGATGGGAGCCGCGGACATCCTGCGCACCCAGGGCATGGATGCGGCCACCTACAAGGACTATATCTTTGGCATGCTGTTCCTCAAGCGCTGCTCCGATGTTTTCACGCAAGAGCGCGAGCGCATCGTCGGGTGCAAGGTTCGCGAAGGCATGGCGTGTGATGCCGCAGAGGCAAACTACGGGGAGAATCCGGACTACTATGACGGCTTCTTCGTCCCCGAACATTCGCGCTGGCCCTATCTTCAGGAACGTCTGAACGATGCGCGTGTCACCTATGGAAGTCTGCTCGATAAGGCTCTCGTCGGTCTGAGTGAAGAAAATGAATCCCTGGAACATGTCCTTGACCACATCATGTTCATGCGGACCCAGGGCAATAAGCGCGTTGTCTCCGATGATGCCTGTAAGGATCTGGTCCGGCATTTCAACCGGTATCGCCTGTGTGACGAGGATTTCCAGTTTTCCGACCTGCTCGGGTCGGCCTACGAGTTTCTGATCAACCGGTTTGCGGAATCGGCGGGAAAAAGGGGGGGCGATTTCTACACGCCGCGTGATGTCATTCGAATGATGGTCCGGCTTATCGATCCACAGCCGGGCATGAGCATCTACGATCCGACATGCGGTTCCGGCGGCATGCTCATCATTGGCCGCGAGTATATCGAACAGTCCGGCGGCGATCCGACCGACCTGCGCCTCTGCGGGCAGGTGAATGACCCGTCCGCCTGGTCGATCTGCAGGATCAACATGCTGCTCCATGACATCCGAGGCGCTGACATTCAGCTTCAGGATACGCTGCTGCACCCGATGCACCGCGAGGCCGGGGAGCTGGAACGGTTCGACCGCGTGATCGCGAATCCGCCCTTCAGCCAGAACTACTCCAAGAACAACATGGAGTTCCCCGAGCGATTCCGCTGGGGGTGGTGTCCGACGACCGGAAAGAAGGGTGATCTTATGTTCGCCCAGCACATGCTGGCCGTGTGCAAACCGAGAGGCATGGTCACCACGGTCATGCCGCATGGCGTCCTTTTCCGGGGCAGCGCCGAGAAGGAGATCAGAAAGAAATTCCTGCAGCAGGACTTGGTGGCAGCCGTCATCGCGCTGCCTCAAAACCTGTTCTATGGCGCGAGTATCCCGGCCTGTATTCTTGTGATGCGGCCCAACCTGACCGGCCGGACACCGAACCCGAACAAGCCCGAAGCCCGGCGTGGCAAGGTTCTTTTCATCAATGCCGACCGCGAATTCCTCGCGGGCCGCGCTCAGAACTACCTCCAGCCGGAACACATCGAGAAAATGGCGTCTACGTTCCGCCGTTTCGCCAATGTTGACGGGTACGCCAAGGTGGTTTCTCTGGATGAGATCGCGTCCGAGGCCAACGACTACAACCTCAACGTCCGGCGCTACGTGGACAACTCGCCACCGCCCGAACCGCACGACGTCCGAGCGCATCTGGTCGGCGGTATCCCCGTTACCGAGATCAACAGCCGGCAATCGCTGTACGACGCCCTCAGATTCGACCCGGGCAAGCTGTTCACGGCGCGCGCCGATGATCCCAAGTACATGGATTTCTCTGCTTCCGTCACCGAACGCGCCAAGATTGCCGAGATCATCGAAGCCGATGAAGACATACAGGCCCGCATGCAGGAGGCTCGCGACGCCGTCGCAGCATGGTGGGCGGAACATTCCGCGTGCTTGGTCGCTCTGCCGGAACGCAAGAACCTGAACGCCGTCCGCTCCGAGCTGCTGGCCAGCTTCTCGGACGCCCTGCACCCGCTTGGCATCCTTGACACCTTCAAGCTCTCCGGTGTCGTCGCCACCTGGTGGACCGATTCCCTGCCGGATTTCAAGACCCTGATCGAGAACGGATTCTGCGGTGTGGTCGATGGTTGGGTGGATGCCATCGCCGACGCCGTGCAAGACGACGATTCCGTTGGCCCCGCCTTTGATCCCTTTGAGCACAAGCTCGTCAAGAAGGTCATGGGCGACTATCTGGAACAGATTCAGGAAACCACGTCCGATATCGCCCGTTTGAAAGGCGAGCAGGAAGCGTTCGAGCAGAGCAATCCGCCCGACGATGTCGACGAGGATGAACTCGCATCCTGGAACTACGCCAAAGATCTCGAACGCCAGACCAAAGAGCTGAAGGCCGAGAACAAAGATGCGCTCAAAGAACTGAAGAAACTGGAACGCGCCGCCGCCAAGAAGAAGGCGACCGATGAGGACAAGCACGCCGCAGAGCACGCTAGCGCTGACCTGAAATCGTATTTCGACGATACCGCGCAACTGGAAGCGGAGCTTCAGCCCTACAAAGAGATCAAGGCCGATCTTTCCGCCGCACGAGCCAAGTATCGGAAACTGATGAAGAACTTCGTGATGGTGCTGAAACAGCGCTGTACCGGCATGAGTGCGGAGGAAAAGCAGGCGCTTGTGCTGGAGTTGATGCTGGGCGACCTGCAAACTGGCGTGTACGCCGGACTGGCAGCCGTTCGCCGTTCGCTCGCCGTTCACATTGAGAATCTCTGGGGCAAATACTACGTACCGTTGGCCGAATTGCAGCAGGCTCGCGACGGCACCACGACGGAATTGGCGGGCGTTCTTGACCGGCTTGGCTATATGAGGAGACCAAGTCCATGAAGGAAACCGAGCGCCGTGAATTTAAGAAGAGTCTGGCTGAGCTGAAGGCGGGCCTGATTTCCATAGTCGCCATCCTGAACAAGCACGGCAAGGGCGAACTATGGTTCGGCATCCGCAACGACGGGAAGGCCGTTGGCCTTGACGTAGGCGAAAAAACATTGCGCGACGTGTCGCAGGCCATTGCCGCGCATATCGAGCCGCGCATTTATCCGCATGTGACGCAGGAAACCGTGGACGGCGCGGTGTGCATCAAAGTCGCCTTCGAAGGCAGTGAAAAGCCGTACTATGCACTGGGCCGCGCCTATATGCGCGTGGCGGACGAAGATCGCCAGCTCAGCGCGCGTGAGCTGGAGATAATCATCGTCGACAAGAATCAGGATCGACTACGTTGGGACAATCAGCCATGCGACTTGTCTGTGGATCAGCTTGATGATGCCAAGTTGCGGGCATTTGTCGAGCGTGCCGGCCTGAAATGGGACTCGCCCGAAAACGCTCTCGACAAACTGGGGCTGTTGAAGGGTGGACACCTGCTCAATGCCGCGAAGCTCTTCTTCACGCCAGAACCCATGGAATTGCGCTGTGCCGTGTTCGGCACCACCGACAGCGCCATGATTATCGACCGCCACGACACCAAGGGCGACATCCTTGAGTTGATCGAAGAGGCGCAGAAGTACGTCCTGAAGAACATCCACATCGGCATGCGGCTGGAGGGACTGTACCGGAAGGATGTACCCGAAATCGCCATGGAGGCCATGCGCGAAGCCATCATCAATGCGTTCTGCCACCGCGACTACCGTGACCCCGATTACGTGCAGGTGGCCATCTACAAGGACCGGGTCGAGATTCGCAATCCCGGCGGGCTGTTCGGCGGCATCACGATTGCTGACCTCCGCAAGGGCCATATTTCCAAGCGGCGCAATCCGCTGATCGCCGACCTGTTCCGCCGCATCGAGATGGTCGAGGCCTGGGGCCGCGGCATGCCGCTGATTCTCGAGCACGAGCCGGATGTCGAATTCAAGGAGATTGCCGGGATCTTCATCGCCGCCTTTGGTCGGCCATCTTACAAGAGTGGTTTTCGTGAGGAGCACTCTCCTGTGGGGAAAACGCGGGGTAAAAAGGTCGGGGACACGGCGGGGAAGGACGGGAGAAGTGTCGGGAAAACGCCAGGGAAAGTACCTGAACAGGTTCGGGAAAGGTTCGGGAAAGGTTCGGGAAAGAGTTCGGGAAAGATACTTGATTTGCTTGAACAAGATGGAACCCTAACAATTCCCCAGTTAGCTGAGCAAATCGGGATAACACCCAGGGCTATCGAGAAGAATATCAAGAAGCTGCAGGAGTTTGGTCTTCTCCGGCGCATGGGGGGGCGCAAGGAAGGTCACTGGGAGGTGCTGAAGTGAGCGACGCACTGCTCGAAAACGTGAGCGCCCTGGCTGGCCAAATGCAGGGCCTAGCCCGCCAAGCGCATGGCGGGTAGGGAGATCAGGGACGTAGGGAGATCAGGGACGGTCCTAAAGATAATAGTTAACGGCTTACACACAAGGTCTC